>NZ_RKRK01000002.1:900810-1025617 GCF_003815035.1 Abyssicoccus albus
CCCGTATTCAGAGTATTTCTCTTTTACTCTGATTACCAGAACATTTTCAGCTCATTCCACTCCCGTATTCAGAGTATTTCTCTTTTACTCTGATTACAGAAAAAAACCATAAGAACATAATGTTCTCATGGTTTTCTATAAATCTATTAATAATCGTTATCGTCACGACGGCGATTGATCACTTCTGAGTTATCACGGTCACCTTCGTAATATTTACGATCATCATCTTTACGATCAAAGAATCCATCTTTATCTTGACGGTTGTTCATGTTGTGATCATCCACGCGTCTTGAACGTTCATCTGTTGCAGAAGTATGATTGTCATCATAAGCATTGTTACGATCATTGTCACGATCATATCCACCTAATTTAGTATCATAATCTGAATCATGACGATCATCTGTTACCGGACGAGTGCGATCATAGTCTTTACGTTCGCGATCTACATCATCATGACGATCTACAACATTACGGTCGCGATGATCTTCAAATCGATCATCTCTGTCATAATCACGGTTACTCTCTTTACGATCGTAATCAGAAATTGAATCTTCTCTTACATGTTCAATTCTGTCTTTACGAGCGAATAGCATAATTGCAACGATTAAGAATAATAACGCTGCTAACAAACTTGGGAATCCAACGATTGCAGCAAGTAAGAATAATAACCCTGCAATCACTCTAGATTTCATTAATATAAATCCTAATAAACTTAAGATTAATGATGCAATTAATGCCCATAAACCAAAATCTAAAATTCTTTCGAATAAGTTAATGACTTGATCCGGTGTAATCTCTTGCATTGTTGGATCATTTTCAATTTCTTTTTTCAAAGAATCCTCGATTTGAGATCTAACTTCTGGTGAATCCATTCCGAAAAACTTTAAAAATAATGTCCCACCAATTGAAAGTAATAATAATAATATACCAATAATACTTAAAACTTTTTCAATCGTACGCTTTACTGGGCGTTTGATTTCTACATAACCATCGCACATATAAGTCCCTCCTAATATTATGATTTCTGTACTTACATACCCTATCATACTATATTTAAAACAGAAATTTAAATGTTATTAGTTTAAGTTTATTTTGAACTTCAAGTACAATTCAGAGTACTTATTTGTATACGCTTCACCGAGGTTTTCATACACTTCGAGTTTTTCTTTCATTTGATCACTTGGATAGAATCGTTCATCCTCACTGACCTCTTTATCTAGCAATGCTTTCGCCGCTTCATTTGGCGTTGCGTATCCGACCCACTCCGTATTCTGTGCAGAGATTTCAGGATCTAGCAAAAAGTTAATGAATTCATGGGCACCTTTTGTATTTTGTGCTGTTTTTGGAATAACAAAATTATCAAACCACAGATTAGATCCTTCTTCAGGGACGATATAGTCCAATGCTTCATTTTCCCACATAATATCTCGTGCCATTCCACTCCATACAACGGCTGCTTTCGCTTCATTTTGTGTCATCATCGTATTGATTTCATCACCGACGATACCGCGAATATTGGGTGTAAGATCCAATAAACTGTCGTACGCTTTATCCAACTGTTGATCTTCTTTACTGTTCAATGAATAGCCATTTAAGTTTAATGCGAATCCTAAAGATTCTCTCGGCCCATCAACGAGTAAAACTTCGTTTTTGAGGCGTTCATCATACAGACTTTCCCAACTCGAGAAATCAATGCTCTTTGTTCTTTCAGGATGGTATAAAATCCCTACTGTTCCCCAAAAGTAAGGCACACTATATTCATTGTTCCGATCAAAGCTTAAGTCTAAAAACTCATCTTCGATATGTTTAATGTTAGGGATTTGTTCATAGTTAATAGGAACTAACAAATCCTCTTCTTTCATCATTTCAATCATATATTCACTCGGTACTGCAACGTCATAATGCGTCCCGCCATTTTTCACCTTGGCAAGCATTGCTTCATTCGAATCAAAGGTTTCAAGGATTACTTTATAACCATACTCTTCCTCGAATTGGTCAATCAATTCAGGATCAATATACTCTCCCCAGTTATAAACATATAGTACTTTACCATCGACAGACTCGGTTTGACTCAATTGATTCGAAACAAAAAGACACAAAATACCAATAATAATCGGAATGACAATCCATTGGATTAATTGTTTCATGATTGAACCTCCTTACGTCCTCTTTGAGTGACCATGTAGTATACAGCAATTAAGATCATGACGATCACAAAGATCAATGTTGAAATCGCATTGATTTCCATCGTGATCCCTTTTCTCGCCATCGAGTATATTTCAACACTTAACACACTAAATCCATTACCTGTCACAAAGAAACTCACCGCAAAATCATCTAATGAATACGTCAATGACATTAAAAATGCAGCAATCAAACCTGGCTTAATATTCGGCAACACAATTTTAGTTAAAACGTCTAGTTTTGATGCTCCGAGATCGATTGCTGCATTAATCATTTCATCATTCATCTCATAGAGCTTCGGCAAAATCATTAACGTGGCAATTGGAATTGAAAATGCAATATGACTGAGTAACACACTCATAAATCCGAGTTGAATCCCTAAGTACATAAATAGTATTAAAAAGCTTGAACCAATAATAACATCAGGGGATACAATCAATATGTTATTGATTGACAAATACGTTGACCTCATATGTTTCGATCGAATTAAATAAAGCATCAATGCACCACTTAATCCAAATATTGTCGCAATACTGGATGAAATTAATGCAATACTCAACGTATTAAAAATGATTGACATCAACCGGTCATCGGTTAACACATTACGATAATATTCCAATGTGAATCCTTCAAAGGATGTCATATTGCCTGCTGAATTAAATGAATAAAACGCTAAAAATAAAATCGGAAAATATAATACAAACACAATCAGTGCGAGAAAGAATTTTTTCATGATTTCATTCCTCCATACTGATCATTTGATTTCGTCACAAGCATGATTAGAATCATAATGATGACTAAAAACACACCTATTGTTGATCCCATTCCAAAATTTTGATTGAATAAAAATTGCTGCTCAATCGCTGTACCTAACGTGACGATTGTATTTCCTGCAATCAATCGTGTAATCATGAAGAGTGATAATGCGGGGATGAACACAACTTGAATGCCTGTTTTTACACCATTCATTGATAATGGTATAATGACTCGTTTGAACGTTTCTATTTTTGAAGCGCCAAGGTCATGGCTAGCTCGTATCAATGCTGGGTCGATATCTTGGAGACTATTAAATATCGGTAAAATCATAAATGGAATAAAAATATACACACTGACGATAATAAATGCCATTGGTGTAAATAAAAATTGTTGATCTGCTAAATGAAACACATTCAGTATATTATTTAACAATCCATCCTTTACAAAGACACCGATAAACGCATATGTTTTCAGTAAAACGTTAATCCATGTTGGTAAAATAATAATCAACAACCAGAATTGCTTATGGCGTAATGAATTGATTAATAATGCAATTGGATAACTAACGATTAATGTAAAGAGCGTAATAATCAATGCATAGATAAAACTCATGATCGTCATCTTAATATAACTCCACGTAAAGAAATTCATATAGTTAGCAAGCGTCAACGTATTCTCTTGTGATTGAAATGACTGAAAGAAGAGTAATACGAGTGGCATTAAGACAAATAGAAGAATCCAAACTAAATATGGCAGTCCTATATATTTACGTATGTTACTCATCATTCAACACATCCTGATAACGCATCAATCTCGCGTCAAACTCATCTTCCGTTTCACCTGGTAACATAATATGAATATCTTCCGGATTAAATTTGAGTCCAACTTTATCCCTTGCAAGACGTTTCTTCGTCGTTTGAATTAACCATTCATATCCTTCATTATCAACACCGATTAACTCGTAATGTACCCCTTTAAACAATGAGGATTTAATCGTCACGTCTAATAATCCTTCTAACTCATCGGTCACTTCTATATCTTCTGGACGCAACACGACTTCAACATTCGCCATCGGTTCAAATCCTCCATCGACACATTCAAAACGCTTGTTATACATTTGAACGATACCATCATCAATCATCGTCCCTTCAATAATATTTGATTCACCGATAAAATCTGCAACAAAGCGGTTAACGGGTTCATCATAAATATCTGTCGGCGTTCCTGATTGTTCAACGACACCATCTTTCATGACATAAATGTAATCACTCATCGCAAGTGCTTCTTCTTGATCATGTGTAATAAAGACGAATGTAATTCCTAATCGTTTTTGAATCGCTTTTAACTCATATTGCATCTCTGTTCTTAGTTTTAAATCTAGTGCACTCAGTGGCTCATCTAGTAGTAAAACTTTCGGTTCATTAATAATCGCACGTGCAATCGCAACACGTTGTTTCTGGCCTCCACTTAAGTCGTTAATATCACTATTTTGATAATCTTTTAAGTTCACTAATGTGAGTACTTCTTCAACTTTTTCTCTGATTGCTTTCTTGTTCAATTTTTTTAATTTCAAACCGAATGCAACATTATCATACACATTCATATGTGGAAATAATGCATAGTTTTGGAACACTGTATTGACTTCACGAGCATTCGGTGTTTTAGCAGTAATATCTTTACCATCATAATAAATCGTCCCATTGTCTGGTTTAACGAATCCAGCAATAATGTTAAGCAATGTTGTTTTACCACAACCACTTGGGCCAAGTAATGTATAAAATTTCCCCCGTTCCATTTCAATAGAAATCGGTTTAATGACCTTCTGTTCGCCAAATGATTTTTCAATTTGATCTAATGTTAAAATATGTTCCATAACATCCTCCTTATATATATGAATGTGTCATTACCATCGTAAAAGTTGTTATATCATCTGATGTATTTATGATTTGATGAGATGCGTTTGATTTGAAATACATCGCATCATGTTGATTTGCGACGTATTGATGTTCTCCAATTTTAAGAGTGCAATGGCCTTGTTGTATATAGATAAATGTTTCTGCCTTCGAAGGCTTAAACTTCTTCATCGAGGCACCTGGTTCTAGGGTTATAATAATAGGTTCCATCTCCATCGCATTCGATTGTTTAATTGGCCAACGCATCGTAATACCGTCTTCGTTCACGATTGTTTGGTCATTATGCTTATGAATGATTTGTTCATCATTTTCACTATTGAAAAACTCAGTTGGGGATACATCAAGTACAGATAAAATATGTAAGAAACATTCAACCGTTGCTTGTACTTTATTATTTTCAAGTTGGGATATATACGACTTTGATAGATTTGTTCGATGACCAAGTTCATCTTGTGTCATTTGATTAATATTTCGATACGCCTTCAATCGTTTGCCAATATCCATAATCACCCTCCTTGTTTACTATTACGAAACACTTTGTTTTGTATTACTGAATGAATTTACCACATGAATATACATTTAACAATCATTTTTTGCATAAAAAAACCGTTGAAATATAAATTTCAACGGTTTACTTTGAATGATTTAATGCAGCTTTAACGACATCATATACTTTATACGATGTTGAACGTTCAAATTGTTTAAACATCTTTTTCTCTAACGCTTTTGATGGGACGACTTGTTTAAATGCTTTGTAATGACTAAGGATTGCTTCATCACTAACATTCTGTTGTTCGTAATGTTGCTCTATACAATTAAAAAAGTGAATAACTTTCGTTATTTCTTCTGTAGACCAATCTGTGTCGATTGGATAAGAGTATTCCATACAAACCTCCAAAAAAAGCTCCTCATTAGAGGAGCTTGAATTATAATTTATTATTTTACGATATGAATTGGTGTTCCTAATGCAACTTCCGCTGCTTCCATAGAAATCTCACCTAACGTTGGATGTGCGTGAATTGTTAATGCAACATCTTCAGCAGTCATACCTGTCTCAATCGCCAATCCAAGTTCAGCGATAATGTCTGATGCACCTGCACCAGCCACTTGAGCACCAACTAATAAACCATCTTCTTTACGTGTAATCAATTTCACGAATCCATCTGTTGCATTCATGCTTAATGCACGACCATTTGCAGCATATGGGAATTTAGCAGCTTTCACTTCTAAACCAGCATCTTTCGCAGATCCTTCATCATAACCTACTGTAGCAAGTTCTGGCTCAGTAAAACATACAGCTGGCATTGCTAAGTAATCAACAGCAGATTTCTCTCCAGCAATTGCTTCAGCAGCAACTTTACCTTCATATGAAGCTTTATGTGCAAGTGGTAAACCAGGAACGATATCACCAATTGCATAAATGTTTTTAACAGATGTACGACTTTGCTCGTCGACTTTGATTAAGCCACGTTCACCCATTTCAATACCAACTTGCTCAAGACCGATTTCTTCAGTGTTTGGCTTACGACCAACAGTTACTAATACATAATCCGCTTCTATTTCTTTCGTTTCACCTTTTGCTTCATATGTCACTTTCACACCGTTATCTGTTTCTTCAGCTTTTTGAGCCATCGCTTCTGTGACGATTTCGATACCTTTTTTCTTAAATGATTTTTTCACAAGTTGTGTCATTGATTTCTCAAATCCACCTAAAATATCTTTAGCTCCTTCTAAAATCGTCACTTCTGTACCGAAGTTTGCGTATGCAGTAGCAAGCTCACTTCCGATGTAACCTCCACCAACGATAACCATTTTCTTAGGCGCTTCTTTTAATGCAAGTGCACCTGTTGAATCTAATACGCGCTCACCAAATTTGAAGTTAGGGATTTCGATTGGACGAGATCCAGTTGCGATGATTGCATTTTTGAATGTATACGTTTGTGATTGTTTTTCAGTCATCACTTTCAAGTTGTTTTCATCAACGAAGAATGCTTCACCTTTAACGATCTCAACTTTATTTCCTTTCAATAATCCTTCAACACCGCCAGTTAATTTCTTAACGACACCGTTTTTGAATTCTTGAACTTTACTGAAATCAAGTGATACATCATTTGTTACAACACCAAAGTCTTCAGAGTGTTGTGCTTCGTGAAATTTGTGAGATGCTTGTAGCATTGCTTTAGAAGGAATACAACCTACGTTTAAGCACACACCACCAAGGTCACCTTTCTCAACGATTGTAACTTTTTGGCCAAGTTGAGCTGCGCGAATCGCTGCAACATATCCACCTGGTCCTGCTCCAATGACTATAGTATCTGTTTCAATTGGAAAATCTCCTACTACCATTATATTAGCCCTCCATTAATAATAATTCTGGATTATTTAATAATCTCTTAATGTGATTCATTGCGTTTTGTGCAGTCAATCCATCAATTTGTCTATGGTCAAAACTTAATGATAACGCAAGTACTGGTGCTGCAATAATTTCACCATCAACAACAATTGGTTTTTGAGCGATACGACCAATACCTAAGATTGCAACTTCTGGGTGGTTAATAACTGGTGTAAACCATTGTCCACCTGCTGAACCAATGTTAGAAATTGTACATGTTGCACCTTTCATTTCGTCAGATGATAATTTACCATCACGAGCTTTCGCTGCAAGTTGGTTGATTTCATCTGAGATTGCAAACATTGATTTGCGATCAGCATTTTTCACAACTGGAACTAATAAACCTTTCTCAGTGTCTGCTGCAATACCAATATTGTAATAATGTTTTTGAATAATTTCCATTGTTTCATCATCGATTGATGTGTTCAATGCTGGGTATTTCTTAAGCGCTGATACTAAAGCTTTCACAACGTAAGGTAAGAATGTTAATTTAATACCTTGTTCTTCAGCAACTGATTTATACGCTTTACGGTGATCCCATAATTTTTGAACATCGATTTCATCCATAATCGTCACGTGTGGTGCAGTATGTTTAGAGTTAACCATTGCTTTAGCAATCGCTTTACGCATACCACTCATCTTCTCACGTGTTTCAGGCATTTCACCTGCTGGTACTTCAGTCGCTTTTTGTGCTGTTTCAGTTGATGCAGCTTCTCCAGTTGTTTGCTCAGCCGCTGAAGCGTTTGTTGGCTGTTCACCGTTATTAAATGCATCGATATCTTCTTTTAAGATACGACCATTTTTACCTGAACCAGATACTGCTTTAATATTTACACCTTGTTCTCTAGCGTATTTACGCACAGAAGGCATTGCAATGACTAATCGATTTTCATCTACATCTTCATTTGATGATGCATTAGAATTATTGTCTTCTTTGTTTTCAGATTTAGGTTCTTCTTTCGGCGCTTCTTTCTTTTCTTCTTTTTTAGAGCTATCTTCTTCATCAGATCCTTTGAACGTCATGCCTTCAGCATCAGGAGAGTCGATTGATACGATTACATCACCGACAACCGCAACTGTACCTTCTTCAACATGCACTTTTTCAACAGTTCCTGATACTGGAGATGGAATTTCAACGACTGCTTTGTCGTTTTGTACTTCACATAATACATCATCTTCAGCAATTTCATCGCCATCTTTGACGAACCATTTTACGATTTCACCTTCGTGGATACCTTCACCGATATCGGGTAATTTAAATTCAAATGACACTATGATTCCTCCTAAATAGGTTTATATTAATTAAAATTCTACAGTTTCTTTTGCTTTTTGTACAATATCCTTTTTGTTTGGTAACCAAACACCTTCAGCAGCAGTAAATGGATATACAGTGTCAGCCGCAGTGACACGTCCAATTGGTGCTTCTAGGCTTAAGATAGTACGTTCTTGTAATTCAGAAATCACTTGTCCAGCGATACCTGCTTGACGTTGAGCTTCTTGAATCATCACAGCACGGTTTGTTTTCTCAACCGATTTAACTAACGTATCGTAATCTACTGGTGATACAGTTACTAAGTCGATGACTTCAGCATTAATACCTTCTTCTTTAAGTTCTTCAGCTGCTTTCATTGCTTCTTGAACCATTGCACCGTATGCGATTAATGTGATGTCCTCTCCTTCTTGCTTCACTTTTGCTTTACCGATTTCAACCGTGTACTCTTCTTCAGGGACTTCATCTCTGAATGAGCGGTATAATTTCATATGTTCTAAATAAATGACCGGATCATTCGAGCGAATCGCTTCGATTAATAATCCTTTCGCATCGTATGGGTTAGATGGGATAATGACTTTAAGTCCAGGTGTTTGAGCCACTAAACCTTCAAGTGAGTCAGCGTGTAATTCTGGAGTATGAACCCCACCACCGAAAGGTGAACGAATCACAACTGGTGCTTGTTTAGAATTACCTGAACGATATCTATGACGTGCGATTTGACCCGCAACACCATCCATCGCTTCAAATAAAAATCCAAAGAACTGAATTTCTGCTACTGGACGGAATCCTTCTAATGTTAATCCCAGTGCCAAACTAGCAATTCCTGATTCAGCAAGTGGTGTATCGAATACACGATCTTCGCCGAATTCTTTTTGAAGACCTTCAGTTGCACGGAATACTCCTCCGTTAACCCCTACGTCTTCACCGAAAACTAATACATTTTCGTCATTTTTAAGTTCTGTTTGCATCGCATTCGTGATGGCTTGAATCATCGTCATTTGTGCCATAGGTTATTTCGACTCCTTTTCTTTGTAGACTTCATATTGCTCTTTTAAGTTAGAAGGCATTTCATCATACATGATTTCCATTAATTGAGTCACAGTTTGTTTTTCTACACCATCTGCTTCTTTAATAGCATTTTTAATGTCTTCTTTCGCTTTTTCAATATGCTCGTTTTCTTTCTCTTCATTCCATAATCCTTTAGCTTCTAAGAACTTACGGAATCTAATGATTGGGTCTTTTGCTTCCCATTCTGTATCTGTTTCTTCAGTACGATATCTTGTTGGATCGTCTCCAGCCATTGTATGTGGACCGTAACGATACGTCATCGTCTCGATTAAAGTAGGACCTTCACCTTTAACTGCACGTTCACGCGCTTCTTTCGTCACTTTGTATACTGCTAATGCATCCATACCATCTACTAACACACTTGGAATACCAGATGCGACACCTTTTTGAGCAAGAGTTTTCGCATTTGTTTGTAAATCACGAGGTGTTGAGATTGCGTATTGGTTGTTTTGAACGACGAAAATCGCTGGTGCTTTGTATGCACTTGCAAAGTTGATTCCTTCATAGAAGTCCCCTTGGCTTGTACCGCCGTCTCCTGTATAAGTAATTGCAACTGCGTCTTTACCGCGTTTTTTGATTCCTAATGCAACGCCGGCTGTTTGAACATATTGTGCACCAATGATAATTTGTGGGCTAAGTGCGTTAACACCTTCTGGGAATTGGTTCCCTTCGAAGTGACCACGTGAGAATAAGAATGCTTTCGTTAATGGTAAGCCCTGCCAAATTAACTGTGGAACATCACGGTAACCTGGTAAAATATAGTCATCTGACTCAAGTGCATATTGACTTGCAAGCTGAGAAGCTTCTTGTCCTGCAGTTGGTGCATAGAATCCTAAACGTCCTTGTCTATTCAAAGAAATTGAACGTTGGTCTAGGACACGTGTCCATACCATTCTTTCCATTAATTCTACTAACTGTTCATCTGTTAAATCAGGCATTAAGTCCTCATTCACGATATTTCCTTCTTGATCAAGAATTTGGACCATATCGAATTTCGATTCGATTTCATTCAATACTTCTACTGCATCGAATGTTTTCTTTTGAGTTGCCATTATTACACCAAACCTTTCTAATCTTTTATATTTAATACCATGTACATTATATCACAATCTTTTCATCGTGTTAATTGAACCACCTTAATATAATGTCCGGGTACTCAACAATAATTTTAACATTTATCTTATATAAACAATATCTATTTTGTGATAAAATTATGATAAAATCATGACTAAAATGATGACTTGCATTGAAATGAAATACATTATTAAGAGGTGTACTGAAATGATTACAATGAAAGAGATTATTAGAGACCCACATGACACTTTAAGATTAAAAGCACAACCTGTTGAATTGCCATTGAACGATGAAGATAGAAAGACACTTCATGACATGATGGATTATTTGAAGCGTAGCCAAGATGACAAGATAGCTGAACAACAACAACTTAGACCAGGCGTTGGAATTGCAGCACCTCAAATTAACATCTCAAAACAAATGATTGCACTCTTTATTAAAGATGAAGAAGGTAATGTATTGCTTGAAGAAGTATTAATCAATCCAAAGATTATCGCACATTCTAGTGAACTCGCTTACTTATCAACTGGTGAAGGGTGTTTGAGTGTCGATGAACAAATCCCTGGATACGTCCCACGTTATCGCAAAGTTACCGTTCGTTCATATACGATGGACGGTGAAATGGTGAAACATCGATTTGAAGGATTCGAAGCAATCGTTGCACAACATGAGATTGACCACTTAAATGGTGTCATGTTTTATGATCATATTAATCAAGAAGATCCATTTAAAAAAGTTGACAATGCTGTTGAATTATAATCATTTTTAGTTTTCGATTTAAATGAAAATAGCGATAAAATTTGATGAACTTCAAATTTTATCGCTATTTCTTTGAATAATTAATGATTTCATTTCCGTATTCAGAGTATTTCCGTTTTACTCTGAATACCAGGCTAGTTTCAACTCTTTTTCCATCCGTATTCAGAGTATTTGCGTTTTACTCTGAATACCAGACTAGTTTCAACTCTTTTTCCACCCCGTATTCAGAGTACTTGCGTTTTACTCTGAATACCAGACGATTTCCGACACTTTTCCACCCGTATTCAGAGTAATTACAATTTACTCTGATTACAGAAAAATCGTCGGAGTGAGTAAAGATATTAATAACGATTCAATCAATATTATAACTTTGTATATTGAATTTTAGCTTCTAGCAAATATTGAATCATCTCTTCGAAATATTGGTCATCAATTTCGACAACATCTATTTTATCATTTTGTGCGTTATACAATTTAAAAAAACGTTCATCATGAATTTCAATGAATTTTACATGGTGTGATTTAATCTCTTGAATGTACTCATAGGTCTGTTGACTATATTTAGACATCATTAATAAATCTAGATCACGGACCGCATATGTAATCCCTTCGTCATCTACTGATTTCGTCACATAATCACTACATGCTTTAACCTCATCTAATGCATTGCCCATCGCAACACCTAATCCAACATTTGACAACATCTCTATATCATTCGGTCCATCTCCGAAGGCAATGACTTCATCTGTTGTGATCCCTAAATAGTCACATGCCGCTTTGATACCTTCAAATTTCGAACCTTCTTTCGGAACGATATCACGGCTCACTTCATGCCAACGGTATTGTTTAACTTCAGTGAGTACATCATCATATAAATGATCCTCCTCAGCACGGTGGAACAATAACGCTTGATATATATCATGTGATTCATAAAACGATTCATCTTCTTCTGGTAATGTAATCTTTAACGTCGACAGACTATCTATAACATAATCGTGAAGAGAAGTTGTCTTATAAGTTTCATCTGAGAAAAATACCATTGGATGTCCGTGTTCAATCGAGCGCGCTCTAATAGCTTCTAGAGCATCATGTGGAACAGGTACTTTACGAATATATTGACCATCAATTTTTACAAGCTGACCATTTAAACAAATAAATGAATCAATCCCCAATCGCTCTAATAAAGGTTCAATAAAAAACGGTGCGCGTCCTGTTGCAATGACCACTTTATAACCTGCATGTTGTAATTGTTTAATCGTTGCAATTGTTGCTTCTGATGCAACTTTTTCTTCATTATATATCGTTCCATCGACATCTAAACAAATCATTTTATATCTCAACACGATTCCTCCATTAATAAATATAACTACTTTATTTATTTAAGTTTATCATGTAAAATGATATTAAGAAATGATAGAGGTGCCATCGTTAGAAATGGCTGACTAAAATAATTAACAATAATTATTTGCCCTTATTTAAGAGGGCATTATTTATTTATCATCAAAATAAATCAATAAATTAACAATAAATTATATATAAAATTTGGAGGAACAAAATTATTATGGCAATTTTTAAAGTATATTATCAAGACCATAACCAACGTATGGTTATTCGTGAAGCAACTAAAGCAAAGTATTTCGAAGCAGAAACAATTGAACAAGTGCGTAAGTCTCTAGCAGGACAAGATATTAATATCGAACATGTGGAAGAACTAACAGAAGCTCATTTACAATATGAACAAGCTTCAGATGATTTCAAGGTGGAAAAGATATAATGGAACCTTTAAAATCAAATGAAGTTGGGGTTGTCGCCCTTGGTGGTTTAGGTGAGATTGGTAAAAATACCTACGCCGTCGAATATAAAGACGATATTATTTTAATCGATGCTGGGATAAAATTTCCAGACGATGACCTGCTAGGAATTGACTATGTCATTCCAGATTATACTTACTATGTTCAAAATCAAGATAGAATACGAGGTTTGATCGTGACGCATGGTCACGAAGACCACATTGGTGGTATCCCGTTCTTACTCAAGCAAATTGAAGTGCCGATTTATTCAGGACCACTTGCACTTGGGTTAATTCGCAACAAATTGGAAGAGCATAAATTACTATCAAGAACGACTTTAAATCCAATTGAAGAAGATACAGTATTGACCCTTGGCAACTTGAAAGTATCATTTTATTTAACGACTCACTCTATACCTGAAGCGTATGGGGTCGTAGTCCATACACCCGAAGGAAATATTGTCCATACAGGTGATTTCAAGTTCGACTTCACACCGGTTGGTGAACCGGCAAACTTAGCACGTATGGCAAAACTCGGTGAAGAAGGCGTATTATGCTTACTCAGTGATTCAACGAATTCAGAAGTGCCAAACTTTACGATGAGTGAGAAACAAGTCGGTGAAAACGTTGAACAAATCTTCAGACAATGTAAAGGACGTATTATATTCGCGACATTTGCTTCGAATATTTTCAGAGTTCAACAAGCAGTTGAAGCTGCAGTTAAATTCAACCGTAAGATTTTGGTGTTCGGTCGCAGTATGGAAAACAACATTCGAATTGGAACAGAACTAGGCTATATTAAAGCACCACCAGAGACATTCATTGAAACAAAGCATATGAATCACTACCCTAAGCATGAAGTCATGATTTTATGTACTGGTTCACAAGGTGAGCCGATGGCTGCACTATCAAGAATTGCGAATGGTACACATCGTCAAATCTCGATCATTCCAGACGACACGGTCGTATTCTCATCATCACCTATTCCAGGGAATACATTAAGTGTGAATCGTACGATTAATGCACTCTATAAAGCTGGTGCAGAAGTCATTCACGGTAAATTATCAAATATCCATACATCAGGACACGGCTCTCAACAAGAGCAAAAATTAATGCTTCGTTTGATGAAGCCGAAATATTTCATGCCGATTCACGGTGAATATCGTATGCTAGATTTGCATAGACAACTGGCAGTCAATACCGGTATTCCAGATGACAATATCTTTGTATTAGATAATGGTCGCATGCTTGCTTTAACAAAAGATTCAGCACGAGAAGCACAACCAATCAAAGCTGGTGTTATTCTCGTAGATGGTCATGGTATTGGAGATATTGGCAATGTGGTTATTAATGATCGTAAAATGCTCAGTGAAGAAGGTTTAGTCATCGTTGTCATTAGTGTTGATTTCAACACGAACACATTAATGTCAGGACCAGATATTATTTCACGAGGTTTCGTCTATATGCGTGAAAGCGGTAAGATGATTTACGAAGCTGAACGTATGTTGACGAAAACATTACACAAAAAACTTTCGAAAAGTGAACACGTCGAATGGCACCACTTAAAATCAACAATTATTGATTCATTAAGTCCATTCTTACACGATCGTACGCATCGAAATCCGATGATTTTACCTATTATTATGGATGTTAATGAGAATAAATAATTTAATAGAAAACTGCGGATTATAACCAAGTTATAATCCGCAGTTTTTTTATAAAGATTTAATCTTCTCGAATGACTTTCTCGAATCGGTTTAAGTCTTTGTCTTTACCAATCATAATTAAAATATCCCCCGCCAAAATCTCCTCATTTGGATCAGGTGCTACAATAATATCTTCACTCCGTTTAATTGCGATAATATTCAGTGCATATTTGGCACGGATATTTAACTCTATCAATGTTTTATTCAATAAGAATCCACTCGACCTCATCTCAACGAGTGAAAATTCATCACTTAATTCTAAATAATCTAATACACTAGATGACATGATATTATGCGCAATTCTCCTGCCCATATCTCGCTCTGGATGTACAACATAGTCTGCCCCTATTTTCTCGAGCACGATTGCATGATAATCACTTTGTGCTTTAACAGTCACTTGTTTACATCCAAGTTCTTTTAAGATGATTGTTGTTAGAATACTCGATTGAATATTATCACCGATCGATACGATCACATGATCAAAATTTCTGACTCCAATACTCTTCAAGGCATTCTCATCGGTAGTATCTGCGATCACAACTTCATTTGCGATTTCTTTATATTCATTAACCCGTTGTTCATCTAAGTCAATCGCTAACACGTCAGCGTCTAAATCTTTTAATTCTTTCACAATACTTCCACCGAAACGACCTAGACCAATCACGACAAACTCTTTTTGCATAATATAGCCTCCCTACTTCATCCCTTTAACATAAGCTTTGTTAAAGACAAATAATTTAAGCAACAGTAATAATGAAGGTACAAGCAACAATAATCCAAGAATAAATGCAATTGTTAAGCTCAATGCCATCGATGGATTAACAACTGATTCGTTGACGTTAATATATGGATATAATATATACGGCATCTTACTCATACCATAACCAAACCATGCAAAGCTAAATTGTAAAAAAACACAAATGAATGCTATGGTGTGGGCTTTTTTAAAATAATACAACAATGTTGCGAAAATAAACAAGATGAAGCTAGCTATAAATAACCATAGCTGATTATTTACGGCATTCATAAAGTGTTCATGATTATGTTCTCTCAAACTTATGAAAACAAATAAGCAGGTGAAGATCATTGGGCCTGCCCACATTAAAAACCAACGGCGTAAGATCGAATAGCCTATCGTTTCATTAGCAATGTGTGCATATGTCGTTAAAAATGCACTTGAAATATAGAGTACTGATATAATTGCTAATAGCACAACACTCCACGCATACGGACTTAAGATTAACGATTGCCAATCAAGATAATGACCGTTAGCACCTTCAACGATATAATTCCCTTCAGATATAACTAGCGCGACTGATAATGAAGCCGGGATAAATAATCCACTTAAACCGTACAATATCGTCCAACTTAACTTGGAATCAATACCGTAGTTCTCGAACGCATAAAATGCGCCACGAATGCTTAATATAATCAAACTAATACTTGCAGGAATTAACAACGTAGACCCATAGTAATAAGCTGTCTCTGGGAAAAAGCCTACGATCCCGACGAAGAAGAAGACGAAGAATACATTCGTCACTTCCCATACTGGATTCAAATACCTAGCGATGAGCTGGTTTAAATCTTTTGTTCGTCCTGTAATTCGACCATATAATGCAAAAAATCCAGCACCCCAATCTATACTTCCTACAATGACATAACCGAGTAAGAAGGTCCACAATACAATGATCCCAATCGTTTGATATTCAAGACCAAATATCATCGTTAATACCCTCCTTTCTGATCATTCAATAGCGTATGATCATCGAGTTCATCCATCTGTGCTTTAGCACTTTTATCTTTAAACATACGAGTTAATACATACACACTACTTACACCGAGAATGATATAGAGTAATAAGAAGCCACCGAATGTCAAGATTAATCCAGGTGCATCAGTTGCCGCTTCACTGACCTTCAAATAACCACGTAAAATCCATGGTTGACGGCCCATTTCAGCTAAGAACCAACCAGCTTCAATCGCAAGCATCGCAAAAGGTCCAGTCAGCACGACCAGTGATAATAATAATTTATTATGAATCCATTTCGGTTTAAATTTCCATATCAACATAAAGGCTACTGCTATAGCCAAACAATACATTCCAAAGAACACCATAAAGTCAAAGAAATAGTGAATGATGAGTGGCGGTTGTTCATCTTTAGGAATATCATTTAATCCAGTAACTTCTGTATCAAACGAATTACCTGCTAGAAAACTTAATACACCTGGAATTTTCAAAGCACCTTTCACTTCTTGAGTGTCTTCATCTAACATCCCGAAAAGCACAAGATCTGCTTGTGACTCTGTTTCAAAGTGCCATTCCATTGCGGCAAGCTTTTCAGGTTGATGCTCATGCAAGAACTTCGCACTGAGGTCACCTGCAAACATCGCAATAACAGAGAAAATAATCCCTGTAATGAGTGCAACTTTCAAACCTTTCTTGTGATAAGTGCGGTCTTCGGTGAACTTATTTCGAATGAGTTTGAATGCTGCAATAGATGCCACGATAAATGCCACTGTCATATACGCTGTAAATACGACATGTAATACTCTTACTGGTACGCTTGGATTAAACATCGCTTCAAGCGGTTGAACATTAACAAGTTTACCCCCTTCAACGTCAAATCCTTGGGGCGTATTCATAAATGAATTGACGGTCGTAATAAAGACCGCAGAAAGCGTTGAACCAAGTACAATCGGAATATTGAGTAGCCAATGTGTCCATAAATTCTTGAAACGATCAAAACTATATAAATAAATACTTAAAAAAATTGCTTCAAAGAAAAATGCGAAGGTTTCCATAAATAACGGCAACGCAATCACATGACCGCCCATTTCCATGAACGTAGGGTATAATAATGAAAGCTGTAAGCCGATAATTGTCCCGGTTACAACACCAACCGCAACAGTTACTGTATAGCCTTTAGAGATTCTTCTAGTCATCGCTAAGTAATGCTTATCTTTATTTTTTATCCCTAGAAATTCAGTGATCATAATAATGATTGGTACACCAACACCAACCGTTGCAAATATAATGTGAAATGCTAACGTCATTGCAGCGAGCATTCGAGCAATAATGACTTGATCCATATTGAACATCCCTTCATTTTCATGTATTATGGTTATCATTATATCAGTCATATTCATAAATGACGAACATAACATATGACACTATCATGACATTATATTTATAAGGAGTAATTATTATGATTTACATTTATACACAAGACCAATGTCCACCATGCCAATTCGTTAAACAATATTTCAAAGACCATCAAATCCAGTTTGAAGAGCGTAACATCACACATCATAACGAGTACAAGAAAGAATTAATTATTAAATATGATGCAATGAGTACACCATTCATCTTAATCGACGATGAAAAAATATATCACGTTGACTTCGACAAAATAGAAAGCGTGCTAAAAGATAAAAAATATTTATCTTCATCATCCTAAAATTAGCTCTAAAAAAAGTCGCTATACTTAATATAAAGTATAGCGACTTTTTTATCTTTTATGTCATGATGAATGAATTCTTAATAATTATTTTACATAAGCGTTCACAAGATCTAATACTTCTTCACTTGTAGAACATTGTAATGCTTCGTCAGATAATTTCTTCATTTCATCTGTCGTGAGCGATTTCATTTGTCTTCTTGCTTTCAAAATGCTCGTCGCACTCATAGAGAATTCGTCTAACCCTAGTCCAAGCAATAATGGGATGGCTCTTGAATCTCCAGCCATCTCTCCACACATACCTGTCCAAATATCTGCTTCATGAGAAGCATCGATGACATTTTTGATTAAATGTAACAATGATGGATTAAATGGTTGATATAAATACGATACATGCTCACTCATACGGTCAGCAGCAAATGTATATTGAATTAAGTCATTCGTTCCGATACTAAAGAAATCTACTTCTTTAGCAAATTGCTTAGCAATCATCGCAGTTGCTGGAATTTCTACCATAATCCCAACTTCGATGTCATCACTCACGTCATGACCTTCTGATTTAAGTTTCTCTTTTTCATCAAGTAAAATTGACTTCGCTTGTCTAAATTCATCAATTGTCGCAACCATTGGAAACATAATTTTCAATGTTCCATAAGTTGATGCACGAAGCAATGCTCTCAATTGTGGTCTGAAAATATCTTCACGATCTAAACAAAGACGAATTGCACGATAACCTAAAAATGGATTCAATTCTTCCGGCATATCTAAATAACTTAATTCTTTATCTCCACCGATATCTAATGTTCTAACAACAACTGGCTTACCGTCCATTGCTTCAAGCACTGTCTTATAAGACTCAAATTGCTCATCTTCTGTTGGCATATTGTCTCGGCCCATATATAGGAATTCAGTACGGAATAATCCTACACCTTCACCACCGTTTTCAATCACGCTATCAACGTCTTTCGGTGTTCCAATATTCGCTGCTAGTTCAACATGATGTCCATCTTTTGTTTCTGTTTTTTCCTCGACAAATTGTTTTAACTCTTCTTTATCTTGTTCAACTTGACGTGCGCGCTCAGTGTATTCGCTAATCTCTTCTTCAGTTGGATCAACGATAACAACACCAGCTTCACCATCAATGATCAAAATATCTCCATTATTCACTTCATCGATGATTGATTTCGTTCCGACTACAGCTGGAATTTCTAATGAACGTGCCATAATTGCTGAGTGTGATGTACGACCACCGATATTTGTGACAAAGCCTTTAACGAATTGTTTGTTTAATTGTGCCGTGTCAGATGGTGTTAAATCATGCGCAACGACGATCACTTCGTGATCAATTGTCGCTGGGCTGGGCAATTCAACACCAAGTAAATTTGCTTTAATTCGTTTTGAAACATCACGAATATCAGCAGCACGTTCTTTCATATATTCATTATCCATTGATTCGAAGATTTGAATGAATTCATTCGCTTTATCTTCTAATGCTGATTCTGCATTGACAGACTTTTGTTCGATGGCCTCTTTAATCGGGTGAATTAATTCAGGATCATCCAACACAAGTAAATGCGCATCAAAAATAGCCGCATGTTCAGCACCTAATGCTTCTTCAGCAGTATTACGAATTTTAGTCAGTTGTACTTTTGATTCGTGCATCGCATTGTCAAAGCGAGTAATTTCCTGTTGTGGATTATCGATTGTTTTCTTGTCAATATTTAAGTTAGGTTCTACAAATAAATAACAAGGAGCGATAGAAATTCCATCACTCGCTTGTATCCCTTGAATTATTTTACTCATTAGTCTGTCAATCCTTGTTCTTTCAATGTTGACGCAATCACTTCGATTGCTTCTTTCTCATCATCGCCTTCAGCAATAATTGTAATATCTTGATTTTGACCAACGCCTAAACTCATAACACCCATAATTGATTTTAAGTTCACTTTCTTTTCGTTATGCTCTAATTGAATGTCAGAGTCAAATTTTGATGCTGCTTGCACTAATAATGTTGCTGGGCGTGCATGAATCCCTGTTTCGTCAGTAATTGTAAATGTTTGTTGTTCCATAATGATCATTCTCCTTTAGTATATATATACAAGTATTTTATCACAATTTTTAACATGAATTCAATTTATGAGATTAATCGCCTTGAAACGTTCACACATTTCTCGATATGATCTTCACCCATTTTCTTCATCATGTAATAACTAATTCCACCTGCAACCGCTTGTCCGATGAATGGAATATACTTCGACTGTTTGGCAACTTGTTTCTTAGCAGTTGATCTGAAAAATATACCGATAATCGTTTTAGTAACTCTCCGCCCTATAAATTCACTACCAGCACTTGTTGCCATAATTAACACTTTCTTTTTTAATGAATCTGGTAACTTTTGGACATCTTTATGACTTAATCCGAACAGTTCATTAATATCATTGACGATATCAGACATCAATTTCATATCTGTTGTTACATCAAGCCCTGGAATCGGGACGATTGCTGCAACCGATGAATACATCGATTTACGCTTTATTAGTTTCAACGCTTCTGCTTTACGCGCTTGAATTTCTGCTTCTGTTGTTGGTCTATTCATAGTAATCACCTTTTTTGAAATATTATTGTGTTCAGTGATATATGCCCGATTTTTTTATTGTTCAATCATTTTGCTAATATTTAAGAAGACAACTTTTAAGTATTTACCTTTCTTATAATGTTTTGAAGTGACATAATCTTTCGGTAATCCAATCGTATGTTCAATCGTATAGTCGATATCAATCGTCGACATCGTTTTGTCGATCATCTTCTTGAAGTCTTTCAATGAAATATCACTATGGTTCGTTGATAAAACAATCGTTCCATTGTCTTCTACGACTTCTACTGCATCTTTAATCAACTTAGGGTAATCACTTAACACTGAGAAGATTCGATCATTGACGCGAGCAAAACTCGGCGGATCAATCATGATAAAGTCATACATTAACTGATGCTTCTTCGCATAGTCAAAGTAATTGAATACGTCCATAATATATATAGAATGTTCAGTGGGATCAATTTCATTCAATGCCATATTTCGTTCTATCAACTCAGTTGTACGATTCGCTGCATCAACACTCGTCGTCGTTGCACCGTTCAACGCTGCAACGATTGAAAAACTTCCACTATAACTAAATAAGTTCAACATGTTACGTGGTGTATAATTTTTAATAATTTTATTTCTGACATCACGTTGATCCATAAATAAACCACTCATCGCACCATCCAAAAGGTCAATCATATAGTTAATGTGATGTTCTTGAACGACTTTCGGATAGGTTGGGTCCCCTTTAATGACTTCATGTGTAACCTGTTCTAGAAAGCGTTGTTGCTCTATAATAACATCACAATCCAACAAATCATCTAATGCATCATAGAAATAATGGCGATACATATGAATACCTCTATTGTAGAATGTGACCAATACATCCGTGCCATATAAATCAATCGTGACACCGCCAATACCGTCCCCGATATCATTGAATAATCTTAGACAATTAATTCCATCTTGATTGAATAGACTTTGACGACTTTCAAGCGCTTGATAGAGCTGATCTTTTACAAAAAATTCATCGAAATCTTCTCTCAAATCAGTTGTAAATAACCATCCGACACCTTTATTTTGAATACCGTAAATTCCTTTTCCAATCGCATCATCATCGATCGTGAGCACGAATGGTTCTCCTTCAGTTAAATGATGATTCGTATCGATATCACTTTGTTGAATAAGCCATAAGCCGTCTTTATACTGCTTGAAATTTTTTGTAATTTTAATTTGTTTCATAGAAACTCCTTTAATAGTTTTTGCTTAAATTGATCAGTAACATCGGTATAGAAATAATACATAATAATAAGTTAATCGGTAGGATTAACTGTGCCAGTTCAACGTCTTGGAATAATTTAATCGATAGACTCGTGAATAATTTCAACGTAATTAAAAATATGAGTACAAATTGAATCGCACCGTAGCGATCTTTCAATATATTCAAGACCGTTACTATAATATATAACAATACGCCACATAACAATACAAATAAATTTAACCATTCATAAATCATATTTAATTGGGAAATTTTGAAATCTCCTGATATTAATAACCCGTTACGATTATTGAATTCAATCCCAACAAAGATCAGCATAATCATCCCTAGAAACAACTCAATATATGTCACTTTCAACCACGATGGCCATCTAAACCATGGATCATCTTCAAACAATCTTATTGGATTTAATTTCGTTAAGACATCATGCAATGGATCAAATAAATAGACTTTATTGGAATCTATCGGCCCTCTTTTTTGCCTCTTCAGTCGTCTAGATAACACTTCTTCATTTGAATCAACATATCCCCAAGGCATGAGAGATTTTTTCAAATACAATGCGACGTATAATGACATAAATGACAGTGCTGTTAATACCGTGAAAAAGATATTTATACTTAACACATCAAACGGTGTAAACACATCTTGGTCTAGCACGTGATATACGTAATGTTGAGTTGATACGTACGCAATCATAAACATTATTAGCAATAAGAAATAGTGTACTTTGTCATTTTCAGGATTTAATCGATGCTTATATGTAAAATACAACCCTAGCAACATAAAGAAAACAAAAAATAACCACGCTAAATAACTATAAACAACCGTCATAAGTAATGTTGTCATCATGACAAATATAAAACTGAATACGAAATAAGTCATCATCAGCGGCTTATCGTAATCCGTCGTTTTTTTAAGTAATCGTCCAAAGTAAATGAAGAGTAACCCTAGTATAAAAACAATAATGCTAAATAGTATTGGGAAGCCACCAATGGATTGACCTAGGATCATTTCAATCTCATCAAAGAATGCATTAAACAAATCTAGCCCGTTTTTTATCGTTGGTGTTTCTTGAGAAAATACTCCTTTTTCGTGGTACATTGTTATATTTTCATGTTTTATTAACGAGACAATACCTAAGAAGATTAAGTATGCACCAATCACATAACTAAAAATAACTTCCAATCGTTTCATAACCTCACCCCAAGTATCACTATTATACACCGTTGAACGATGGAATGCATTTTTCAATCAATGAAGACTACAGTTTTTACTCTCAATCTTCAATCTGTCGTCGTACTAAATAAAAAAAGTTTTCGAACTATAAATGTTCGAAAACTATAATAATTATATCCCTTTATCCCCAATATCTTTTCGATAAAACAATCCGTCACTTTCGATTTCATTCACACGTTCATATGCTTGATCTTTTGCAGCTTTTAATGAATCTCCTTGACCCAATACTAATAACACACGTCCACCATTTGTTTTCCAGTCATTACCGTCTTGTTTCAACCCGCTGATTAAAATATGATCTTGACCTTCGTAGCCTTTCACTAAGACATCTTTATCATAAGACCCTGGATATCCAACAGATGCCATCATGACACCTAATGTATATTGATCATTGAATGACATCGATACTTCACGCCCGTCATGCAAATCGATGATATGTTGCATAAAGTCAGAAGTCATCGATTCAAGCAATACTTGTGCTTCAGGATCACCAAGTCGTACATTGTATTCGATCACTTTCGGTCCTTCAGTTGTCCAAATTAATCCGACATACAATATTCCGAAGAAATTCAATCCTTCTTGACTCATTCCATCTACTGTAGGTTTAACAATCTTCGTTATAGTATCACCAATGACTTCTTTCGGTAAGTGATTAACCGGTGCATAGGCACCCATTCCCCCTGTATTCGGTCCTTGATCTCCATCATGTGCACGTTTATGATCTTGAGCAATGATATCAAATGCTTTAAACGTTTCATCATTGACCATCACCATTAACGAATACTCTTCACCTTCAAGGAATTGTTCTAATACAACTACAGCTTTTTCATCGACTGCATAAATTTCTTCAAGTGTTTTCTGAGCATGTTCCATCGTTTCACTGATGACGACACCTTTACCCGCTTTTAAACCATCTTCTTTGATAACAACAGGTGTAGTAAATTCTTCCAATCGAGTTAATGCAATATCTAAAGAGTTAACCGTAATATGATTCGCTGTAGGTATATCATACTTTTCCATTAATTGCTTCGCAAAATCTTTACTCGATTCCATTTGCGCTGCTTTTTGATTCGGTCCGAACACTTTTACACCTGCATCCGTTAGTTGATCTGCTAACCCTTCAGCTAAAGGTGCTTCGGGTCCAATAATGACCCAATCGATTGACTTATTTTGAGCAAATTGAACAATATTATGATCATCGACACACGTTGCAAAAGACTTCATCGCATCATTCCCTGGTGCACAATATAACGTATCAACAAGTGGAGATTGGTTGATTTTTTTGGCAATGGCATGTTCACGACCACCACTTCCAACGACTAATACTTTCATACAAAACCCCTCCTTAATGTTTGAAATGACGCATTCCTGTTGTTATCATCGCGATGCCATGCTCATTACACGCATCAATCGATTGCTGATCTTTAATTGATCCACCGGGTTGAATAATACATTGAATGCCATGCTCAGCAGCAAGGTCCACCGTATCTCTCATTGGGAAAAATCCATCACTTGCTAAGGCGATGTTTTCATTTAATTCGGTTGCGCGTTCTATTGCGATTTTCAACGCACCAACACGGTTCATTTGACCTGCCCCGATACCAACCGTATGGGTCGGTGAAGATAATAAAATAGCGTTACTCTTTACAGATTTAACGACTTTAAGACCTAATAACGCAGCTTCCCATTGCGCTTTAGTTGGTTGTTTGTCCGTTACGACTTGCATATCTTCACGACGGGCAAATGCTTGATCTACATCTTGCGTTAAGTAACCACCAGAAACTGATACAAATTCAGTCGCATCTTCATCGACATCCATTTTTACTTCAAGTAGACGAATGTTTTTCTTCTGGCTTAAAATTTCAATCGCTTCATCATCAAAGCTTGGTGCAATAATCACTTCTAAGAAAATCTCGTGTAATTTCTCCGCTAACGCTTTAGTCACTGGACGGTTGAGCGCTACAATGCCTCCGAAAATTGACATTGAATCTGCGGCGTATGCACGATCATATGCTTCTTCAATAGAATCACCAACACCAACACCACATGGGTTCATATGCTTAACAGCAACTGCTGCTGCACGGTCAAACTGTTTTACTAAATTTAACGCAGCATCTGCATCTTTAATGTTGTTATAACTTAACGGTTTACCATGGTGTTGCACCGCACCTAAAATTGTATTCGGTGTTGCATTCGTGCGAACAAGATGAGCTTGTTGATGCGGATTCTCACCATAACGTAATGACGCTTTAGCACCGCTGAAAAATTCTACAATGGCTTGATCATAATGATACGTATGATTGAAGACTTTGATCATTTTCTCTTTGCGATACGCATCCATATCATCGCCAGATTTCAAACGTTCAATTGCTTCATCATAATCGCTCGGATCAACGATTGTTAATACGTGTTTAAAGTTCTTTGCAGCACTTCTTAACATCGTCGGCCCTCCAATATCGATATTCTCAATCGCATCCATTTCAGTGACACCTTCTTTTGCAACTGTTTCTTCGAATGGATATAAGTTCACCGCGACGATATCAATCGGTGTTATGTGGTGTTTGTCCATTGCTTGAACGTGTTCGTCATTATGGCGATCTGCCAAAATACCACCGTGAATTTTAGGGTGTAACGTTTTGACACGACCATTCATTATCTCTTCGAATTGCGTCACATCACTGACCGGCGTCACTTTGATGCCTGCTTCTTGTAATGCTTTAAACGTTCCCCCCGTTGAAATGATGTCATACCCTAATTCAACGAGTGATTTGGCGAAATCAATGATACCTTCTTTATTTGATACGCTTAATAATGCATAACTCATAATAGATTCTCCTTATTGATCGATTAATTGTTTAATCGTTTGTGGATAAATTTCATATTCTAAATTTTGAACTCTTAACTGTAATGTGTCTTTCGTATCATCATCGTGAATGACACAACTTGACTGGGCAATAATTTCGCCTGTATCCATTCCACTATCTACATAATGCACTGTTGCACCAGTCACTTTGACACCATAATCAAGCGCTTGACCAATCGCATCTTTACCAGGAAAACTTGGTAATAAGCTAGGGTGAATGTTCAATATTTTACGGTCAAATGCATTGAGCAATACAGATGTTATGAGTCTCATATAGCCTGCAAGTACAATCCATTCAACTTGCTCTTTACGCATAATGGTCAAAATATGCACTTCATATTGACGTTTATTACGCAAATCTTTCGGTGAAATGATGTGTACAGGCACGTCATATTTTTTTGCACGTTCGATCACTCCTGCATCTGCTTTGTCTGTCACGACACTTGTCACGTGAATGTTTTTGAAATAACCGACTTCGATATAGTTCATAATCTTCTCAAAGTTCGTTCCATTCCCTGATGCAAAGACACTAATGTTCGTCATCTTGAATCTCCTTACCATCAATGATCATTGTCGGTTCATTCGTTACTTCACCAATGACAACCGCTTCTTCGCCGTTTTCACGAAGTAATTCAACTGTTTTCTCAACATTTACCTCATCAACGACGACAACGAATCCAATTCCCATATTAAAGACATCATACATTCCTAATGTGTCAAGATTCCCTTCATGTTGTAAATAATTAAAAATTGCAGGTAATTTAATTTGTTCAGTCGAAATATTGACACCAACATGCTCTGGCAACATTCTAGGGATGTTCTCGATAAAGCCACCACCAGTAATATGACTCATTGCATACACTTTAACAGACTGTAACAACGCTTGAATTGGCTTGACATAAATTTTTGTCGGTTCTAACAACACATCGATTAATGCTTTTCCTTCAAGTGACGTCGTTTGTAAGTCGATCTTTTGATCCTTTATAATTTTACGCACAAGTGAGTAACCATTTGAATGAATGCCTGATGATGGTATACCGATTAATTTTTGTCCCGGTTTCACTTGATCGTGATGAATATATTGATCCTTCTCAACGGCACCTACCGCAAATCCTGCAACGTCATAATCTCCAACGTCGTACATATCTCCCATCTCAGCAGTTTCCCCACCAATTAATGCACAACCTGCTTGGACACAGCCTTCACTAACACCCGCAACGATTGATTCAACCATATCCGGTTCGACTTTATTTAATGCTAAGTAATCTAAGAAGTATAGCGGTTCTGCACCTGTCGTTAAGATGTCATTGACACACATTGCGACTGCATCGATACCAATCGTGGAATGCTTGTTGTAATCAATCGCTAGTTTAAGCTTCGTTCCAACACCGTCAGTCCCTGATACTAAAATCGGATGCTTCATATTGAGCTGACCTAAGTCAAATGCAGCACCAAACGATCCAAGCCCACCAAGAACTTCTTTACGCATCGTACGTTGGACATGCGACTTCATTTGATTGACCGCTTCATAACCTGCTTCAATATCGACACCTGCCGCTTTATATTGATCTTTCATGACTAGACCCCTTTCACTTTACGATCTTTTTCTTGTGGCAAAATATGATCAATGATTTCAATTGGATAATTCCCTGTAAAGCATGCGTCACATTGACCGCGTGATCCAAACTGTTTGAATACATCGTGCATACGATCAACTGATAAATACGTTAAACTATCTGCGCCAATTTCAACTCGAATTTCTGCGACGCTTTTTTTCGATGCGATAATTTCTGCATGCGTTGACACATCAATACCGTAATAACATGGATTTTTAAGCGGTGGTGATGAAATACCCATGTGCACTTCTTTCGCTCCTGCATTTTTCAGTGCTTGTACAATATATTTACTCGTTGTTCCACGAACGATTGAATCGTCGATGACGATCACTTTTTTATCTTTAACCAAATCATAAACCGGTGAAAGCTTCATTCGTACCGCACGTTCTCGCATCACTTGATCTGGTGTAATAAACGTACGACCGACATACCGATTCTTCAATAGCCCTTGCTCATTAATGATACCTGACTGTGCACTAAACCCTTTCGCCGCTGCAAGGGATGAATCCGGTACACCGATGACCATATCCGCATCAATATCTCCCATCTCTTCAGCGAGTGCAGAACCGAGTGCTTTACGAATACGATAAATAGAGTTCTGATGAAATTCACTGTCTGCTCTTGCGAAATAGATATATTCCATTGAACACATATTCGGGTATGTCGTATCAACGTAACGATCTTCATCGATGCCATCTTCTGTAATCGTCAACACTTCACCCGGCATAATATCACGAATGTATGTCGCTCCAATCGCATGAAACGCACACGTCTCACTCGCAACACAATACGCACCATCAACCTCACCTAGCATTAATGGTCGAACACCATGGTCATCTAATGCAACCGTTAATGAATCTTCGTGTAAAATAACAAATGCAAATGCGCCTTTAATTTGTTTCAGTGCATGTTTTATTTTATCTTTTCTCGTTGCCGCTTTACTCTTTGCGAGTAAATGCGCAAGCACTTCAGAATCGGATGAAGTTTGGAAAATTGCACCTTCATCTTCTAATGCATCGCGAACCTTTTTTGCATTCACTAAATTTCCGTTATGTGCAAGACCTAAATCACCTTTATGACTCTTAAATAAGAACGGTTGAACGTTACTTAGCTCACTTGCACCGGTTGTTGCGTAACGAACGTGGCCGATTGCATTTTTATACGATGCAAGTGACTTTACTTTTTGTTCAGGTAACGCTTCAGGTAACAATCCCATGCCACGTGCACCGAATAAATTTTCTCCATTACTCGCAACAATGCCAGCACCTTCTTGACCACGGTGTTGCAATGCATGAAGTGCCATATACGTTAATGTTGCAGCACTATCGTGTCCATAAATGCCAAATACTCCACACTCTTCATTTAAGCCTTTGATGTCATACATGATTCGATGGATCCCTTCCAATGTGACTTAATCGTCTGTTGATCAAACGTTATTGTATTGCCTTGCTGTGTTAAACGAATCGTATCTTCATCCGTAATTCGACCGACAAATGTGTAGTCGTCATTTGATAATTCAGTCGATGAGAAGATGATATAATTCCCTGCAACTTCTGAGAATAATTGAGACGCTGAATAATCTACGTCAATATCCGCTGATAAATCAAAGTGTGATAATGTTTGCATTAACTTCACAACGAACCCGCCACGGCCGATTGGACGTACATGGTTGATCTTACCATCTACAATCAATGCTCTGATGCCCTCACTCATTGTCTTCACGTGTTCTAAATCAATTGATGTATTCATCGCAGAAATTTCTTCAGATAATAATTTCTCAACTTGAGAGCCTGCAAGTTCTTCTGTTAAAGATCCCGCGACATAAATATAGTCTCCAACTTTAACCTGTTGGTCTTTTAAGTATTCAACATCATCAATTAAACCGACCATCCCGACAACTGGCGTTGGTAAAATACTTGAAACAGGTGTCTCGTTATATAATGAAACGTTACCGCTCACGACAGGTGTGTTCAAGATACGACATGCATTGGCCATCCCTTCAGTTGACTTCTGTAATTGAGCGTAAATATGTGGTTTCTCAGGATTTCCATAGTTTAAGCAATCGGTCATTGCTAACGGCTTAGCACCTGTTGCAATTAAATCTTGATAAGCACTTAATACAACGGATTCACCACCGACTGTATTATCACTATAGACGTGTCTTGCTTTACCATCGATGCTCACCGCAAGGGCTTTATTCGTACCTTCTACTCTAACAATTCCTGCTTCGATACCGCTTCTACGAATCGTATTCGCACCAACTTGTGAATCATATTGCTCGTATGCCCATGACTTATTCGCCATCGTTGGATGTTGAATGAGCTGAGTCGTTAGCTGTTCGATATCTAATTCATCGTATTGTATAGACGGGCTTAATGTTTCTACTTTTCCTTCTAAAATATATACAGGGGCTTCATCACTTAACGGTTGCACTGGGATATCGGCAAACACTTCATCATTGTATGTTAAGACGAATCGATCCGTATCAGTCACTTCTCCAATGACTGCACTGTCTAATTCGTAGTGATCGAATAAGTCTAAGAACTTTTGCTCATAACCTTTCTCTACAACAAGAAGCATTCTTTCTTGTGTTTCAGATAACATCATTTCGTACGGTGAGATGCCATGTTCACGTGTTGGCACTTTTTCTAATTGTAAGTGAATGCCTGAGCCACCTTTTGCTGCCATCTCTGATGAACTTGATGTTAGACCCGCTGCACCCATATCTTGAATGCCGACCAGTCCTTCTGTTTGAATGGCTTCTAATGTCGCTTCCATTAACTTCTTTCCAACGAATGGGTCACCAATTTGGACAGATGGTCGTTTTGATTCTGACTCTTCACTAAGTTCTTCTGATGCAAACGTTGCACCGTGAATGCCGTCTCGACCAGTTTTTAATCCAACGTAAATGACTGAGTTACCGACACCTTTCGCAGTCCCTTTCTGAATGTCTTGATGATCAATGACACCGACACACATCGCATTGACGAGTGGATTCCCTTCGTAATAACGGTCGAATTCAATCTCACCAGCAATCGTCGGAATACCAATACAGTTACCGTATCCACCAATACCACTGACAACACCACGAAATAGTCGTTTCGTCTCTTTAGACGTTAGCTCACCGAACCGTAATGAGTTCAGTAATGCAACCGGTCTAGCTCCGATACTTTCGATATCACGAATAATTCCACCGACACCTGTTGCAGCCCCTTGATACGGCTCAACCGCTGATGGATGGTTATGCGACTCAACTTTGAAGACGACCGCTTGATCGTCACCAATGTCAACGACACCGGCTCCTTCACCTGGCCCCATTAAGACATGTTCTCCATCTGTCGGGAATTGCTTCAAAAATGGCTTCGAATGTTTGTATGAACAATGTTCACTCCACATCACACTGAAAATACCAATCTCAGTATAATTCGGTAATCTACCTAAAATTTCTTGGACTTTATCGAATTCTTGATCTGTCAACCCCATCTCTTGATATAACTTTTCGTCTTTAATCTGTTCTATTGTCGGTTCAATAAATTGACTCATCGTTATTCTCCCTTCTCATATGGTGTGATCATTGATTGGAATAACTTCAATCCATCATCTGTTGATAGTAATTGATCCAACGCACGTTCTGGGTGTGGCATCATGCCAAGCACGTTCCCTTGTTCGTTCGTAATACCTGCGATATCTTTATAAGATCCGTTCGGATTATCGTTGTAAGTAAACATAATTTGATGATTGTCTACAAGTGATTGGTACGTCTCATCATCGCAATAGTAATGACCTTCACCATGTGCGATTGGAATCGTTAAGTCTTCTCCGATGTCATATAAATGAGTGAATTGTGAATGATTGTTGACACGAATTGAATCATTACGACAAATAAACTGATGATGATCGTTATGAATCAAAGCGCCTGGTAACAATCTCGCTTCAGTCAACACTTGGAATCCGTTACATACACCAAGAACAAGTTTACCTTCATCGGCAAAGCGTTTAATTTCATCCATAATCGGAGCAACTTTGGCCATTGCCCCACTACGTAAGTAATCACCGAAGCTGAATCCGCCTGGAATGAGAACACCATCGAATCCTTCTAAGCTCGTTTTACGATAATCTACGTATTCTACTTCACAGTCAATCTTTTTGGCAGCATTGTACATATCACGGTCACAATTAGACCCCGGAAATCGAATGACAGCAAATTTCATATTACTCCACGTCACTTTCTAAATCTTTAATCGTATAGTCGTATGTTTCAATCACTGTATTTGCAAATAGTTTGTCAGATAGTGTATTGACGACTTCCTCAATATTCGCTTCATCTTTTTCATCGATTGTAAACGTTAATACTTTACCAACACGAATGTCGTCAATTTGCTCATAACCCATATCGTGTACCGCGCGTGTTAATGTTTGTCCTTGAGTATCTAATACTTGTGGTTGTAACCTAACATTTAATTCAACGTGTTTCATTATAAGACAGCCCCTTTTAATTTTTTGTAGAATGCTTCGTATGCATCGAGTAAGTTTCCAGTTGATTTACGATAAACATCTTTATCGAAGTTTTCTTTCGTATCTTTATCCCATAATCGGCAAGTATCTGGTGAAATTTCATCGGCAAGTGTAATAATCCCTTGGTCATCTTTGCCGAATTCAATTTTGAAGTCGACGAGTTGTAAGTTCATTTTATCCATCAATTCAATGAGTGCTTCATTAATCTTTAACGCTTTCGTTTTTAATGCTGCAATTTCTACGTCGCTTGCAATATTCAATGCTTTCACATGTGCATCTGTTATGAGTGGGTCACCTAATGCATCATCTTTATAGAAAAACTCAACGAGCGGCTTATTTAATGGTTGACCTGATTCAAACGGCAACCTTTTCGTAATGCTTCCCGCCGCAACATTTCGTACGACCACTTCTAACGGAATAATCTTCATACTTCGGACAAGTTGCTCCGTGTCGGATAATTTCTTAATAAAGTGTGATTCAATGCCAAAGTCATGCAAATATTCGAAAATCAAGCTCGAAATTTCGTTATTTAATCGACCTTTTCCTTCCATAATGTCATGTTTCTCACCATTTCCAGCAGTAACATCATCTTTATACTGAACGTGCAGTTCATTTGGAGTGTCTGTTTTATAAATACGTTTAGCTTTACCTTCATATAATAATTCCACGAGTCGTGACCTCCTAAAGTTTGAAATATTGTTGCACACGGTGCTCAAGTTCGTTTAAATGCTCAGATAAAAATGTGACATGTCCCATTTTGCGCTTCGGTCTTACATCTGATTTACCGTAGAAGTGAACATGGCTTCCTTCTATGTTTAATACATCTTCACCGAAGTCAATAACCTGTTGACCTAATAAGTTAATCATAATGGCTGGGGATAATAATTTGATGACCGGTAGTGGATAACCTGCAACAGCTAATATATGCGTATCAAATTGAGAGTAATTGCATGATTCAATGGAATGATGCCCTGAATTATGTGGTCTAGGTGCAATCTCATTGACGTACAATTGATCGTCTTGTGATATGAAGAATTCCACCGTGAAGCTCCCAACAAAGTGCACTTCATTTACGATTTTTTGTACCTCTTCACGCGCTTTATCTTCATAGGAAATAAATGACGAAGGTACTTTCGTTTGGAATAACACTTGATCTTGATGAATATTTTCTTGTAACGGGAAAAATATAAGTTGACCATCTTGTCCACGTGTTGCTGTCACACTCACTTCTGTTTTCAAATCGATGAATTGTTCAGCAACGCAAGGCGCTTCATCAATAAGTTGAAGTGCTTCTTCGTACGTTTCGTCTGACGTCATTTTAATTTGGCCTTTACCATCATATCCACCAAACTGTGTCTTTAACATCAATGGATAACCAATCGTTTCAATTGCTTCATCTAATGAGGATTTAGAATCGACAAAATGATATGGTGCAATATGTACGCCTGCTTTTGTCAGTGTTTGTTTCTCAACATAACGGTCTTGGAGTAATTTAATCGCTTCATCGCGTTGTGGTAAGTTGTAATGTTCAGTTAAATGATTCAATACTTCGGCGTTAATGTTCTCAAACTCATACGTAATCACGTCGCATCGAGCGGCAAATTGCTTAATGCTTTCAAGGTCATCGAACGCCGCTTGGACAAAGTCATCACTACTACTTTTTGCTACAGCATCACCGCTTGGGTCTAACACAATCACTTTGAATCCACGTTCAACAGCAGACTGTGCCATCATTTTACCGAGTTGACCACCGCCAATAATGCCAATTGTATCTTGAAATTTAAGTTTAGTGTAAGTCATGTTGCATATCCTCCACCTTGTCTTTCAATGATTGTGCGTAGTCATCTAATTGAGTACTAATGTGTTCATCTGTCATACCGATCAATCGCGCGGCTAAAATTCCTGCATTTTTCGCACCTGATTTACCGATAGACATCGTCGCAACTGGAATGCCACCTGGCATTTGCGTGATGGACAGCAACGAATCCATACCATTCAATGCTTTCGACTGAATCGGGACTCCAATGACGGGTAACGTCGTCATGCTTGCCACCATGCCTGGTAAATGGGCTGCACCACCAGCTCCAGCAATGATGACGCTGTAACCATTCGATTTCGCCTGATGACTGAATTCCATCATCATCTCAGGAGTACGGTGCGCACTGACAACTTTCTTATCATAAGGAATACTAAAATGATTTAACATCGTACATGCTTCTTTCATCGTTTCCCAATCGGAACTTGAGCCCATAATGATTGCAACTTTCATGAATACACTCCTTATTCGTGTTATAATTTCATTATAAGAATAACAATTCTACAAGTCTATTTCAATGCTAAATACGAATATTATAAATAAATTATTGATTTTCGTTCGGTTTTTATAGTAAATTAGTCTTTGTAAAAAACAATACGTTCGAGTATGGGGGATATTTATGGCTAAACTATTAAATGGTAAAAACATCGCGAAATCATATCGCGAAACATTAAAACAACAAGTCAGTGAATTAAAAGAAAAAGGTGTAACGCCGAACTTAACGGTTGTCTTAGTCGGCGAAGATGGTGCTTCGAAGTCATACGTCAACGCAAAGCATAAAGCATGTCAATCGATTGGAATGGATTCTGTGATTAAGCATTTCGATGCAGATATTACTGAAGAGGCGTTATTAAAAGAAATTAAAGCGTTGAATGAAGACACAGGCGTCCATGGAATACTCGTCCAAGTGCCACTACCATCGCATATTGATGAACATTTAGTGTTAGAAACGATTGATCCGAGTAAAGATGTTGACGGTTTCCATCCCGAAAACATCGGTAAGATGCATTTAGGCATTGATACTTTTGCACCGTGTACACCACTCGGCATCATGCATTTAATTAAAGAAACAGGCATCGACATTGCGGGTAAAAATGCACTTGTCATTGGTCGTAGCCATATCGTCGGACAACCTGTTGCACAACTGCTATTGAACGAGTCCGCAACGGTTATGATTGCGCACTCTAAAACTCAAAATTTAGAGTCGTTACTTGGTCAAGCAGACATTGTCGTTAGTGCTGTTGGACAACCTGGACTAGTTTCTGGTGAGCATTTAAAAGATGGAGTCATTGCGATTGATGTCGGAAATACAGTCGTTGATGGAAAATTAGTCGGTGATTTTGACTTTGACTCTGTCAGTAACAAAGCCTCATATATTACACCAGTACCTGGTGGCGTTGGTCCGATGACCATCACATATGTATTGAACAACACTGTTCGTGCGTGTCGCGAGCAAATTTAAAACATACGTTCCACTAGAATTATTGAAAGATTTCTAGTATAAATAATATATAACATCTTAGATTAAAGAGCGTGATAAAAATGACAGAATACGTCATCAAGAGAATCGAACAAGCGAAAAGTTATGCTAAAATCCGAATTATTTTAACTCATTTAATGATCTACCTCATTGCATTTATGATGGGCACTTTAGCGGAAACGTTTATCATACATGTCAGTTTTTTATCCTTGAAGCTATTCACACCAGGACGTAATTTTAGATTCAATGTTACCGGATTAGTCATTCGGATTGTATTGTTCAATCTGATTCCGTTTATGTTACAATTCATTGAATCACCTAATGTAATTTTGGCTGTCATTATTTGCTCTGTCATTGGTGTTGTGTTGATGACATACATGGCGATTAAAGAATACCTTCCAGTCACTATTCTTGTCATGAGCATTCTTGCGATTGTGAGTTTATTTGGTCCATTACAATTTGCATGGTTCATCTACATTGGACTATTTTTACACACATTAAGTTACATTCCATACATGATCAAATAACCCAACCTTTGATGAAGGTTGGGTTTCATTTTATTAGATATGGTGCGCGTATTTTCAGTTTGCGCGCAAGTACAGTCTCGATTCCCACACTTTCCTCTCGTACTTGCGCGCAGATTCGGTTTGCGCGCAAGTATGGTCTCGATTCCCACACTTTCCTCTCGTACTTGCGCGCAGATTCGGTTTGCGCGCAAGTACGGTCTCGATTCCTACACTTTCCTCTCGTACTTGCGCGCAGATTCAGTTTGCGCGCAAGTATGGTCCCGATTCCCACACTTTCCTCTAGTACATGCGCGCAGATTCGGTTTGTGCGCAAGTATCATATTTCAATAAAAAATTATTTGATTGTATTAAAAATTTTTGGTCGAAATTCATCTCTCAATACATATCTTGTGGCTCTGTTTGAACCGAAAGAATCACAATAATGATTTAAAACCTTATGGACCGTTCTTTTACTGATGCCACTCCATTTTGAAATTTCAAGTGCTGTGTAATAATCATTTTTTAGTAATTCTACTTGTTTTATTGTTTCAAAAATCAATTCTTGTTTTCTCATTTTATGGTGACAATAGCTACACTTTACATAATCCCTTCCCCCATAACAATCCTCAAAAAACCTCATACATTCTGGGCACTTGACACCTGGTGATAGTTGATCAAAATCGTAATAATGAATACGTTCATATTTAGATCGATGTAAGTGATGACTCTTCAATAGCTTAGCCAATTCAAAATCATGAGATGTCGATTTTTTCGCTTGGTGAAATTCAACACGTTGTTTCAAATCTTGATATTCCAATACATCACGGCGGTCAGTTTTAATAGTACAGCTAGGATTGATGAAGACGATGTACGATTCAACACGATATTCATTCAATATTTGCTCTAACAATACATTCGCTCGATCAAATTGCTGAAAAATATTTTTATAAATATAACCATGTTGATTTTTAACTAAGCCATTACGCTCTTCCAATTGTCCTTGATAATTTTTGATTTCATAATGATAGACCTCACCTTCTTGAATGAATAAGAAGTCATATTGAACTTCACCTTTAATATCAAGCCTCAAGCCATGGATCATCGCGACCGCCTTCAAACCATCAAAAAATTCAAGAAATAATTTCTCACCCGTTATACCGTTCTGTACATTCGATAACTGAACCGCATCGCTTTCATTTAAATGAATTCTATCATTGACATGAAGTATATATGCTTCGCTAAAATTGAGCATAGAAAAAACACCTCCTACTATATATATCGTAAAAAGAGGTGTTTTTTCTTAAATTCTTTACAAAATCTTAAAGTAACGCTAAAGACTCACGGTTAAAGTCTTCTAAATCATCTGGTGTTCGGCTTGTGACGATATTAGAATCGACAACAACTGACTCATCAACCACATTCGCACCAGCATTTTCTAAATCTTTACGAACTGAGATAAATGACGTTAACTTTTTCCCTTCTAGTAAATCCGTATCAATTAATAATTGAGGACCATGGCAAATCGCGAATACCGGTTTACCCGCTTCAACGAATTGCTTCGTGAACTGACCGAAACGCCCCTCTTCGTCTGCACGAAGTAAGTCTGGAGAGAAACCACCAGGGATCAATAACGCATCGTAATCAGATGCCTTCACATCATCGATTGTCTTATCAATATCAAACGATGCACCTTGTTTCCCTTCGATTGAACCTTTCTTATAACTAATTGTTTCAACAGTATGACCTGCTTCAACGTAAGCATCTTTCGGGCTAGTAAACTCTATATCTTCAACTAAGTCTGTTACAACTACTGCTATTTTTTTACTCATCATATCTAACTCCTTTAAAATTTGTCTACTTAGTATATAGACCAAATTAAAAAAATTAAACACCCAACACAATCGTTTTATTACCATGGACTAACACTTTATGATTAGCATGCCACATGACGGCATCGGCTAGCACTCGATTTTCAACGTGACGACCAACGACAACAAGTTCATCTTTCGTGTATCGATGATTGACACGTAATACATCTTGTTGAATAATCGGGCCGCCATCTAGTTCACTCGTTACATAATGTGCTGTTGCACCGATCAATTTCACACCACGGTCATACGCCTGTGCATATGGCTTCGCACCAATAAATGCGGGTAAAAAACTATGGTGAATATTAATAATCTTAAACTTGTATCGCTCAATAAACTCAGGTGATAATATTTGCATATAACGTGCAAGCACGATGAAATCTGCTTGTCCATCTAACAAGTCAATCATTTGTTGTTCAGCACGAGCTTTAATCTCCTTATTGAACGGTACATGATGGAACCGAATGCCGAACTGCTCAACAAGATCGCGATGTGTATCATGATTACTAATGACCATCGAGATCTCAACAGGAATCTCACCCGCACGAACACGCAAAATTAATTCCATCATCGCATGATCCATCTTCGACACAAAAATCGCCATCTTTTGACGCTGATTCGGCAAATGTAGTTCATAATGCATGTCAGGATGTGCGTTAAAATATCTATGAATAGCATCGTGAACTTCATTAGAAGGATCGAATACAATGCGAATGAAAAATTGATACGATTCATGATCTAAGAAATGATCTAAATGTTCGATATTGCAACCACCGTCAGCAATCAATGACGTTAATTCACTCGTCACACCGACGCGGTCTTTTGTATGGGCTATTAGGACTGAATTATTCATACGGAATTCTCCTTTGTACTTAATAATATAATATTAACATATAATATGTTTAAAGCTTGTGAATTATAATATATTATAAACAAAAAAGACCATCAACATATGTTGATGGTCTTCTCTATTATTATTGATTTAACAACACACCAATGTTGTATACATTATTCGCATGAAGTGATTCAATCAACTGTTTCATCGGTTTTGTTTGGTTGTTATCTTCCCCGATAATTGTAATATTCATATCGGCACTGTTTAGCATAAATTGACGTAACATCTCATGCTCTGTATCGACTGCCATGAGACAGATATCATACTTCGTATACAATGCGTCATCTCCACTACCGATGCGTTGCATCTCATCTTCATCAATCGTCCCGTCACTGGTTGACACTTGTAAATAGTTGATCTGCTCATAATCCGTATCAACAATAAATTTATTTAACGCAATGTTCTGGATACTCCCAGCAATGTGATGAGGCTTCGGTGCGAGAAATTGATTATAACTCAGTTCTTTAATATTCGGATTGACGACCAACACACGGTGACCTTTCGATAACAAAATATGTGCTAAGTGAGCAATCACTTTATCCGTTAATTCATTCAAGCCGCGACTCGTCAACATGCACACTTGCATCGTGCTACCTCTAGTAATGTGTTCATCGATAATTTGTGCCGTATAATCTAATCGATCGAGTAACAATGTATTTGGTGTCATACTTTTGCGCTCTGTATTAAACGTTCTCATCATATCCCCCCTAAATCGAACCTAAATATCGACTATTCAAGTGTTTCTTTATATCATCTTCAGAGCGAATGCGACGTTTTTTTGGTGTAAACAACATAAATAAAAGTAATAACAAAACAAACAACGCACTCATTGCACTCACCCACATAATAATTGGCCATTTAAAATTTTGAGTTGTGTTTTGTTGATTCAAGATGACTGGTTTGTCTAGCGCTTTTGTTAAATCTTGTTGGATCGACTCCGTCACAGGTTCTAATTGTTTAGAATCTGACAAACTATAAGATAGACTAATTTCATTTGTGTCATGTGCAACACTAAGGGAATCTTCTTTTAGTTTATTCCCTACGGATTGATTTACAATTTCTTCGATTTTAGAGTTATTTATATTAATCTCTTTAGACTGATATACTTGTTTCGTCGTAATCGGCATATCAAGTTTCATATAAAGAAAGACACTCGCTAATAGAATTAAAATGATATATAAAACACAAAATATCGTAATCTTCTTCACGTTTCACACCTCTTCGTCAGTATGGTTATATTCTAGCATAATCACTCAATCTTTTTTATTATAACGTATGACAATGTTTAATTACATCCTAAAACGGTAAATACTAAGTTAAACTATGGCAAAGGCAACGAGGTGAATCGAACTATGCGTTATGAACAATTAGATAGTATAAGAGGACTCGCGTGTTTGATGGTCCTTGTTGGCCACACATTTAAGATGAATTGGGTTGATTTACCCGATTGGTATTCAGATACACCACTGTATCTAACATATGCATCACATGAAGCGGTCATTCTGTTCTTTGTTCTGAGTGGATTTGTGTTAACCTTACCCTTCATGCGAAAAGATCACTACAACTTATCAAAAAGTGAATATATTCAATTCATCATCAAGAGAACGAAGCGGATTGGTAAGCCATTCTTTGTCGCAACAACGGTACTATTTTTATTACTCGTCATCAATTTTACATTCTTTAAAGAACGTTCATATTATAGTCAAGTGACAGAGAGTAAATGGCATGAAGTCCCTTCAGTCAGTGATATTTTGTATAATTTCCAACTCATTCTTGATTTCAACACGAGTGAATATAACCCAGTGGTGTGGACACTGTTGCATGAATTCAGGTTTGCACTCGTTTTTCCACTATTCTTGCTTGCATTGAAGAAGAAGCGGTATTCTGTCATTACAATCATAATCATCATGATAACATCACTTTCGTTGAATGCATTCAAACTATTTGAAGCCAAAGGGAATTTAAGTGGGTATACAGACTTCATTCATTATACGTTAAGTTTCTTTGCAGGAATGCTTCTTGCCCGTCACTTAAACACATTAACAGCATGGTTTAAGTCGAAGAAGACATACATCCCATCGATTATTTTCACCACCGGTGTCGTCTTATTCTACTTATCAAATCATGATATTTATCCGTATTTATCGTCATTACTACCAAGTCATATGGAGTTTTTGGCGTTTCGGTTTAGTGATTATTTACTGAATATCTCATGTCTGATGTTGATGATTGGCTTATTATTTAACGAATCGATCAAGCAAGTGTTCTTATTTAAGCCGTTGCATTTTATCGGGAAGATTTCATTCAGTATTTATTTGTACCACTACACAATCTTAATCTTTATTTATAAGTTATTGCACGGTGTCACACCAGATATACTTAATATATTTATCAGTTACGTTCTGATCTTCATCGCGTCTGTATTGTCTTATCGAATGGTTGAACAGTCGAGAGGGTTTGGCTATTTGGAGGATAAGTATAAAAAAATAATTTTTGAGAGATAAAAATTAAAATAAAGGTTACATCTTATTTTAAATGATGCAACCTTTATTTACTTTGTATACTTATACAACCTAAACTGATAACCCCAATACTTCTTTAGTTCTGAAGACCAGTTTTGTAATGCATCCTTCTTCATATACCATCTTGTTCCATCTTGAGGTAAAGCAGATACGTAAGTTAGATCAAAGCGATTTCTATTCTCTCGATCAAAAATCATTTTCGAGCGCTTCATATGGTAATCACTCGAGACAATAATCGCGGAATCATACTCTAACTGTTGTGCTATTGATAATGTATAAGTTGCATTCGTGAATGTATTATAAGCGTGACGTTCATGAATAATATCTTCTCTGTTAATCCCTAATTTCATTGCAAGTGCAACACTTTGAGTTGATGTTTCATGTTCAATAACGGGTGAAATCATGACTTTATTTGCATACCCTTGACGATATAATTCAGCAGTTTTTTCCATTCTTTCAGGACCACCACCACCCAACATAATAATCACATCAGATTTTTTGGGTTTTTCCGAGTAATTCAGATTTAAACTATCAAGAAATAATAATAATAAAATTATAAATATAACCATCAATTTAACTTTAGATATTTTCATCATATCGCCTCAAATAAAAAAGCTTAGTATATGATTATACTAAGCCATTCACATTTTAAAATAAAGAATTAATAATTTCTATCACACGTTCTTGTTGTTCTTCTGTCATCTTCGTATCTGATGGAAGACATATTCCATAGTTAAACAAGTAAGCAGCAATATCTTCATCCATAGAGATAAAGTCGTTATCTTCAAAGACCAGTTGTAAGTGCATTGGTTTCCAAACATGTCTTGCTTCAATGTTTGATTCTTGTAATTTAGCAATTACGTCACTTGGTCTTATATCAGTTTTATCCGGATTAATGACCGCGGTAGATAACCAACGATTACTCTTAGAGTTCGGTAATTCTTCCATTAATTCAATCGCGTCTATCCCCTTTAGTCCTTCAACATAGCGATCAAAAATCGCTCTCTTCTGATTCACACGCTCATCCAATACTTCCATTTGACCACGACCGATACCGGCACTTACATTGCTTAAGCGATAGTTATATCCAACCATACTATGTTGATAATATGGTGCATTATCGCGAGCTTGCGTTGCTTTTTTTAGGGCTAACTTTATATTATCTTCAGACTCTGAAATAATCATTCCACCACCTGAAGTGGTAATGATTTTATTTCCATTGAATGAAAATATGCCGTAATCACCGAATGTACCACTCATCTGACCTTGATAAACTGATCCTAATGATTCAGCTGCATCTTCAACAATTGGAACATCATATGAATCACAGATTGCCTTAATTTCATCAAACCTACAAGATTGACCATATAGATTTACTGCTACAACAGCTTTCGGTAATTGACCCTTCTGTTCATACTGTTCAAATGCCTTTTTCAATGCTTTCGGACACATATTCCAAGAATCGCGTTCTGAATCAATGAAGACTGGTTTACCACCTAAGTATAATACAGGATTAGCACTTGCACTAAATGTGAGTGATGAAACAAATACAATATCGTCACGTTGAACACCTAATAAATCTAAAGCAATATGAATCGCAGCTGTCCCGCTACTCAATGCACACGCAGCAGGTGTCCCAACATAAGATTTCACTTGATTTTCAAATTCATTCACATTATTACCAAGAGGTGCGATCCAATTCGTATCAAATGCTTCCTGTACATATTTCTCTTCCGTCCCACCCATATGAGGTGATGACAAGAATATTCTTTCAGACATATAATCGTCTCCTAATCTATATTTTTAATCACTTGAGCAGGGTTACCAACCGCAACGACCTTATCTGATAAATTCTGAACGACAACCGCACCTGCTCCAACGATACTTTTTGAACCGATTGTTTGATTGGGAATCACCGTTGCATTCGACCCAATATGTGTCAACGAACCAACTGACACAGTTCCAGCTAATGTTGCTGCAGGCGAGATATGAACATAATCATCTATCCTATTATCATGCTCAATAATAGCTCCTGTATTGATTATGCTATGTGCCCCAATTGTACTAGATGAATTAATGACAACGTTAGGCATTATAACAGTACCTGGTCCTATGATAACACTATCAGATACAATGGCACTCGGATCAATAACCGCAGCAAATCGATCATCAGATAAATTAAATTGATCTACAATACGTTTCCTAACATAGTTATTACCGATTGCGATAATAAATTGATACTCAATATATTTCAAAATTTGATCAGTATGATCATAAAATATATCTTCTCTCACATGATATTCTTCGATATTACCATCAAGAATTCCCACCAATTCAAGCTCTGAATTACGCTGAATCATATCTTTAATGACTTTAGCATGACCACCATTACCAATCATGACAATAGACTTAACCATCTACAACAGACCCTTTAAACTTCTCCATCGTCACTTGTCCTTCTTGGTTAATCCCTTCACTCTTAAAAACTTTAATAAATGTTAAATATAATATATACATATCTAACATGAACGATTGATTATCAACATACCAAACATCTAACTTAAACTTCTCTTCCCATGAAATCGCATTACGACCATTCACTTGAGCCCAACCGGTAATCCCAGGTTTAACTTCCAAACGACGACGCTGTTCGTCATTGTATAATTCGTTATATTCCATTAAAAGTGGTCTTGGACCGACTAATGAAATATCCCCTTTAATGACGTTAATTAACTGTGGTAATTCATCTAAAGAATATTTTCTTAAAAATTGACCTGTTGATGTCAATCTTTGATCATCTGGTAATAATTCACCATTTTCATTCGTTTCATTTGTCATCGTTCTAAATTTATACAGTTCAAACGGCTTACCATGTTGACCAGGTCGTATTTGTTTGAATAGAATAGGATTACCTATTTTTTTCTTAACGACAATTGCAGTACCTAGAATGATTGGTGCTGTTAATATCAATCCTAATGATGATGATGAAATATCAAAGATTCGTTTCATATAAACCACCTTACTTATTCAAATCTTCCTCTATATACTTTATAAGTTTTGAGGAGTTTATTTCCCAATTATGATTTTCCATAACAAACTGATATCCTTTCTCACCAAGAGATTTCAGTTCATTGACATTCATATTATTCAAAGTCTTGGCTAAATTTTCGCTGTAATTTTCACGAATAACATATCCAGAATCCGCTTTTTGAAGCGGAGAATCATCGATATCACATAGTAAAATAACTGGTAGTTTATTGGACATATAATCAAATAATTTATTAGGACTAATTCCCCATTTAAATACTGGAGATTCTTTTAATGGCAATAATCCTATATCTGCTCTAGATAAAATCGTCGGTATAAGACTTTTATTCACTGAATCAGCTAAATAAACATTTTTAATATCTTCATCACTTACTCTGTCAATTAATTTAGATTTATTAGGTCCATCTCCAATGAGTAAAAAAGAAAATTGATCACTTGTTATTTTGGATGCATTTAAAATTTCATCTAAATTATTGGCTAATCCGTGTGTTCCAGTATATATCACAATAGTTTTATTTTTGTTTTGTTCAAAATAATTCGTCAGTTCAATCGGAAGCTCTTCATTTTTATCAGATAATCTTTTAGGATCGATACCATTAGGCAAATAAATAATTTTATCTGAATTAATTCCTTTTGATTCGACGTAACCTTTGGCATTTTCAAATAAAACAATAATTCTATCTGCTTTTTTAAATAAAAATTTTTCAACTGCATACAAAGCATATATAACAGGATTATTTTTAGTAAGCTTACCTAAGTCAATTAAAGACTGAGGCCATAAATCTCGTTCCTCAAAATAGAATAAACTATTCTTACGTTTTGCAACAATATATCCTAAAACCGCTGCTAACGGATGTACTAAACTACCAATCACAAGATCAGGCTGACCATATATCTTTTTTGAAATATTATGAGCATTTTTAAAATATGTTAACATATTCAATACTCTTTTATAATCATTACCTTCATATTCATAAGTTTTAATCCAAATAAACTCTACACCATCATGAATTTCTTTTTTGAATTGTTCCTCATTATATAAATGTTCCTCTTTACGAGTTTGATGATTAAATGATGAGGCGAAAATTTTCACTTTATGACCTTGTTTAACTAAGTACTTAGCTAAATCGTAATGCCTAGTTCCACCACCAGATTTAGGACCAATAGCGTAATGATTAAAAATCCATATTTCCATATCATTACTCCTGATTCCTTAAAAGTTGTTTATCTGCTACTTTGCTAACTTCTTTAGCGGGTGTTCCAACTACTAAGCTTTCTTTTTCGACATCTCGTGATACGATACTACCTGCAGCAACAGTACCATCTTCATGAATCACTTTACCTGGTAAAATTGTTGCATTTGCTCCAATACGCCCACCTGTTTTCACAGTCGTTCCTTTGAAATGATTATATCTTTCTTTATCTCTTGCCATGTAATTATCATTTGTCGTCACGACACATGGTGCGATAAAAACATAATCTTCTATTGTAGAATATGCAGTAATATAACAGTTCGTTTCAAGTTTACACTTCTTACCTACTGTACATTCATTTTCAATAGCAACTCCACGACCTACAATAGTTCCTTCTCCAACCGTAACTTTTTCACGAACAGTTGCTAAATCAGCAACAAACACATCATTTGCAATCTTTGCATTCACATAGATAATTGCAGATGTCCCAATCGTTACTCCATCACCTAGCTCACACGGAGGGAAATCTTTTACTTCAGGCATAATGGATGATTTTGCACGAGTTGGTTTTTTTCCAATTACCGCATTATCCATAATAATTACATTTGATCCTATTTTAGTATCATCATAGATAGTGACATTATTTCCAATAATAACATTATCTCCAAACTCAACATTTTGACCTATAACGACATTTTGACCTTTTTGAATACTCAAATTTATCACTCCTTAATCTTATTATATGTATTATAACTAATTTATAGCAATTAATAGCCAGTCCTAGGACTGGCTATTAAGATTTTCACATTATATAGTATTCCTTAATTTTATCGATAATTTTATCAGCAGCATGTCCATTCCCATACGCATCAAATATTTCTTGACCTGGACGAATTGTTTTTAACTCATCGGCTAAATTATTATTCAATGGATCAATTAATTTGTTCCATCCAAGATCAATTGTTTCAGTCCATTCAGTTTGATTACGTAAAGTTAGACAAGGTACTTGGGCAAAATATGCTTCTTTTTGAACTCCACCAGAATCAGTTACAATTGCATATGCATTTTTTTCTACCAATAACATTTCCAAATATGAGATAGGCTCAACAATTCTGATATTATTTGATATTTTCACTATTTCATCAAATCCATATTCTTTAATCAATTTATTCGTTCTTGGATGTAAAGGTAAAAATACTTCCTTTTCAAGTTCAGCGAATGAGTTCAAAATTGCTTTTAATTTATCTGGATTATTAGTATTTTCTGCTCTATGAATCGTACCTAATATATATTCACTTTTTTCTAATTCAAAATCAGATAATGAATATTTTTCTTCAGCAAGTTTGATATTATAAAGTACAGCATCCATCATCACATCTCCTACATTGAAAACACCTTTCTCAATACCTTCTTTTGAAAGATTAGATTTTGCATTTTCACTAGGAATAAGTAATAAATCAGATAAATGATCTGTTAATATTCTATTTTGTTCTTCAGGCATATCTTTATTAAAACTACGTAATCCCGCTTCAATATGAATTAAAGGTACGAGTCTTTTACTAGCCACTAATGCCCCAGCTAAAGTAGAATTCGTATCTCCATATACAAGGACAACATCTGGTTGTTCCTTTTCAAAGATTTCTTCTAATTTAATCATCATTTCGCCAGTCTGTTTTCCGTGAGGACCAGAACCTACTCCTAAATTATAATCAGGTTTTGGAATATTTAATTCATCAAAGAAAACACCATTCATATTGTAGTCATAATGCTGGCCAGTATTGATTAATATTTCCTCAAATTCTTTTCTTAACTTTCTAGAAACTGCAGCAATTTTAACTAATTGTGGACGAGTTCCTGCAACTGTTAATATTTTCATAAGCCCCTCCGATTACTTATTATAAAATTCAACTATCTTTTCGATTACATAGTCCTGCTTTTCTCTAGGTAATTCAGGCCACATTGGCAATGAGATTGCTTCTTTAGTTGCTTTTTCAGTTTCAGGGAAATCTCCTTCTTTATATCCTAAATGTTCAAATACAGGTTGTAAGTGTAATGGTACTGGATAATATATCATCGATGCAATATCATTATCTGCTAAAAATTGTTTGAGTTCGTCTCTTTTTTCAACACGTAAAGTATACTGATGGAATACGTGATGATAACCTTCTTTAATTGTAGGTGTCTTAACATATTCTGATACTTTAGCATTTAGTTGCTCAGTATAGTATGCGGCGCGCTCACGTCGTGCTTCAGAATAACTTTCTAAATGTTTGAATTTAACATTTAGCACAGCCGCTTGTAACTCATCTAAACGACTGTTATAGCCAAGCACTTTGTGGTAATACTTCGGCTTAGAACCATGTACTCGGATAATTTTTGACATTTCATCAATTTCTGAATGGTTTGTCACAATCATCCCCCCATCACCATATGCGCCTAAGTTCTTTGTAGGGAAAAATGAATATGTAGCAGCAGTACCAAGTTCTCCAACTTGCTTACCATTTGCAGAAGATCCAATCGCTTGGGCAGCATCTTCAACCACAGCTAAATTATGTTTCTCTGCAATTTTCATAATTGCTTCCATATCAGCCATTTGACCATATAAATGAACTGGAATAATCGCTTTAGTTTTATCAGTAATAGCTTCTTCAATTTTATAGGGATCAATATTAAATGTTTCAGGGTCAATATCAACAAATACTGGCTTAGCATTAGCACGAGCAATCGCTCCACCTGTCGCAAAGAAAGTGAACGGCGTTGTAATCACTTCATGACCTTCTTCTACACCAGCTGCTTGAAGAGCAATATGAATAGCATCTGAACCATTACCAACACCAATTCCAAAATCACAATTGCTCATTTTCGCAACATCTGCTTCAAGTTTTTTAACATTATCACCTAAAATAAATCGAGATGAAGACATAACCTCATCCAAATTCTGCAATACTTCTTCTTTAATCCCTTGATACTGTTCACCTAAATCTAACATTTGTACTTTCATTATAAATCCTCCTTACATAGATTTTCATAAATATTAATCAGTTTTAAACTTTCACTTTCCCAATTGAATACATTCTCAATTGCTTTCCTACCGTTTTCCCCCATTTTTGAAGCAATTTCTTGATTATTTGCCAAATAATTAATTGCACTTACAATTTCATTTTCATGCACTGGATTAACAGTTATACCAACATTGTATTCGTCAACCAATTCTTTCCATTCTGTGAAATTTGAACATATTACTGGTAATCCAGCTGACATGTACTCAAACATTTTATTTGGACGTGCGTTAATGTGATTAGGTTCAGGTAAAAAAGTTACTAGTCCAGCGATACTTTTGCTCATTAATTTTCCAACTTGATTTCTTTCTAGATTTCCGAGTAATTTCAAATTATTTTTTTTATCTATATCCCTGACATTACCTGCAACATGTATTTCTATATCATCTAATAAATTAGAAACTTTCGTTAATACTTTACTACCTCTAACTTCTGATAATCCACCTACATAACACACTATCCTTTCTTTACTCATATTTTCAGGGTTATTTAATTCATTGAGTAAAGGATAGTTATTAATACATATTGTATTTTTATTAAGTTTTTTAAATCTTTGTTCTATAAATGGAGTAGCTGTAATAATAAAACTTAGTCTTTTACTTATATAATTCTCAATATTTTCAGCTATAAAACTAACTAATTTTCTTATATATTTATGAATATAGTGTTTAGATAAAATTGCTCTTGGAAGATCTTCATGAGCATCATATATAACATGCATTTTGTAATATTTTTTTAAAATATAGCCGTATATTAAAAACTCAGGATCATGAAAATGAATAATTTTTGGCTTTAATTTTTTTATTTTTTTAAATAACAGCCAATTATCAACAATCATTCTTTTAATTCTACTATGACTTTTTTTAATTGTAATATGATCTTCATTTAAAATTGTCTTATCATTACACGGTACTAAATACCGCACCTTAAAACCATTATCTAACAAACTACAAACTTCTTTTCTATAAATTCTTATGTCCAATGGATTATGGGCGGTTGAAATATGAAGTATCATCGAGGAACCTCCTATTAATCATATTGAAAACAATAATTGAAAATAACCCTAATAAACTATAAAGTGATAAAATGAAGATTGAAATAATAATCGTTTTTTCAAAGTTTAAGTAACTCATAAATACCAACAGTATAATCGATATCAAAAATGAGCAAATAACTATATATGATGTCCAAGGTTTCTCTGTAATTGCATCAATTGGATTACGTAATAAATTATAAATTGATAGAGGAATAATTCCTAATATTATCATTATTATACTAAATGAAAAATTAAAATTAAAATTGATAATATTTAAAATCAAAGGTATAAAAAGGCACATTATAAAACCCATTGATACAATAGTAATATACATATAAATTAATTTTTCCTTAAAAACTGTATATTCCTTTTTATTATTTAGATGTACAGTTTTTGATATTTTTGGAAGTAATAAAGTCCCTAAAGTATTAATAGGAAGTAAAATAAATGAGTAAAATTGAAAAATCTGACTCACATATCCCTTAAATTCATCGATATTAAAATTATCTATAACAAAAATTGGTAACGTGAATATAAAAGATGCTATTAACAAACCTGGTAGTCTTTTAAAACCATATAATACAATATATTTTATATCAAATAAATTAAAGTTAAAATTTCTATTTTTTAAAAAGAAAATCGAAATTATACTTAATGATATCATTAAATTTATTGTTAAAGAAACAACTGCTAAGTTATATATATACTCTCCTATATTGTCTGAAATAGTAAATGCAAAAAGTGGAGATATAATAAAATTGATGACATTCAAAATATTAAATACAATAAATTTTTCTAAACCACGAAAAATTGCATTAGTAATTCCAAATATTATTTGCGATATTATCAATATTTTAAATTGAAAAATATAACTGTTCTCACTAATAAAAAAGTTAAGTATTTTATTCGGGAATATAACTACTAAAATTGATGAAATTAAAGTTATACTAAGCGATACTATTAATATATTTTCAAAATATTTCACTTTATAAATATTTCTAGGCACACTAACAGTTAGGCCAAATAGTAAAGTAACCCAGAATAAATCGCTCATCCTTTTTATTAAATAAAAATCTCCATAGTCCTCGGTACCAAAATTTCTTGTGATTAGAAACAAAATACAGAGATTTGATACCGCAATTAAGCCTTGAATCAATATTGTTAAGATAACATCTTTTTTAAATTTATTTTTCATAGCTTAGTGCACATAATAATCTATGATATCCTTGTCTTGAATATAGACTATTATATTTTCTTAATTTATTATTTTTTATTTTAAACTTTTGTATATAATTATCATTCTTTTTATAATTTGATAAGAGACTTTTCATAGAATGAAACATTTCGGTATTTTTAGTGATTCCATAATATCTTAAAGATTCACTTAACCCTTGTAAATCATAAACATTGTGATTTACCTTGAACAATACTCCGTGTTGATTAATGAAATTATCTTCGAAATATTCACAAGTATTTTCGTAATTATTATTTTCTAATATATATAATGACCTCATACAAAACAACTGATGATAGGAATCTGCACTCTGTTCATTCCCACTAACAAAATAAGGTATAAATCCTTTTTTAGGAATTTGTTTTATAATGACTTTTTCAATATACTTACTTTCTTTAAAAAATAGTGATTCATTGGTGATTTTGTATAACTCTCTTAAGGCTGCTGCTACTAGTAAATTAGAATTTATAACATTATAATTATCATATTTAGTATAACTATATATATATTCTGTTTTATTTATATAAACTTTATTTAATGTATTTAGCAAATTATGACCTACTTGTTTCAAATAACTTTTCTCCAATTTATTTGGATAATGTCTAGCTACCTCACATAAAAATAAAATACATTCAGAAGTTGTTGTAGACATTAGAGAATCAATTGGGAACTTATATTTTCGAGAATGCCATACAATAGGTAAACCCCACTGTTTTTTCTTTGTTAGTATATTAAGAACTTTATCCACTTCCTCTTCCATTTGTAAGTTTAAAGCTGCAATACCCAATAAAATATAATTCTCATCCCACGAATGAGATTTTAGAATTTTAAATTTATATAAGATGTTAGGATAATAATTTAAAAATCTTTTAATTACCCCCCTTACATATCTATTATTAAATTTTTCAGTATCATATGGATCTCTCCAATTTTCAGGGTGTAGTATCTCATATTTCACTTTTTCTTTTAAATCCATCAATCGTTCTCCTTTTTGGTTGAAATAAAAATATTATTATTATAAGAATAGATAAGTATAAAATGCCGTAACTATTCAAAGCTACTAAAGGTTCTGTTAAATATAAAAACCAAGTTAATATCCCATAAAGGGGAATAATCAGGTACCCAAGTATAATACTCTTAATATTATTTCCAATTATCGATATGATATAAATTAAAGTTGAAAAACTTAAATAATATCCCCAATGTAATAATAAAGGTATGTTTGGATAAGCTGAGCCAATGATACCAGCAGGAGCATTGCCTCTAGAGTTTACATCTATATGTTGCATTGCAATAATAGGTATTTGTGCCGCTTGACCACCAAATAATATAGTATAATATTGAGAACTTCTAAACCCATCATTAAATGAGAAAAGTTCAGCGTATAGTGCACAAAGTGCTATTGGTGATGCTAATAATCTAATAACTAATACCTCAATAACCGAATAAAAATCTCTTTGTACATCTACATAATATGTTAAATACACTATTAAATAAAATGCAGTACTTACAGATACTATTAGATATAAAACATATTTAAAAGAAAAGTTAGAAAGCATTTTTCCCATCCAATAAAAAAACAGTATAAGTATAAAGGCGGTTTTTGATAGTGTAAGTAAGGAAAATGTAATTAATACAATATCAATAAAAAAATTATGTTTTACACCTAAACCCTTTTTAAGAAAAAGGAGTGGAGTAATCATATATAAAATTAAAGATCTAACAACACTCAAACTTTGTAATAAAGGAGTATTAAATATTTCCTTTCTATAATGTTGCATTTCACTAAACGTGTATTGACCAATATTAAACAATGGTGCACTTTGTAAATCAATAATAATCATAAATATTAAGCAAACAACCACAGTTGAATAAGTAATTAAACTAATAAAGAAATTATCTTTAGATACTACCTTAAGTAAATAATCTTGTAGTTTATCCATTGACAGCTTTGTCTTTGGATGAATAACTAATAAAAATATAAGTATAAAATTCAATATATATATATCATCTATAATATTAATTAATAAATCTTCATTACCTTGTAAAACATAAACCTTATCTTTTAAGTAAAATGCTAATAGCCATCCTAAATTATTAAAAATTATATTTCCAACAAAGAAAATCCCTAATATAGTAATTATTTTTTTTCTGAACAAAATTAAAACAATTATATTAATTAATAGAAGTAGATACATCATAAGCATTATAATTTATATAACTTTCTATTTGTTTCTTTTATTGAATTTCTAGTATCTAAAATAAGAGAAGCGTTTCCTACTATATATTCAAAATCAAAATCACTATGATTAGTCGCAATTAATACAATATCCGATTCTTTCAACTTATCCTCACTCAACTCAACCGTCTTTATCATCTCACCATTCAATTTAAACTCAGGGATATACGGATCAACTGCTTCCCACTCTGCTTCCGCTTCAGTCAATAAATTCATAATCGGTAAAATAGGACTTTCACGATAATCATCTATATCTTTCTTATACGCTACACCTAACACTAGCACTTTAGAACCTGCTAATGGCTTCTTATGCTTATTCAACAACTGCATCATACGATTAACTACATACTCAGGCATAGAGTCATTAATTTCTCCTGCAGTTTGAATCAACTTCGTATGAATATTATATTCACGAGCTTTATACGTTAAGTACCAAGGGTCAATCGGAATACAATGACCGCCTAAACCAGGTCCTGGATAGAATGGCATAAATCCATATGGTTTAGTTGCAGCTGCATCAACTACTTCCCATACATCTATATTCATTTTTTCACATAACATAGCCATTTCATTAGCCAAAGCGATATTAATATTTCTAAACGTATTTTCTAATAATTTCTCCATCTCTGCTACACTTGGAGAAGATACTTCATGAATATCACCTTCTAACACATTACGGTATAATGTCGATGCAACTTCAGTACAATTAGGTGTAATACCTCCAACGACTTTAGGTGTATTCTTTGTTTTAAATTGTTTATTCCCTGGATCTACACGTTCTGGTGAATATGCTACAAACACATTTTCTCCAACTTTAAATCCTTTATTCTCGATTGCAACTTTCACAATTTCTTCTGTTGTGCCAGGATAAGTTGTACTTTCAAGTACTACTAAAGTTCCCTCAGTCATGTATTCAGCAATTGATTCAGCACTTGCTTGTACATATTTCATATTTGGTTGTTTATAAATATCGATTGGTGTCGGAACACAAATCGCAACGGCATCAACATTTGCTAATTCTTCAAAGTTAGTAGTTGCTGTTAATTTTCCATCTTTAACCAATGCTTCTAAATCAGCGGGAATGACATCACCAATATAATTATCACCTGCGTTAACTTTATTGACTTTTTCATCTTGTACGTCAAATCCGATTACATTGTAACCTGCTTTCGCTTTCTCAACAGCTAATGGTAATCCAACATATCCTAGGCCTAGAACACCGATTGTCGCGGTTTTATTTTGTAGTTTTTCGATTAATTGTTTTTTCATAATTATATCTCCAATCTAAGGTTATATATATTAATTCATTATAGAAAGTAAACTTCAATAATCAGTCTTTATTGAGGTTTAAACTTTTATCGTTTATTTTTCGTGTTAAAAAACTACCACTGAACAATTTTCCCATTTTCTGCCGATTCGTACATTTTAAGTACTAATTTCAACGGATTTTCACCTTGAGGACCAGGTACAAGCGGCTCTCTATCCTCTTCAATTGCTTCAATCATATCTTCGATAATTCTTTGATGTCCTGGTGTACCCCATGGATCTTCTTGAATTCTTTCTTTCATTTGTTCAACTTCACTCTCGTCCATGCCTTCATACTCCAAGTGTTCAAAATACAACGCATTTGGGCCACCAATTTTTACTGTCCCATGTTCTCCAAAGATTGTAATTGACTCCTCATAGTTCTTAGGATATACAGTTGTTGAAGCTTGAACACTTGCTAATGATCCATCTACAAATCGAACTGTTCCACATGATACATCTTCAGCTTCGATATCTCTTAAACGTGTTGCTTCCATACTAAATACTTCCTTCGGCTCTCCCATAAACCATAACAACAAGTCTAAATTATGTATTGCTTGATTCATCAATACACCACCATCATGTTCCTTCGTTCCTCTCCATGGTGCTTGATCATAATATTCTTGGTTTCGATTCCAGTTTACAATACAGTTTGCATGTGAAATCTTACCTAATTTATTACTATCTAATAATTTCTTCAATTCAATGACAACAGGTCTGAATCGATTCGGATGAACTACTTGTAACTTAACGTTATTTTCTTTTGCCGCATTAATCATTTGTTCTGTATCTTCTAATTTCATCGCCATCGGCTTTTCTACAATAATATGCTTACCTGCTTTCGCTATCTCAAGTGCCAATGGAGCGTGAAACCCTGATGGTGTACAAATAGATACAACGTCAATATCTGATTGAAGCATATCAGTTAACTCGGTATAAGTTTCAACTCCATACTCTTCTTTATACGGCTTCATCATATCTTCGACTTTGTCACATACAGCTACAAATTCGGCACCTTCTATGTTTGATAATGCTTTAGCGTGTTTTTTTGCAATGAATCCACAACCAACGATTCCAAATTTCATGTTAAATCCTCCTTAGGTTTCTGTTCAATAAAATTAAGTAATATATTTTTTAATTCATTGTTACTAAATAATTTAGGAATTAACTTATTTATCTCATCCAACTCAACTTCACTCGCCTTCCCAATATATATCTTCGGATATATCTGGTCAGGGTGTATTTCATCTTCGTTCAATAACTCTTCAAACAATTTCTCTCCAGGGCGAATACCACTATATTCAATCCCTATCTCTTCTTCCTTATACCCCGACAATCTTATCAAGTTCTTCGCGAGATCGACAATCTTTACTGGTTCTCCCATATCAAGTACAAAGATTTCTCCACCATTCGCAAGTGCTCCGGCTTGAATGACCAACCTCGATGCTTCAGGGATTGTCATAAAGTAACGCGTCATATCCGGATGCGTCACAGTCACAGGTCCTCCCGCTTCGATTTGCTGCTTAAACTTCGGTATAACAGATCCTCTTGATCCAAGGACATTGCCAAATCTCACTGCCACAAGCCTTGTATATTCACTTTCTTTATCCAACGCTTGGATGACCATCTCAGCTACTCGCTTCGTTGCTCCCATTACATTTGGTGGGTTCACTGCCTTATCCGTTGATACGAGTACGAACTTCTTCGTTCCTGCTGCAATTGCCGCTTCTGCTGTATTCTTCGTTCCAAGAATATTATTCTTCACCGCTTCTGTTGGGTTCGCTTCCATCAATGGCACATGCTTATGTGCTGCGGCGTGGTATACAACTTCCGGCTTATACTTATCAAGTTGTTCAAACATTCTGTCGCGATCTTGAACATCTGCGATGACTGGAATAATCTCGACACTACCTAACAGTCGATTATTCAATTCTTCGTTGATTAAATAAATCGAATTCTCTCCATGGCCTAGAATGACTAATCGACTAGGGTTATACTTCACGACTTGTCGACATATCTCTGACCCAATTGATCCGCCTGCGCCGGTGACGAGAATTGTATTGCCTTCTAATTGCTCAGCAATGCCTTCATCATCCAATTCTATTGGATCTCGTCCGAGTAAGTCTTCTACTTCAACTCGCTTCAGCTGTGATACTTCCAATTTGCCGGCCATAATGTCATCGATATTCGGCATAATAAGCACTTCTGCTCCTGTCTTGTTTGCATCTTCGTAGATGGCGTTAAGCTTCTTCTTTTCAAGACTAGGTATCGCAATAACCACTTTCTTTATATCATATCGATTTACAAGTGATTCGATATCTTTAGTTGTCCCTCTTACTCTTACGCCTTGGGATAACTCTATATTTCGTTTGTCTTCATCATCATCAACAGCGATCACGGGCTTCATGCCTAGTGCTGGTGTTGTGTTCATTTGACTAATCAGTAAGTTACCTCCGCGTCCTGCTCCGACAACAAGGGTAGGAATCAAGTCTTCCTTCTTATTGAAGACGTAACTTCTGACCACTCTCCAACTAATTCTTGATCCACCAATGAGTATTAAGTGCATCATCCATGTAATTATCATAAGACGTGCAAATATGTATCCATTCATTATGCTAATGATCAGTGTTGTTACAAGTACACTTGCCGTTACACCTTTAACAATCGCGATGAGTTCTTTGATACTCGCATACTCCCATGCACGATGATAAAGGTTAAATAGATAACCGAAGATATGATGACTGATTAATAAGACAATGCTTGTCGTAATAAGGAGCTTCGTACTATACCCTTCAAAAAATGGCTCTAAAATGTAGTAACAGATAAATACCGATAACGTTACGATTATAGAGTCAATGATTAATAATAATATGTATCTTTGTTTCGCATTCATTGAATCCCTTCCTTCACAGTCCAATAATACTTTAAACGATTCAGTTTAAAATATGACATACTACTAAACTAACCTTAATTATATCACTCAAAGTGAGCCTATAATGTTACATTTTCGTAAAGACAAAGTAAACTCATTTACTTAACATTGCTATAATTGTAATCAATGGTCATTTAATCTTCATTACCAAATTTCACACTTTCTAATAAGCAAAGAAATTTTAGAGTGATATTGGTAATATGAATAGAAAAAATAATCTCTTAACCATTACATGACCTATCTCTTTTAAAACAACCCAAATCGCTTCTTTTTCTTCTTCTTACGATTAGACACTGCTTCACTCATCTGTTCAACCGGCAATGTTCTGATCGTCCCGTTTTGAATTACTTGTTCTGCATTGTATAACACTCTATCAACTACATCATGCAATCCTTCTTGCTTTAATACATCTAATGCCTCTCTCATTAGAAACGGTCTACGCTCTACATGATGGGCATCACTCGCAACAAAATGTGCATGGTTCGTTCTTAGCATCTCTATCGATAACTTCTGAATCCGTTCACCTTGTACTCCGGTAATACTCCCTGCTGTAATTTGTGCCAATGCGCCCTTCTCAACAAGGTCAGTTAATTTTGAAGGTCTTTGTGAAATCTCTTTATTTCGCTCTGGGTGGGCAATGACTGGGATATACCCTTTCATTTGAATATTGTAGAACAATTGATCAATATAGAATGGCACTTCTGCACTTGGTAGTTCAATCAATAAGTACTTACTATCATTCAATCCCATATCTAGTCCAGATTGAATATTATCTAACACTTCTCCATACGCATGAATCTCTTGGCCTGGATAGATTGTGATGTCGATTTGGTTTTTTTCTGCAACTTGATTCAACGCATTGACATATCTTCTTACATCTTCTGCTTCTGTATACCAATCAAATACTCGGTGATGTGGTGTCGCGATAATCCCTTTAATTCCTTGTGATACCGCCTGTTTCATCAGGTTTATTGCATCTTCTTCTGTTGCTGCACCGTCATCGACACCAATTACAAGGTGGTTATGTATATCAATCATTTATATCTCCCCTTTGTTTAATAGATTATTTACCCCAGATGCATTACATATTATACCATTCAAATGATTTATATTAACTTATCATTACTATTTCCATCATATTTTAATGTAATATTTACAGAAAAAACCGAGCAGGGTTTCCCCTATTCGGTTTATCCATAATATTTATAGTAATAATAATCATCGCTTGCTTTATTCTTCACATTATTCATAATAATTCCAAGAATGTTCGCATTCGCTTTCTCTAAATTATTCTTCGCTTTATTAATACTATTACGGTTATTATCTTGGGCATTGATGACCATCAGCGTCCCATCTGTATAATTTGAAAATACAGTCGCATCTGTTACCGCAAGAACTGGTGGTGTATCGATAATGATCGTATCAAACTCTGTGCGAAATTCTTCAATCATATGTTCCATTTTTTGTGACGCAATCAATTCACTTGGGTTTGGTGGAACAGGTCCTGCTGTTAAGACATAGAGACTTGGGATCATACTTTCATGAATCATTGAGTATACACTCATTTCATCATTAACGATCGCATTCGATAATCCTTGTTGATTCGGCAATTCGAATGTATGATGCACCGTTGGTTTACGCATGTCACCGTCAATGAGTAATGTACGATTACCTGACTGACTATACGCAACGGCAATATTTGCAGCTGTCGTTGACTTCCCTGCTGATGGGTCTGCACTCGTAATTAAGATGACTTGCATCTTCTTATCTACCGATGAGTAACTTAAGTTCGTACGGATCGTACGATATTGTTCACTGATTGGTGATTTCGGTTCTGTATGAGTAATGAGCTGACGCTTACTATTATTATTCTTTTTTGATTTCTTATTGCTTCTCGATAACATAAACATGCCCCTTTTACATAAATTCAGTAGAATCTTTGTCTTAATTTCGAAAGTTCAATTTCAAATGAGTTTTTTTAATTACTTATTTTTGTTTAAATGCCGGAATACTTCCAAGCACTGGCAATCCAATATGTTGAGCAACATCCTCTTCATTCTTAACACTCTTATCTAAAAATTCTCTTAAGAATGCGATGGCAAGCCCTAATAACGCCCCAAGAATAAATGCAATAGCAATATTCACAAGTGGTTTCGGACTGACTGGTGTTGGGTTCTCACTTTTTTCCGCTTTCGTTAAGATTGATACGTTGTCAACGTTCATAATGTTTTCAATTTCATCTTGAAAAACCTTTGAAATTTCATTAACAATCTTAACCGCTTCAGCTTGTTCCACATCTGTCACCGTTACATTAATGACTTGTGATTGTTGTTGGTTCGTGACATTCACTTTAGATGCTAAGTCTGCTGACTCACCTTCTAATTTTAAGTTATCAATCACTTTATCTAAAATTGCTGGCGTTTTAATAATTTCATTATATGTATTAATCAATTGTAAGTTTGTTTGTACCTCTTGGACTTGTATTTGTCCTTGTTGTTCTTTTTGATTTACTAAGATTTGAGTAGATGCTTGGTACTTAGGCGTAATCAAAAAATATGTAATTAACGCTGATCCAATTGCAAATACTGCGGCTAATGATAAAATCATGAGCAAGTTTTTCTTTAAAATTTGCCACAATTGCTCAATATTAATCGTCTCTGTCATGTTCATTCCTCCAAAATAGCTTATAACACATACATTTTGTTATTTTAATCAAATTTCAATCATTCGTATTTATCATACACTTGTCTAATTTGCACTTCAACTAGTATAGCAAATTTCGTTGCACCTTTTGTATTTTTTATTTGATTTTTACGTTAAATTTACAATTGTAATATTGTTAATTACATAATAAAACAGTGCACTACTTATTGTAGTGCACTGATGAATGACTTAACGTGTACATCTTCAGCATGACGATACACATCATATAACTTCTCTTTCTCATTGTTCCAATTGTACACATGCTTTGCTTGTTTCGCCCCTTCAACATAACTTGCGTGCATTGTTTCATCTTGAACAATCTTATTAATCGCCTGAGCAATCGACTGTGGATCATCAGGATTTACAAGTTCACCAACATTATATTGATTGAACACTTTACGGATTTCCGGTAAATCACTTGCAATGACAGGGACATCTGCCATTAAGTACTCAAATAACTTATTACTTGAGGCAGAGTAATGGTTGAAGCATATATTTTGTAACACTTGAAATCCAACATACGCATTCTTCGTATATCGTGCTAAATCTTTATAATCAACCCGTCCGATAAATTTAACCTTCTGTTGTAATCCCATATCAACAACTTGTTGCTTTAACTCATCCTTTAACTTACCATCTCCGATAAAGACAAGTATCCCCTCATCAACGTACGGCATTGCATTGATCAAATTATGCAATCCACGACCGGCTTGAAGACCCCCTTGGTATAACAAGATCTTCTCATCTTCATCAATTCCAACTTCAGCATGGATATCAATCGCTTCTTTATCTTCAATATTGTAATACTCAGAGTAATTATAGAGCGTATACGGATAGAATCCATACAGTTCCTCGTTATGTGCAGCACGCGTATGGTTTTCAACCATCATTACATCGACAAACCGTAGTAAGTTAGACTCCATCACTTTAACAATATTCTTGTTATAACCTGTACGATCGGTTTGAACTTCGTGAGAGTCATAAATTAACGGTCTAGGCTTTAGTCTAAACTTCGAACAAATCACCCCTTGAATTAACGTATTCAAGTCATTTGACTGATAAATATCAGCATTCATCTTATATCCAGTAAACGCCATACGAATCGAACGGTCTAGATTGATGAACCACTTTCTAATGAAACGCTTCTTAAATGAGGCAACACTTGCAATAAGCAACATTAAAAATGTCGATAACAGCATGATGCTTCGGTAGAACAATGCGACAGATACCACACTCGTCACGCCACCGACAACAATTAAGAATGTCGTCTTATCTTGTCTATACGCTTCTAATAACCAAGGATAGAAATTAATTCGATGCACATTGTATTCACTCTGTTGATCTTTGTTTCTTATTTCCAATGAAGGTAAATCAGGAAACTTCGGATCTTTGAGCGCTACCATATGTACATCATATCCAACTTCACTTAATGCACTACACTCTCTATGCAACCTCGCATCATTTTTGAAGTTATTCCAAACAAATTGTGTGACTTTTTTCATCATTGTCCCTCATTTTCTGTATCGATTTCTTATAGTATACAACAGACCTGCTGTTGGTTAAATCATTTATATTATGTATATTAAAAGAACACACAATACATCCGATGTATCGTGTGTTACATATTGTAGATAACTTCTTATGTTATTTCGTAAACTTCTGTACATTGCCAAAGTTATAATATTGCGTGTCAGTCAATTCATTTTGAACGATATTCTTCGTATCAAAAATAATCTTATTCTTCATTGTCTTGAAGTCTTCATCTGTTAAATCTTTGAATTGTGAGTGATCACTTAAGATTAATACGAGTGAACTATCTTCAACCGCTTTATGAACATCATGTTCAACCCAGTCAAGCTTTACATGTGGGTCATACGCAACTACATCTACATTCGGCTCTTTGCGTAATAATTCATATATATCAAATGCTGGTGATTCACGAATATCATCGACATCCCCTTTATACGTTAATCCGAAGACCGTCACTTTATTCGTGTCTGTTTCATTCAGCATTTCCTTCGTCTTCTCTACAACATACTCCGGCATTGAATTGTTAATTTCACGGCTTAACGCAATTAACTTCGCTTCTTCAGGCGCTTCAGCAATAATGAAGTATGGATCTACTGCTAAACAATGTCCTCCAACACCTGGACCTGGTTTATGTACGTTCACACGTGGATGCTTATTTGCCATTTCAATCACATCATGAACATTGATATCTAATCGATTACAAATTTTTGCAAGTTCATTTGCTAAAGCAATATTTACATCACGATACGTATTTTCCATCAACTTACTCATTTCAGCAGTCTTCGCATTCGTTTCAATCATCTCACCTTGAACGAATGTTCCGTAAACTTTCTTACCCGCTTCAACACATGCAGGCGTTACACCACCGATAATACGGTTGTTATAGATTAACTCATGCATGATTTGACCTGGTAATACACGTTCAGGACAATGTACTAAATAGATATTCTCTCCTGCAACAAACCCTTCACCTTCTAAATAAGGTTTCACGTGATCATCCATCGTACGCGGTGCAATTGTAGATTCTACAATCACTGTATCGCCATCCTTTAAGAACGGAACAATTGATTTCACACCATCCATCACCATTGAAATATCACATGATTTATACTCATCATCCTTATTTGGAGTTGGCACAGCGATAATATAAACATCCGCTTCTTCTACTTTCGTAGATGCTTTAAAACGACCTGCTTCAAGCACTTCTTCATAAGCCTCTTGTAAACCAGGCTCTTCAATATGAATCTGTCCACCATTCAATGTATCGACAGCTTTCTGATTAATATCTACACCTAATACGTCAACACCATGCTTTGCAAACATGATTGACGTCGGTAAACCTATATATCCTAATCCGATTGTTGTTAATTTCATTTTATTTGCTCCATTCTTTCTTAAAATATTATATATTTTTTCGCAATTATTTAATTGATAAATTAATTACTACTTAAGTTTTATTGTAATGATTTATACTATTATAACTAAATATTATCATACCCACAATTAATATATTTAAATCAATTTATTTTGACCTCATCTTTATTTTTTGAATACGTTGATCATTCATTTCGTCTAACGGACTACCTTGTTCTACAAATGCAATGATTTTTGTGTTTGAATTTAAATAGTCACTAAGTTTACTCGGTAAATAAGGGTTTTTATCATAAAAGTCAGATGTAAGTGTATCCGTTAAGATTAATCGATTAAATTGTTTTAAAAGTGATAAAAAGTCAAAATAATTTTTATAAGAATATATACTTATAAGCATACCGTTGATATTTTCTTCGTCTAAACTATGAAGTTCTGATTGATTTGTAAATACATGTAGCTTAATTTTTTTATTAATATTCAAATACGCTCTATGTTCATAAATGTTATTAATTAATTGCTCTAATGATCTATTTTTGTAAAACGCCCCGAAATAAGCAATATGCTCATAATCATTGTCCAATGGGAAATGTATATCACTCACTGAGTACAACTCTTTTTCGGTGATTGGCTGCCCTTGAACTATAGATTTTTGTTCGATTTTATGTCTTAGATCACTTTCCTTAATCCTATTTAGCATTAATTCTTTCTGATTAATATTCGTAAAGACTAATTGATCTGCATAAATAAATGCGATCAGTTCTGCAAGATTAAACATATTATCATCAATATAGCTTGTCCAAGAACGAGGTACATTTTTTTTGAGAGATTTTATGAAGTTTTGATTTGTCACTTTTGAATACCTTATATGATGCTCGGTATCATATAAACTTGGATCCGAAAATTCTGCGCTCCATATGATATTTTTTTGTTGCTCTTTTAATATGTATGCTAGAAAATGACTTGCAGGCCAGAGAATTCTTGAGTAGATCTTTTTATATTTCTTTTTATTTTGTTTCACTTTAGCCAAGCCTCGATTGACAAACCCTTCAATATCATCCCATTGTCTGAATGAAGTAGAACCTTCTAAGATCATGTGATTTGCAATATAGGGTCTTGCAATTTTATTCAAGTTAAAGTCAATATCACGTACTTTATACATGTCATGACTTATGACATCAACGATTTCTTTTCGTTCACGTATTCTCTTGGCAAGAACAATTCCACTTGTATCAACAAATGGAGGAAAACAATATCCTATGTACAAAGTATTTGCTAAACCTTTATTAATATATTCAAATGGCAAATACTCTTGTTTTAAGTCTTCAACATCAGTAATAACCCGATGTTTGTCTTCTGGATTCTCTTTTAGGTAGACATTAATAAATGAAGCTTGTGCATTCATACGGTTTTTGATGAAATATCTTAAATCGGTATCATCTATTATGTTCAATAATTTACCAAGTCTATGGATCACCATTCGGCGTTCTGTTACATTAAATTCAAAAGATAATTCTCTCCTACTCACTGAATGGTCCTGGATCACTCGATAATAAATTAGGTCATCTGATCGGTTACAAATATATAATGTCGGCTTATTTTTGACAACAAGCTCCATCATAAATACAACATCTTCACCGCTATTTAGTTCATCATGAAATCTTAATTTAGAAGATTTTATCATTGATAATGGAATAATCTTTGCGCCATTCATAGACAATACTTTTGATAATGATAAATAATCTGTAGTCTTTTGACCTACGAATCGCTGAATATCTTTTTGGATGACATTTTGGCCTTCATCGTTGTTTAATCTATACATTAATCTATTTTGTTGCTCAACGTTATATATATGAGTAATAATGATTGTATCATCATTGCATTTATTAATTAATTCTAATGATCTTTTTATATAATTCCGATGAATGAAATCATCACAATCTAGAAATGACACATGAGAATAATGAGCATAATCAATACCAACATTCCGCGCAGTTGATGCACCAGGATTGCTGAATAACACCTTGTATCTCGTTGCTAAATTGCCGTCTTGCTGGCACTTTGTGCGAATGAATTCTTCATCTTCATCTACAGAATACTGATCACCATTTAAAATAAATATGACTTCGACATTTTGAGACTGTATTTGTTGTTCGATTAAACAATCAATCAGACCATCCAATAACCCTATGCCTTTATAGACTGGAATAATTAGAGATAATCCTTTAGGTAATTTCTTTTGGTCTATTGATAAGAATTCATCATTATTGATATCTTCTAGATTCTCATCTCTCGATAGTCTTTCTAAAGCTTCATTGACCTCATTCAATCTTTTTCTGTAATTCATAACTTCACCTTTTAATTTTTCTCAAAATTTTACCTAACACTCGTTTAACTTTGAGCCAAACTCTAACCATTAGATCCTTCTTTATTTTGTTATTTTCTTTTTCAAATTTTATTGCCTTATTTTTATAAAACTCATTCTTCTCTTTCAATTCAATAATTTCCTGTAAATATTCTTTCTCTAACATAAGGTACTTTGCTTTTTCATCAACATCATTACGATTCAAATCTTCAACCATATCATCCCCCCTAAATTCTATTAATCTATTAAAGGTGAATCACATCAAGCTGTAATAAGACAGTTATAAACGTTAATATAACAAAAAAAAATATTTGCACTGCATTGAACAAAGAATTCTTGTTAAAACTTTTATCAATTTTTACAGGTTCGTCTATTTGACCATCTGTCATCGCTTTTTTATACCTTAATTGTTTCTCTTTCGGGTTGTTATTATAACCTCTAACAAAGCGCGCATATAATCCAATCACAGGCGTGCAGTCACCATAATCTCTTAACTCTCCATAATGGAGCCATAATGCTTTATTACACATTTTTTTAATTTGACCAATCGAATGACTGACGAAAAATATTGTCTTACCTTCTTTTTGGAATTCTTTCATTCGCTCAATACACTTATTACTAAACGTATCATCACCTACTGATAACGCCTCATCTACAATTAATACATCAGGATCAGTATGAACAGCAATCGCAAAGCCTAAGCGTGACCTCATTCCGCTAGAATAAGACTTAATCGGTTGATATATAAAATCGCCAAGTTCTGAGAAATTTACGATATCTTCATATCGATCTTTAATCTCATCTTCAGTTAAACCATGCATCAAGCATTTCATATAAATATTTTCTTCACCAGTCAATTCATTATTCAACCCCGCTGAGATCGCGATTAAGGAACTCTTGCCGTTGATTTGAATATCACCTGTCGTCGGCTGCGTTGCTTCTGCTAGTAAGTTTGATAATGTAGACTTACCCGCACCATTTAAACCAACCACACCTACGCTATCACCTGGCTCAACTTTGAATGAAATATTCCGCAGCGCATAATATACCTTTTCTTCTTCACTTTGCCAAAACTTAAAAAAAGATTTCGTCTTATCACTTTTTGATTGGTTCACAGGAAACGTTTTACTCACATTATCTACAACCACTTTGTATTGGTTATTTATTGAATTATTTGTGCTCATTTTCCTTACTCCTACCCATTGAATAATAATCAATAGTTTATCACGACTTATTTTATTATACCAATTAAACTGCAATTCATATATAAATTTAAATAATGCATTCAAAATTATAACTAAATCATGTATACTTTAGTTATTTGTAAAATATATTTGAGGATGATTTTAATGAAAGAAACAATACAAATCGAGAAAAAATATAGACCTGAAATAGAAGGATTAAGAATTATAGCTGCATTGCTTGTTGCTATTTATCATATATGGTTATCTAGAGTTTCAGGAGGAGTAGATGTTTTCTTTATTATTTCTGGGTTTCTTATTACTACATCTATAGTCTCAAAAATTAATAAATTTGGTGAATTCGATGGTAAACAATATTTTTCAAATTTATTTAAAAGGTTATTCCCAGGGTTAGCTACAATAGTTATAACAACTATCATTTTATCTATCATTTTATTACCTGATTTTTTAATCAAACAAACCATGAAAGAAGCTATAAGCACATTGTTATTTTTTGAAAATTGGCAATTAGCACTAAGTAATACAGATTACCTTGATTCGGAACAAGTAAAAACCCCATTTGAACATTTTTGGGCGATGTCAATTCAAGGTCAATTCTATGTCTTTTGGTTCTTTTTATTTACTATTTTACTTTTTACATATAATAAATATAAATATAATTTTGTTAAAGTATTAAATATAGTATTAATATCTATTTTTATTTTGTCACTTTGCTTTTCAATATATCAAACGTCTGTAAATCAGCCGGTAGCATATTTCAATCCATTCGCTAGGGTTTGGCAATTTGCATTAGGCGGATTACTATGTGTGAATTTATCTAAAATTAATATACATAATTACTTCGGGAATATTTTAGGTTGGATTGGACTACTAGGTATTATTAGTACAGGTATAATATTTGAAGTATCATCAAAATTTCCTGGATATATTGCACTATTCCCAATGATTTGTACAACTTTTATTTTAATATCAGGAAATAAATACAGTAGATTTGGAGTCGAAAATCTACTGAGTCATCCTATAATGGTTAAATTAGGTGGTATTTCCTTTGGTATATACTTATGGCACTGGGTAATTCTTTCTTTTTACCATTATAAAATGGGAAATAATGTTCCTATTTTACATGGTTTTATCATCATATTTTTATCAATAATACTGAGCTATTATATGACTAAATATATTGAAAAACCTATTAGAAATAGAAATTCTATTAATGGTAAGAAAAATCTCATTATTTTATTTATTATAACAATAATATCAATGATAATATTTTTAATATTTTCATACTTTAAATTAAACGAAAATCACACAAATAAAAATGATAATTATCTTGGTGCAAAGTCAGTTTTAACTGATACCTATAAAAGTTATGACGATTTTATTCCTAACCTAGCAAAAGCCCCCAATGATAGACCTGTTAGTTATTTTGATGGTGTAAACCAAAATGTAGATGCAGCTGAAGTGTTAATAGGTGAATATGGAGATACTAAAACATATAAATATACTGTAGTTCTTGCAGGTGCTTCGCACACAGCTCATCACCTAGGTGCAATTAAATCATTTGCAAAAAGTGAAAATATTAGGCTCATAAATATCACTAAATCAGGATGTCGTCTAACTTCAGAACAAGATGAAGATCCAACATGTAATGTTTGGAAAAAAGATGCCTTTAATAAAATTATTGAATACAATCCAGATTTAGTTGTTACATTAGGTACTGTTACAAAGAATGATAACAGTGATTATATTTCAGAAGGAATGATTGATTACTTTAAAAAGTTCGATGAAAAAAATATTGATATTTTAGCTACAAGAGATACACCTAGATTCAAATTTAGTATACCAGAAATGATAGAAAAAAATGGTATAGAACAAACAAAAGAAGCAATGAACAAGTATCCATCATTATCTGACACTCCACCATGGAAACAACACGTTAACATTCCACACAATGTTCATTTTGTTGATTATACACAATACTTTATGATTAACAATAAATATTCACCAATTATTGGGGGAATTATTATTTATCATGATAAAGCTCATATTTCAAACACATATTCTGAATCTATGGGCCCTATATTTAAAAAAGATATTATGAAATTATTGGAACAATAAAAAACACCATGAAAGATAATTTGATTTATCTTTCATGGTGTTTTCTTTATTTGTTACAAAGAATCATACCTACCTTATATAAACTCTTTTGCCATTTTTCATTCATTCGTTTAAACGTGTTTGCATATTCACTAAATTCATTCATATTCGTAATATATAAGTTATCATATTGCTGCTTAGAAAGGATACTACCTTCTTCTACAAAAGCCCATGTCAAAGCCTTACTGCCAATATAATCACTTAATTTCGATGGCAAGTACGGGTTCATTTCTTTAATTCCTATTGTATGCGCATCAAAAATCAATAATGCATCCATTTTATTCGTTAAATTTAAGAACTCAAAATAGTCTACAAATGGATTCAATTTAATATTTTTCTTAAATGTTGAGTTATTTCTAAAGCCTATTACTTTACTATTTACATTTGTAAAGACATGTATCATGAAGTTATTAACCCCAGCTTCAACTAAATACTTACAAACAAGCTCTATCTCCCTAAATCCTCTCGTATCATAAAAGTTACCAAAGTATGCTAAGTTGATCATTCGTGGTGCTACTGAATAATAAGATTGAACCATCTCATAACTTTCTTTAGAAGGTGTTGGATGTGGTGTAACAATCGCTCTATCTCTAATAGATTGCTGAATGGTAGGATCAAATCTCTCAATCATATATTCTAATTGATGATCGTTTGTAAAGATTAATCGATCAGCAAATGCAAATGATATTAATTCACATACATTAAACACGTTATCATCGACAAGCTCCTGGTAACCGTTTGGCATGATAGATTTTACGGACTCCACGTACGATAAATCATCAATCGGTGCATAACGTAAATTGGATGAAACATCCGTATGCAATGGATCAGAAAACTCCGCTGTCCATGTTATATTTGGATTATCACGCTTAATTTCAAAAGCTAAGAAATGAGATGCTGGAAACATCGCTCTTGAATATAATGCACTGTACTTATGTTTAAATGTATTATACTGATCTAGCCCTTTTGCTGTAAATTGAGAAATACTCCCCCAACTACTAAATGCCTGTGGTGCATTTATTTCAAATTGTGTATCAATATAATTATCAGCCAATTTTATCAATTTATCATCTTTTTTTCTAATTCTATCCATTTTATTAGAGATAATATCAACGATTTCTCCACTTTCAGCAATACGTTTAGCCATTACATTACCTGATGTATCGATATAAGGTGGGAAGCAATACGCTATCACAAGCTCTTTCGCCTCACCTTTATTTAAAGTAGAATAACTCAAATTATTATATGATTTAAGTGTAGCTATTATTTCTTGATCATCGTTTGTTTTTTGTTCTATTAAGTTCTTTAAATATAATATGACTTTATCCGCTTCGTATTGAATAAATTGTGTCACTTCGAATGATTGACGTACATTAAGAATATTATTCAATTGCTTTAAGTAATATAAAGCGCTTTGAGATGTAGGCCTTGATGTAAAATCATTAAAATATTTTTTATTAGTACTTATCACATTTCCACAATGACTATTTAAGTCTACAGTGTAATGACTGGCTGTTAAAACTTCTACTGCAAATAACCTTTTAGACACCTCTATATCTTGAGCATCTGAAAGTTTAAACATGCTAAACATCTTGCTCGGAATAATTATCCCTGTCAATTTAAGAAGACGCTCAAAAATTAATTCCTTTGGGTAAATTCCTTTCTCAGCTTTATGATTCACGGATTTTTCGTCTTCTAATGTTGTGACGATTTTATTTAAATAAGGATGCACAAATGCTTCTGATGAGTCATGACTTGTTTCTTCAATTTCACTTTGAGAAGAAACATCATGATTCAATGCAGCCGGATTAACATTTGACACTTCTTGTTCTTTGATTTCTTCTTTTATAAATGAATCAAATATAGAATTAAAATACGTATTTTCCAACATTTGATTCGATTTATTATCGATGAGTTGTCGTTTGTCCTCCACTTTAAAATGCGTTAAAGGATAGACAGTATTCGAATCTAACGATGCTAATTCATTTGATAATGAATCGAAGTCGATATACTCATCGGTATCAATTAGCATTGCATGTGTTCTACTTATTAAATCAAGCCCTTTGTTGAAGATATGATGTATAGAATTACTTTCTACCATCGTTACAATATGTACAGACTGAGATAAATGAGTAGTCAATTCATTATAAGCTTCATACCGATGACATATAAATATACATTGAATTGAAGGGTTTAGTTTCCGTATTTTTTCTATGTTTTGTATGATCATTTGTACATTTTGTTCATCACAAATTGGGATGATCATTGATAATCCTTGTTTCGTATTGGTATTTGAAGGATTAATCAGTTTAGAAATTGCACTGGATGAAGCATCTTGACCACTCACACCAAGTTCAAATTTGAATTTTACGTTAGACATCAAATCCCCCCTTTAACTTTTACGTTCCCAATATTTTAATTGTAATCTTCCTAATCTAGAATTCCTTAAATTATCCAGTCGTTCTTTTGTTTGATTATATTGCTTTAATAGTCGTTTATACGCATCACTTTCTTTAGGGTCCGTCATGACATTTATATTTTCTTGAGTTGTTGAGTTTTGCTTTAAATGATTATAGTCTTTTTCCATTTCAATATAATCGGCTTGCATATCATTCATCATTCTAGAAAAAATGGCTTGTTCCAATGGATTCGAATCTGAAATTTTCGATGTAATTGGTTCGACTTGTAATAATTTTTTATTGTTAATTATAATATCTTCATTAATTTTTTTGTCAATGTAGATAATTTCATATCTCTCTTCATGAGGATAGTTTTGAATGATAGGTCTGTACTTAATCAACTCTTCAACATTTGATTGAACGATTCCATAATTGCAGACTAATTTAAACTTTACAAAACCTAACTTAAAAACGTTGCTAAAAATATTACTCCAATCAAGTCTATATTGATTTAGCGCATCCTCTAGGTTAAATGTTAAAGTCATTCGTTCACATTCATCATTTTGAATCGATTTTGATATATCTTCAAACAACTGATTTTGTAACTCATTGTTTAATTCACCTTTAATTGCGACATTAAATTCAATATTTTGATCGGTAATATCTTCAATTCGTGTTAGTTTATAGGGGGTCATTCGATACACTCCTTTTAAGCCTTTTTAACTTTAAAGTTTATATCCATAGAAGTTTTTCTTTGATTTTTATTCATTTCTTTAACAAAAATCTTAGCTTTATATTGACCAATCGGTAAATCAAAGATAAAAGTATTTGATAATTGATACATCACTTTTTTTAGTTCTTTATTATTTTTGGCATTGTATAAATAACATGCATATCTCATATTATCTCCTGTTGCATTCACAATAAGACCAGTATAAGGAGGATTTTGATCAACTTTTACATTATTAATTCTTAGCGTTGCTGGATTATTTTCTAATAGTTCTTTTGTTTCTAACATCATAAATTCTATTTGTGATTCTAACTCTTTATATGCAAATTCCCAATCAATTTTTTGATTATTTTCCACCATTAATCACCTCAACTTCTTTATTAATCACAATATGTTTACCTGCTTTTGATTGTATGCTTTCATGTGCGTATTCACTCATTGCAAGAAACTCTTTATGGTGCTTCACTAAATATACAATAGCGTTGGCCATCTCTTTGACATCATCTCGCGGCACAACAATACCTGCTTTATTAGGTTCAATGTATTCTTTTATTGCTCCAATATCATTAGAGATAGGAACTAATCCACTGCTCATTGCCTCTCCGAGAGAAACACCTTGTGAATCATGGCGTGTTGGACCTAAATAAATTCCATGCTGAGCGTGAATATAAGGTATTTCATTTTGTGGAACAAATCCTTTATGTAAATGAACATTATCAAATTGCTTTAAAGGCATTGTGATTTGATCGAATAAAGGCCCATCTCCATATAAATTAAACTCTAGCTTTTTGAAAATCCGTTTCTTACTGAGATATAAAATGACGTCTCTAGTGATATCATTTGCATAGTTTTTAGCAGTATATGGTCTAATATTACAAATTTTAAATCGATCTTCTTTAATCTTTTTACGGTATGGAAATAAATCTTTATCAATTATATTTGGAATGATTTCATATTTTTTCGGTTCAATCCCTACATATGGATCAACGTATTTCTTTTTGAATGATTCTGAGACGTAAATAAATGTTATATCTAATGTTTTGTGTGTAAATAGATCACGTAACATGTTTTTTTGATCTTCAAAATGCGTATCTTTACGATCTAATTGTGTTAATAATGTTTTGTGACTACTTAAATAATTGTAGTATCTACTATACCAAGGTTCAGCTTCAAATCCATGTAACCATATAATAATCCGTGGATTATATGTGAGTTGTTTTAGAGCATAGTACATTTTGAGGTTTATAAAGTGAATTAAAATCCCTTCATATTGTTTACTATTCATTAAATTGGCCAGTTGATATTCATCTAAATATTTAATTTTAACTCCATCATAATATTCATCTAGAGTGACCTTTGTGGACATCACGACAACTTCTACATCGATTCCTTGATCCATATATGCTTTCACTCGTCTATGAACAAATGCATTAGAATAAATTCTATTTTTATTAGGGTAAGCATTCGCTATTAATAAATATGTCATAACTTCCTCCTATCCATTTCTCCAGTAACAAATTGGTTAAATAAGTGAAAATTATTTTCCCAAACAAAATATTCTTCAACATACTGATATGAATTTCGTTGCATCGATTCAAGTCGTTCAGTATCCTTCAATAATTCTTCAACTTCCAATGCAATTTCTTTCATCGATTTACCATGCGTCAATATTCCTAACTCATTCTTTGAAATCATCTCGCCATTAATCCCTTTTAGATTTGTAATGACCGGAGTACTCTGTGATAATGAATCTATGATTTTCCCAGGTAGTACTCGTTCAAACGTATCAGTTTCTTTCAAAAGCGATAAAGATAATTTGTGTTTATTCAGTTCATTTAGAGCACTTATTCTAGACATTTGCCCTTTAATTTCAATATGTACTAATTGATTTATCTTAACATATTCTCTTACGACTTGTGCTTTTGTTCCATAAGGTACTAGAGTAACCTTAATTTTTAACGAGTTAAGCTCTTTTAATAGCTGACATATTTGTTCAACATTTTGTGCATACCCTATATTTCCTGTATAAATCACATCTTTTGTTTTATGTAATTGCTGATTAAGTTCTTCAAATAATAATCCATTTGGAATATATACTGTATTTTTTTTCGGTTTAGACGAATCAATATTTTCGATATGAGTAATAAACTCTTTGTTATTAACTACTATTTTATTTGCTATTTTATACATCTTTTTCTCTAATAACTTCAATAAACCAAATATAGGTATTTTTTTAAATAAGTCTACTTCCTTAACACTATCTGGCCATAAATCTCTAATTTCTAAGATAATTTTTTTATGAACAATTTTTGATTGAAAAAACATCGCCGACCAAGGCATAAATATATTTGGTGATGTGACATAAATTGCGTCATATTTATGTTCGTTTCTTTGTACGAAACGATGGACATATAACATCAATTCAAAATAATAAAATAACCTAATATACAAGTTCGAAGATTGCTTATTTAACTTGGTTTTCATTCTATATATATGTCGATGTTCAGACTGATTTAACTCATAGTCATTGTACAACCTATGATCATCAAACAACTTCTTGTTTGGATAGCTTGGATACGTTGTCAGTACGTCAACATGATGGTGTTGACTCAATAATTTAAAAATAGATTTCATTCTATGCGCACCAGATCCAAGCTCTGGATAGAAGTTTTGACTGATTAAAAGTATATTCATGTCGACTCCTTTATAAATAATCAATTAATTTTGCATTGAATTTTTTATGCATTATTGCTCCAATTACAAGTAAGGTTATCGTTAATGTCCAAAAATATAAATGTTCAGTTGGTGCCCCATATATAAATTTGTCGCCATGGATAAATGCATTTCTATAAATACCTACCAAATATGCAAACGGATTTAATGCAACAATTTTTTGAAATAGAGGATTCACTGTCTCGATTTGCCAAAATATTGGTGTTAAGAAGAATCCCATTCTAATAATATTTTGTAAAACATTCTTCAAATCTCTTACCATGACGATCAATGTTGACATAATAAGAGTAATCCCAAATATAATTGCATACGATGCAAAAACAAAATATATAAACTCTAAATAATGAAATACTGAAACATATTGTTGATAAATTGAAATTGCGACTATAATCAATGTTGTGAAGAGTAGATTAATGAAACTATTCGTTAAACTAATCGATAATAATGTTGATGATGGAAATTTCATTTTCGTCACTAAATCGAGTTGAGATAATAATGCGTTTGAACCTGTATTGATCGCTTGAGATATAAACAACCATGGGAATAGTCCAGTTATTAAATGAATAATGAAAGGAATTTCTTCATTTGGTGCTGTACTTCCTCTAAGTCCTAGTCCAAATACAACATAATATATCGCAACTTGCATTAACGGTTGTAGGATATTCCAAAACATACCGAGATAATGGTTTGAATACTCGATCTTAAGATTATATTTAGCTAATTGAATAATAAGTTTTGCATTATTTAATTGGATTTTTAAAAGCTCAAATAATTCTTTCATGTATAGAACCTTCTTATCATTTATATATTATGTATTTGATTAAATCATTTTAACACAACATCACATTAAAAACATTCATCGAATCATGCTTGGCTGTTTTTTATTATTTGAAAAAATATAAAATCATCTATATAATCATCGTATTAACTGTGTTTGAATTATTGGAGGATACTATGAACAAAACCATCCGCTACACATTATATATTATATGCTACTTACTCATTATTATACCCATAGTTCACTTCGCCAATCTATATTTTACAACAGGATCTGCTGTAGACAATTCATTCGGTGGAATCGAGCGTAATAAATCTGATTTACGTGACAATAAGGTTGAGCCGACGAAAGATTCGATCAATATCCTTCTATTAGGCATTGATTATAGTGAATCTCGTCAAGAAGCACACAATCAATCTATTGACCGTTCTAGAACAGATTCTATTATTTTGGTCACGTTAGATAATGAAGATCAAGAAGTAAGAATGACCAATATCCCACGTGATACTTTCGCGTTTATGAAAGAACAAAACTTCTTCGACAAGATAACACATGCCCATGCCTATGGTGGTCCGGAGGCGTCGATGGATAGTGTTGAGTCGTTACTTAATGTACCGGTCGATTATTATGCTAGAGTCAATATGAAAGCTGTTGTTGAGATTGTCGATGAACTTGGTGGTATCGAATATGATGTACCGTTCGATATGGATGAACCGAATTCGATGGACAAAGGACGGATAGAGTTAGAAGAAGGCTTTCAACAATTGGACGGTGAAGAGACTCTCGCCATTGCGCGCTCAAGAAAATATGATGGTGACCTTGCTCGTGGTGCAAGACAAGTCGATGTCGTTCAAAAAATTATCGAAAAAGCAAAATCTACTGGTGCATTAGACAATATGGATGAAATCTTAGAGATTATCCAAGACAATTCACAGCACAACTTCTCGTTTAAAGAAATTCAATCGCTCGCAAGTTATTACGCATTTAACACGGTTGATTTCAAAAAGGAACAACTCGAAGGCGATAATTATCAGCCAGGGAATGTCTATTATTATAAGCCAGATCCAGAAAGCTTATACACTTTATCTAAGAAAATTCGGAAAGATATCCATATGGATAAGCCAAATCCATTAGACTTTATTAATATACGTATTCAAGATTACGTCTATCCATATTATTTCGTGACGCCAGAACAACATGAATATGTGCCTGAAGCATTGCCTGAAGAGATTGAAGAAGACTTCCCATTAGAAGAAGCAGAAGAAGCCTTTGAACCAAAAGTATACGAAGAACCAAAAGAAGAATCTGTTGAATCTATTGAAGCTGTACCAGAAAGTGAGGGAGAAACATATGAAGAAACAGAAAGTGAATCAGAAAATCGAACGTATTAATCATTTATTTGATACACTCGAAGCACAAATTAAAGATCAAGGATTAGATCCCAATATTGAAGAACGTTACTTCTTTTTAAATGATACGCATCGAGACAATTTCGACCTTGTGCAGACATACTATTCCAACATCGTCACAAAACCGTACATTGAGGCCCAATGTTATCTTTTAGCACTACCAGATATATACGACAACGTGAATATATTCGATTATGACGAACCGTTAGATTGGGTTTTTAATGGAGATGATTATTCTGAAGTATTCCATAGTCTATCGATTTATAATCAAAATATCGTACAGATTGGATTAGAAGCAAACGGTGTCCTCACGTCAAACCCAACAGGGTTCGCACAAGCAATGTCACATTTCAACATCGAACAGATGAAAGTTTTCTGGCAGTTCACTGCGATTCATAGGAAAGAGGCGTTGTAAATGTCCAATAAAGTTCAGCAAGCCAATACATTTGTATTGTTTGGTCACTGTGTCAGAATTCGATTTGAAGTGTTCGTAATGGAACAAAACGTTCCAAGCCATGAAGAGTTAACTGGACAAGAAGATGAGTTCATCCACTTCATCGCACAAGATACAACATCAAAAGATTACATTGGCACTGCATTATATGAAGTCATTGATGATCAGATCATTCACATTCGTCGTGTTGCAGTGAGCAAGTCACACCGTAATCAAGGGATAGGACAAATGCTGATTGATTATATTGAACAATTTGCTCGGACGAAAGGATTTAAAGTGTCAGAGCTCGACGCTCAAGTTCAAGCCATTCCGTTTTACGAAAAGTTAGGATATGTTGTTGATTCTGACGTCTTTTTGGATGCTGGTATTGAACATCGAACGATGAAGAAAGACCTACAATAACTTTAAACTGCAACAGATAAATCGGTTATCTGTTGCAGTTTTTTCTTTGATTTATTTGTATTTATTTTACAGGAGTATAACAATAAGAATAAATTTTTGTAAATTATCAATATGACCATTCCATCTGCTCTATGAACTGTTTATAATAATATAGTAAATACAATTAAGTAAGGAGAAACACGAATGAAAAACAAACATATCATTGTCCCTACGCTCGCAGTCACAATGCTTGCCTCTACATATCATACAGTTGATGCAAATGAACTGACTTCAACTGAACAAGCTACGACTGAAGTGCCTTCTTCTGAACAAGCTACAACTGAAGCACCTTCAACTGAACAAGCTACAACTGAAGCGCCTTCTTCTGAACAAGCTACAATTGAAGCGCCTTCTTCTGAACAAGCTACAACTGAAGCGCCTTCAACTGAAAAGGCTACAACTGAAGCGCCTTCTTCTGAACAAGCTACGACTGAAGTGCCTTCTTCTGAACAAGCTACAACTGAAGTGCCTTCAACTGAATCAGCTACGACTGAAGCGCCTTCTTCTGAACAAGCTACAACTGAAGTGCCTTCTTATCGAATGGCATCCATTACTGCAAATAAAGTACAAACAGTAGACCAAAATTCTCCTGTAACAAATGATGAAATTGAACGTGCAAATGAAGTGCCACTTGTTGAATATTCATACATTGACGGGACTTACAAAGCACATTACCGCAATGGATATGCACGTCCAGAAGGAATTGTAGCGCACGAAACAGCAAACCAAAATTCTACAATTCATGGTGAAATTGGATATATGACACGCAATAAAGACAATGCTTTTGTTCATGCATTTGTAGATGCAGATCACATTATCGAGGTTGCTCCAACTGAATATTTAGCTTGGGGTGCGGGTCCGGTTGCAAATGAGCGTTTTATGCATGTTGAACTCGTTGAACATAACAATCGTGAACAATTTGTTAAATCGATTAATAACTATGCGGCTTACCTAGCAAATATGCTTTATCGATATAAATTAGGTGTCGATCAAGTTGAATACGACCAAGTTGGAACACTTTGGTCTCACCGTGCTGTGAGTCAATTTTTAGGTGGCACAAACCATGTTGACCCACATGGTTATTTGGAACGTAATAACTACAACTTCCAAGACCTTGTAAAGCTTGTGACTAAAAAATATGATGCTCTAGTGAGTAAACAAGCGAAACCGATCGTAAATCTACCTTATACAGAATCTCAAACAAATCAAATGGCTCGTATGAATACAAACCAAGATGTTGTCTATAACTCAGTCACTGATGTGACACGTCATTCTTCTAAAGATATGCAAGATAAGGCTTATTTTGTAAAGCGTCAAGTTAAGTACAATGCTGATACGTATATGCTGTTACAAAACAGTGAATCTGGACAATATTTAGGATGGGTTAAATCTCAAAACTTAGAGCATTACAATATTGTCGAGGAAACACCTTTTGCCAAAAAAGCAAATGTGAATGGAACAGCACCTGGTTTACTCAATAGACCTTTCGGTACGGACCGTCAAATGAGTCTAATTTTTGACAAAGCACCGACGAGTGAATTCAATATAGAAAAGCAAGTTAAAGTTGGACCTCACACATATTTATACGGATTATTAGATAACACTTATGGATGGTTGAACTTAAAGCAGTTAATTTCCGATCAAGTTATTAGTGAACCAACACCTAAGCCAGTTCCAGAACCTACTCCAACGGAACCGAAACAACCTGAACCAACTCAAGCAAAACCATCTTTAGTTACGATCGCTAAACAAGTTCTAAATGGCGAATGGGGTGATGGTTCAACGCGTCGTGCGAAGTTAACTGAAGCTGGGTATAACTATCGTGAAGTTCAATCAGTCGTCAATCGTATTTTGGCTGGTGAGACAGTTGTAGAACCTGCTCCAACAACTACGACGCCTAAACCGAAACAACCGACTCAAACACCTTCACAACCAAAAAATACAACATCAACTCAAACATCATTAGTGACGATAGCGAAGCAAGTCATCAATGGTGAATGGGGTATCGGTTCGACACGTCGTGCGAAGTTAACTGAAGTGGGGTATAACTATCGTGAAGTTCAATCAGTCGTCAATCGTATTTTGGCTGGTGAGACAGTTGTAGAAACAACTCCGACGGCTAAACCGACAAAACCGAAACAACCGACTCAAACACCTTCACAACCAAAAAATACAACATCAACTCAAACGTCATTAGTGACCATTGCGAAACAAGTCATCAACGGTGAATGGGGTATCGGTTCAACGCGTCGTGCGAAGTTGACTGAAGCTGGGTATAACTATCGTGAAGTTCAATCAGTCGTCAATCGTATTTTGGCTGGTGAGACAGTTGTAGAAACAACTCCAACTACTCCGGCGCCTAAACCGACGAAACCGAAACAAACGACTCAAACACCTTCACAACCTAAAGATACAACATCAACTCAAACATCATTAGTGACGATAGCGAAGCAAGTCATCAATGGTGAATGGGGTGTTGGTTCAACGCGTCGTGCGAAGTTGACTGCAGCTGGGTATAACTATCGTGAAGTTCAATCAGTCGTCAATAAAATTTTAACTGGTAAGCCTGTCACAACGAAGGTTGAACCTGTTAATTCAACTGTAAGTAATCCTGATTTAACTCAAATTGCTAGAGACGTCATTAATGGCAAATTTGGAGTTGGATCAGAAAGAAGATATTTACTAGAAAAAGCAGGTTATTCATACACAGAAGTACAAGCCTTAGTAAATCGTATGTTATAAAAAGATTTCAATAATAAAACTGCTACTGATATAAGGAATATCAGTAGCAGTTTTTTTATGGTTTCTAAAAAGCTGCGGAATATAATACTCTTTTATTCCACAGCTTTCATTCATACATTCTACTCTTTTCATTCTGTGGAATATAACTCTCTTTTATTCCACTGTTTTTATTCAAACATACTACACTTTTCAATCTGTGGAATATAACTCTCTTTTATTCCGCAGTTTTCATTCATACATTCTACACTTTTCATTCTGTGGAATATAACTCTCTTTTATTCCGCAGTTCCGTAAAATATACTAAAAAAACTCCTAATACAATTAGGAGTTTTAACTATTTTGCTTTGATGCTTCAACTTGATTAGCGTAGATTTCTTGTAAATGAACAAACGGGATTAATCCAATCTCTGCTTCCCCATTTAATTCAACGTAAGTTGGGATCAATGATTCGCTATTTAAAATCTGTTCAACTTCCATCATTTCTTTATTAAATACCTTCGTCACATTCGTAATCACTTTCAATATATCTGAATATGAATTCAACACTTCTTGTGTAATTTGATCATGGGGTATTGCAATATCTATAATGTAATTTTTTCGCTTAGCACTTGGGAACATATATCCTTTAATAATGCTTACTTGCTCTTTAGTCATTTCTGATTTTTTGAACAAAGAAAGCTCAATTTCAGCGTCAAATGTCTCTTCCAATTGCTTATCTACAAAATATCTTGCGATATTTTCAAAGTTCAGTTTGAAATCTCCAATATATATTGAATGTTCGTCGAACATCACGATGATTTGTCTCGTATCAAGTTGGATATACATAAAATTCTGATTCCCTATTAACGAAAACGGGTCAGCCTTATTTAACTTCGATACTCTTTGGTTCATCTTGCTAAAGTCCAATAAAGAAATTACGGCTTGGTTGTTTAAAATCAACTTTAAGCACTCCTTATGATTCGCTTTCAATTGTCCATAAATTTTTTAATAATTTCATTCTTAAATATACCATTTCCTCGTCATCATAGAAATAGTTTATACGAAAATCTTTCGGAATACGGGCATTATTTTTGTATTTCGAGAATACAAACGTCTCAAAACTAACCGCATAATCTTCTTTCGGATTCGTTGCTGCGTATTCTGAAATAAATTCATCAGAATATTTATTATAGAACGCTGTGAGTTCTTTATCACTTTTTTGTTTGTTATTAATCCAACGGTCATCATAGTCTGTCCAGAACCGCTCGAAAAATTGTTGAAGCCTTGCATCTTTCCTTAAACATTCATAGGTCCCAACTTCATCATTACAATTAAATAACATCACATATTCTTCACGGTTCAATGTAATCACATGGGCAATTTCATGGACAAGCGTTCGATAGAGTTGAACTTTATGATCCATATCTTGTATATCAAATTTCAACGTCATCTCGTTATTCCTCGTTTCAATGAATGCTAAGTAATGATTTGGTCCGTCTGTGAAAGCTCCATAATAATCAACAATGTCAAAATAATGTGTCGGTGTAATTTGCTTAAATATATGATATGCCTTCTGATAGTTCTTAAAATCGTCTTCACTCTTTTTGGCATTAATATTTTCACGGTCAATGAGTTGACCGTCTGAATCAATCTTCCACCTGTATAAATATCGCTCATTCTCGGGTTTAGTATTGAACATCCCAAAATCAAATAAATTATACTCTTGATTCATATCTACATGATCATTTAATTTGTTTAAATAATCATCACCGAGTTCAGCGCACTCTACAACAGTTGTACATTCTAATGGCTCATCCGGTTCAAATGAAAGTTCAATACGCTCGTTTTTTTCGCTGAGTGGTTCAATTTCACGAATCGATTCACTGGTTGATGAGTGATCATACTGAGCTTCTAACATTTGATTCGTCACAATACTAATAAAGAATAGAGAGACACTTAAAATCACAGCCCCAAGGATTAAAGTAAGTAATCCTTTAAGCCATGGATTCATCTGTGGTTTCGGTGATGTTACTCTATCTTCAATATTAAAGCGCACTTTCATTTGGGTCATTGCAATATTAAATAGTTCATCAAATGTTTCATCTTGATGCTGGAGTAAATAGATTGACGCATTTTGCCTATACTTCTCACTTAAATAATATTCGTTATCTGATAAAATACCATATGGAATATTGAAAGTTAAACATATATCTAATATTCTCAGCACAACAAATTTCGGAACATCCGTTTTAATTAAGACAAAATCCATTTGCTTTATATGTTGAATTTGATGAAGACTTAATCGTTCGTTCAAAAAGGGAATAACACCTATACCATTATAATCAATACGTTCTGAGATCGATGTTTGAATACCATGTTTACTCAATGATTTGAGTAAATGATGTGCGCTTTTAGAATATTCGATCGATGTATATATGGATGTGTTCACATTGAGTTCGTGTTGAAGTACTTTAGCATATTGTGGAGCACCTTCATGGTGATCTTTTGATTTATAACTATTTGACACCCACAATAGATTCATTGCCTCACATCCTTTTCTTAAATTCACTTTAAAATCATCATAATTTCATATATAATTTAAATGAAATTAACAATTAATTAATATTTTTTACAATCTTTACATTGAGAGGTGCAAAATATGGAGTCTATATGGGAACAATCTAATCATAGAACTCAATTGTTCACTGACCTCTGTCAATCTGAGCGTAACCATCGTATGAGTTATTCAATCTATCAACAATTATATCAATTGGATTATTTCCAAACTCATGACTACTTATTGCAATACTTCGACATTGCAAACAATCAAACAGGAGTTGCTGCGTTATATAAATCAAATTCAAGTGACCATACAACCGTGTTACTCAATTATTATGATGATCAATTATCCGATACGATGGAATTCAAAGTAAATAAAGGTAAGTTTTATTATAATGTACCAAGCTTTACACCGTCTAGCATCATGATTCATATGGTTGTTCTTGAACAAGCAATTATTTCAAAGATTGAAACGAATATATTATTCGTTTCAATTCCAAGATCATACGCACCAATTGCCTCGATGAGTGACTTAATGGCATTGTTATATGAATTAAAGGCTGAATATCAACTTGACTATAGAGCATTTATTTCAAGTGAAATGAATGAATCAAGCGATAAGGATAAAATCTTACCAATTGCACTGGGTGCGATGGGTAAAATTAATATTAAACTTCATACGAATCACTTGAAAGATAAACAAATCAAAAGATTGAAGCAGCGTGTTGCTCTATTAAATGATTCATTATTATTTGAACAAGATGGCATGGTCAAAACAACTATTCATGACGATGAACTCTTGTTAGAAGTTATGCATTATCGTTCAAAACCTAAAAAAATCATTAATGAATTAGAAAAAGTGTTAAATGAAGATACTTCCCTGCAGATGATTAATTTTGAAACATTGAAACATGATTTTATAAAACAATATTCAAAAGAAAAATACAAAAAGTTCGTTAAGTCCAATACTGTTCCAAATTTGATTGATAAAATGCTGATGAAAGTTTATCCAAAACGTTATAAACATATAGTCGTATTGTATTTCTTGAAGCCGTACTTTCCGGCAACTGAGACGGAATTAACTAAAGAAGTGAAACGTTGGATGAAAAAAATTAAAAAACGCGCAAATAAATTATTCAATCGTAATATCAAAGCGATCCCACAAAATGAACAACCACTCGTATTAAACTTGGCTGATTTTCAATATAAATTAAAACAACATGAATTTTATCACAATAATATTCCTGGTCAATTAACAAAACCAGCTCTGAAAAAAGAATACTTAAAGGCAATGCATGCCCCATTACTTAATATTGGACCTGTAATTCATTCAGAAGGTACATATTATACCGTCAATGTGGACCAGATTTTCAATGAAATTCCGATGTACATCCACTCATTAATTAAAGCTTCGTCGGATCATTAAGATTCACTTGATAAATTGCACGATGTTCAAACACTTTATATTCATATTCAATGAGTCTAAGCGTCTGCTCGTATTGCTTTAAAACAAAACGATAAGGGGCTTCAACGATTAATGATGCATCGTTATTGAACGTAATGATTGTTCCATCTTTGTATGGCTTCGCTCCAAAAAAATACTTCGCATTAATATAATCATAATTTCTTCTTGAATAATACTTCACTGGAAAATAGGCCTCTCTACTCATCCCATCAATGACGATGGGATGAAATTTATGTATATCATGATATGTCTTCAATTGATTTTTTCGACAATCAATGTTCGTCCCAAGAATTAACAACATTTGATTTAACAACTCATAGGGTGATTGTTCCGTATAGTGTTCAGTATTCATCACATCAACAATCTTCGTCTTATACTGTATATCTCGATTCGTCATTAAATACATCGATGTTGGACTAAATGGATAGTTCAAGAAACATACTCCTCCTTTAAATTCAAATGAATTTCACAAGTTAATTATATGTTAAATAAATGTTATGTCTAGTGTTGATATCTATTTTTTACAATAAATTTACATAACATCATTTTATCGTAATATTTAACACGACATGTCATATGCGTCTTATATTGTATTCTAGTATGCTTACATCACCCATGGGAATACAACGAAAGAGCGCTCTTTAGAAAGGTTATAATATGAAACCTTTTGAGGAAGTGTTAATGCAGTATGATCGTTATATTCATTACTTAATTCATAAGTATAAATTATATTATGATGCAGAGGATGCCTATCAACAGTTGTCTATTGACTTATATTTACTCACATTAAAATATGATGACACTAAAGATTTCGATCAATATATTAAATACCAATTGAATTTTAAGGCGATTGATTATACACGCAAAACTGTTAAATATTATGAGCGTCATATGTTATCAGATAAACATATAGAAATCTCCAAAGAAGACGACGATTCCCTTTGGTTGATAGATGCGCATCATCTGCTCAATGAATATGAATACACATGGCTAAACTATGCATTGCAAGGACTATCTGTTCAACAGATGAGTCAGTTGATGAATAAAAGTGAATCCTCAATTAAAGGATATCGACAAAATGCACGTCTTAAACTCAAACCCCTTTGAATTCAGTACAAATTTTGATATAATCTTGAATAACGTACGCTAAGAGAGGATGATCATTGTGACAGAGAAGGATAAAGAGCAAATAGAAGAGGAATTAGACATCGCAGAAGTTGGACAAATTGTAAAATTTAAAGGTATGAAAGGTAAAGTCGAAAAGATTAATGATAATTCAGTAATTGTAGATATTACAATCAATGAAGATTTCGACGAAAATGAAATGTTCGAAAAGACTGTTGTCAATCATAAAAACTATGAAATTATAGAATAAATGAAAGAAGGTTAGGTCACTTTCGACCTAACCTTCTTCTATATTAAAATGATCGACATCAATCGACAGTAATTCATACGTTGTCGGATGTTTCTTAAACTTCAACTTGAAATGATGTAATTCTTGATCTTGCGGCAATTTATATAATATTTGTGAAGAAGAAATAGAACGCTCTTCGAAGTATTCATCATGCGCAATGATTAGATCAACACCTTCACTTAAATACGTCAAATCGCTTTCGAATAATTGATTCGGATAAATAACGACAAGGTAGTCCACTTGCTCACTCTCATGAATAAAACGTACCCACTTTTGAATGGCATATTTTGAATCAATTGCTTCTCTCACATCATCTTCACTTTCAGTCAATGGACCTTTCGCAATATCACTGACAATTCCGATGAATGCAATTTTGACACCATCAATTTCTTGAACCACATAAGGTGAGTGATAATATGCTTCTTTCGTACGACAATGTACAATATTCGCAAGAAGCCAAGGTGCCTTTGACATCGAGATCATTCGCGCTAAATAGTCATGCTGCATCCTTATTACCGTTGTATCCATCGTATGAAAGATGAAAGGTAATTGATTTAACAATTCAATTTGAGGGTCACGTTCTAGTTGGCTAAAATCAAATTTTAAATCAAAACATGTCGGATTAATAAAGGCCTGACCCCCATTAATCAAGTTAATATCATCGACATAATCATATAGTGTTCGTAATTTATCATTTAAGCAGTTTATTTTTCGTGCGAGTGTATTGTATTGATCGACATCATGGAACTTCGTCACAATGCTAAATTGTAACGCTTGCAATGCATCTTTAGCCATTAAATAACACTCCTATCCAATTAATATACGTTCTTTAGGATATCGTACCTTATCAGTAGATTGCTTACCACCGAGTGTAATGATAAATGATATAAAGCCTACCCGACCGATAAACATCATCATCATAATAATGATTTTCGTCCCATCCGTTAACTCACCAGTAATACCTGTCGATAAACCACATGTTCCAAAAGCACTTGCCACTTCGAAAATTAAATCAATTAAGTCATGACGTCCGTTCTCAAATAAAATACAGAACAGCAATGAAGTAAATACAATCGTTCCTGCAAGAACCAATACCGCAAAAGCTCGTTGAATATCTTGTGGATCAATTTCACGGTTGAATACTTTAATCGCTTGTCTTCCTCGGCTAAATTGAATAATGAATAGAATCATTAGCGCAAAAGTCGTCGTACGAATTCCTCCCCCTGCACTCGATGGTGATGCACCGATAAACATGAGACCACTCATAAATAGTTGTGTTGCTTCATTGAGTAAGCTCGTATCAATTGTCGTCAGTCCACCACTTCGTGTCGTTACACTTTGGAACAGACTATTAACCAGTCTGCCATGCCAACTCATTAACTTCTGACTATGAAACATCTCCAATAAAAAGATTCCAATCGTTCCAATCAGTAGCAACGCAAAATAAGTAATGACTGAAATCTTACTGTTCAAACTAAACCGTTCAAGCGGATCGTTATTCGATAAAAATTGTTTCGCTTCTAATAATACTGGATATCCAATCGCGCCCATTGTGATCAAGATCATGGTCACAAACTGTATGAAATAATCATCTTGATACGGTATTAAAGATTGACCTGTAATATCTAATCCACCGTTTGTCGTCGCTGAAATAGAGGCGAAAATACCTTGTAATAATGAATGTCTAATATCGTACGTATCATTATAAAAATACACTGTAAAAATAATGGCACCAACAAGCTCAATAATGAGTATCACTTGTATAATTTCGATGATCATGTTTACAACACCAGAGATTTGGGTTTGATTGTGGTCAACCATAATGAGTTTCCGTTCTTTGTAACTGATTTTCTTCCCAAAAATGAGCCAAACAATCGTTCCGATACTCATGACCCCAACAGCACCAAGATTCATAATAATCATAATCACTACATAACCGTACTGGTTATAAGTGTCAACGATATTCACAGGTGTTAATCCTGTCACACTCAGTGCACTGACAGCAACAAATAGCGTATCAATATTAGAGATATGTATATCTTTCTCATATATATATGGGTTTTTAAGTAGCATAAATGCGATGAACATTGCGACAGCATAATATAGAAATATACCTTGCTGAGGTGTTAACACTTTAAATAACTTCTGTATATATCGCAACAATATTCACCCCTTACTGATAATACAATTATTCTATCACATTTTATGTATAAAAAATACGCACTCATAATAAATGAGTGCGTTACTTTATTCATCTTCTGTCGGATCAACTGTAACGGTATTTTTCTTACCATCTCGATAATACGTAATCGTTAACTTATCCTTTGGATTCGCTTCATAATAAAGGTATTTTTTGAATTGGAGTACAGATTTCATTGGCTCATCGTTCAATGCTGTAATGACATCTTTTGCTTTTAATCCTGCTCGACTGGCATGAGATGACTCTTCAACATATGATACGAGTACTCCTTCTCTTAAATCTTCAGGTAATTTCAACACTTCACGAAGTGTCCCTTCAGGAATATGTGATAAGTCTGATGACATAACACCTAAGTACATACGTTCAAGCTTTCCGTTTTCTTCGAGTTGCTCGACCACTTTTTGTACTTCATTTGAAGGAATGGCGAAGTTCATCCCTTCAACATTATCCATCGAGATCTTCATAGAGCTAATACCGATGAGTTTACCTGATTCATCAATTAACGCACCTCCAGAGTTCCCTGGATTGATTGCAGCATCTGTTTGCAATACGTTAGCTTCCCAATCATCCGAACCATCGTTATTCGTATCAACAGGGACTGTTCGGTTCAGTCCTGACACAATCCCTCTCGACACACTACCCTGGAATGCTTGTCCGAGAGGAGAGCCAATTGCAATTGCAGTTTCTCCAACATTAATTTCATCACTATTACGCATCTTAATTGTGGAATCGATCGCATTAGCATCGATTGTTAATACCGCAAGATCTGTCCATTCATCTTGGCCTTTCAACGTTGCTTTATGACGCTTACCATTGGATATCGTCACTTCTAAGTTTTCTGCACCTTGAATGACATGACGGTTTGTCACGATGAATGCGTGATGCTCATCTTTCTTGTAAATGACACCACTTCCAACACCTGCTTTTTCAGGATTTGCTTGAGGTGCTGATTTCGCTTCATCACCGAACGTCTCTTGTTGTTTCTCAACGTTAATGACTGATACAACCGACTTCGAAGCGTGTTGAATAGCTTCTTCCAGGTCATCAGACGATTGTTTCACGTTATTTGATGGTTCTTCTGTAGTCGTTGTCTTTTCTGTCTGTTCTTTCGGTTGCTCATCTGTTGATGTTGGATTCGAAAGTGACCACAATAATGCACCGATCAGTAACAAACCTAGTAACGGAATGAGTAGATATAACCACTTCGGTACATTCTTGTTAGGTTTTGATTTTTTAACAGATGGTTGTTTTTGAGGTTTTTCAACTGTCTGTTTTTCTTGTTCTTCTGGTTGCTTCTCTGTTGGACGCGGTTTGCCTATGAGTTGTTCATTTTCATCATAGAATAGGCGCTTATTTCTTTTATAACCTTCTCTAGGGATGATGATTTTTTCTGTTTTATCAAACTTCATAGACATAGCCTCTTTCTAGTTGTTTTGTTTTTTGCTTGTAAGATAACCGATCACGATTAATCCAATTAAGACACTCCAGAATGTGATTTCCCATGGTAATGAATGTGGGAATTGTTCTGGTAGAATGCCAACATCTTTATGTGCAAGGGTCAGTACCACTAATTTAATTCCAACCCATCCAACAATAGCGAATGCCGCTGCTTCTAGGCCTGGGTATTTCGCTAACACTTTAACAAACCAGTTCGCAGCAAATCTCATAATAACTACACCTATTAATCCACCAAGTAACATCACTGTAAATTGACCAGTATTCATACCGTGTAATGACAATCCAAATAAGTTTACATTCATTTCAGGACCGAATTCTGGTAATGTCATTGCGATCGCAACTGCAGCAAGCATCGAATCAATCGCAAAAGCAATATCTGCAAGTTCAATTTTAAGGACTGTCATCCAGAATCCAGAGCCTTTATTTTGTTCGTTAGCATGAGCTTCTTTATCCGTTGTATCTTCTTTATCACCGTCTTTAAAGAAGTGATATAAATGTGTCACTGAAATATATAATAAATACAATGCTCCTAATGCTTGAATGTACCACGCATGAACTAATATCGCAATCAAAAATAGCGAAATAAATCTAAAGATAAATGCACCTAGCAATCCATAGAATAACGCTTTCTTACGTTGCTTTGGTGGCAAGTGCTTTACCATAATTGCTAACACAATGGCATTATCTGCTGCAAGTAACCCTTCTAAACCAATTAAGACTAATAATACCCAACCATATTGCATCAAAATATCTACTGGCATTTTACTCATTCTCCTTATTTTATATTATAACAAAAAACAAGAGACCTTTGCCTGCGATTTATAGTCAACAGGCAAAGGTCTCACTAAGTATAATACTCACTTATCCCGGTAGTGAAATCACTACGAAATGACGACATAAGTGTTAAAGTTACTCCCCTTTTGCAAGGTATGTTTTTGTCATTTATTATTATAGTCCATTTAAATTCATTTGTATAGTATTTTAAAAAGTTAACAAACAATTAACATTTAGTTTGTATAATCATTTTAGAGGTGATTTTATGCGACGCATGTCCGATAAATTAAGGTAATTGCATGCTTTAAAAAATCGATCTATATTAGACGACTCCTTAACTAAAGAATACCGTATCAAACACCGTGGCTTTATCGGTGAATGTAAATTGGATCAATGGCTAAATGATACTCCGTACATTAAATACGACGATCTTTATTTGACAATCGATAAAGATACAATTCAGTTAGACACTGTTCTTTTTATTGGTCACCATGTGATTATCATCGATGCAAAAAATTACAAAGGTCATTACAAAATATCAGATACTTCATGGAGCAATGAATTCGTCACAATTGATAATCCTATACTGCACATTTCTAGAACCCAATCCATCTTGACTAAGGTCATTAACCCTAACTATTTACATATATGGATGGTTTTTGTTGATAATGACTTCAAACCGCATCGTCCTATACAGCTCCCACATGTATACATGCCTTATGAAAAATCACGACTTCTCTTTGATTTGTCACAATTCAATCACCGTAAAGATGAATCCTTAAACATTCAAAAGCTTATGCAAAATCAAGTCTCAGGAAAACACTTTGATCCACCTATTCGTTGTGATGACTTTACCATACAGCCTGGATTACTCTGTCCACATTGTAAGAATGATTTATCAGAAAAAATTAGAAGACGATATAAATATGTCACGTGTACTCACTGTAATTTAAAAATTTCAGCTCAAAATCTAGTTAAATTCAATATCGAAGATTGGATTTATATTTATCAAAAAGGTATCACCCTTAAAGAAGCATTAAATTGGTGCCCTACTGTATCAAAGGATTTAATTTACAATGTCTTAAAGAAACATTTTAATTCAAATGCGTTAAAACGCAATAGTACTTATACTCTGAAAGAATAATCATCACTTTCAATCAATTACTAAGGGAGTTAGTTGGTAGTTTCTTCTCTTTTATTTCATTCTACCCACTAATTTAGCGTTTTAGTTGGTAGTTTCTTCTCTTGCCTTTCATTCTACCCACTAATTTAGCATTTTAGTTGGTAGTTTCTTCACTTGTCTTTCATTCTACCCACTAATTTAGCATTTTAGTTGGTAGTTTCTTCACTTGCCTTTCATTCTACCCACTATCTGAGTGAATTAGTGGGTAGTTTCGCAATATTCTCTTCAAACTAACATATAATAATTTCAGAATGTTGAGGTGTGATATTTTGCAACCTACCTACCCTCAAAAGGTGTGAAAAAGGTGTGACTAGGTAAAATAAATAGAATTAAATACAATTAAAAATACCGTCATATCAACATTTTAAGTAAATGTAATATAACGGTATTCAGTCAAAACGGAGTAGGAGGGATTTGAACCCTCGCGCCGCGTTAGCGACCTACACCCTTAGCAGGGGCGCCTCTTCAGCCTCTTGAGTACTACTCCATGGCTCCACAGGTAGGACTTGAACCTACGACCGATCGGTTAACAGCCGATAGCTCTACCACTGAGCTACTGTGGATTAATTTATTTATTTATTTATTTTAACGACAATATTTATTATAACAATTCTATATAATTTTGCAAGGGATAACAGCCAAAAAATTATTTCAGTTGAAATTGTCGTTGATTATCTCGTTCTGCTAAAAAGTTCATGTAGTTGTCATGATGTAATTGGTAAAAAGGATTGCCTGCCTTGGATATATCATGACCTGAATTGGATTGGTAGGATTCATCTAAATTTTTAATGTACTGATTAAACTTAAAATATAACTTTGTTGCCAGTAAATATTGCTTATTAAAAATATGTAAAGACAATGGTAATTCTACTTTTTCACCATTCTTAAACTTCACAAGCACTGTATCGTTATATGTTTCATGATATGACTCAATGTAGGATAAGTTGAACCATGCAACTTCCTTATTACGATCTGATAATGTTGGAAAAAATAATAATTTACCGTATAAATCTATTAATAATGGAGGTTTATGTGTCACATCAATTAAATGGGTTGAGAAATGCTTTCTTGCATCATAAGAATAACTGTAATGTTCGCATGCGTGATGAATGACCTCTTGAGTTGTTGCAGCGACAGTTACTTTCTCTCCATTTAATTCATGGACAGTGCATAGTCTCGTAATATTACCTTGCGTTGCTGGAATGACACACATCGTGTTGAAATTAATTGTGTAGTTAAACATCATAAAACATTCCTCCTTTGTATACTTTAATAATACAACACGGAGTTAACAATTTGTTAACTCCGATGGAAATTTTACAATATTTTAACATTAAGTTAATATTTGTTCTGCACTCGCTTTTCCGAATCCTACGCAATCGGGTAAACCAACCGCATCAATACTTGCGCCAGTAATAATCAAACCTGGGTATTGCTGATTGATATGTGACTTAAGTATGTCCATGTATCTCTTGTGTCCAACTTCATATTGCGGCATGCTTCGGACAAGTTTTGTCACAAAACTTCGTTCTGGACGTCCATCGATTGTCATCACTTCATTCAAATCACTTAACGCTATGTTAACTAATTCATCATCTGTTGCATGTTCAACAATCGGATCATCTGGTTTGCCAATATATGCTCTTAAGACAACTTTACCTTCTGGTGTCGTATGAGGCCATTTCTTATTCGTCCACGTGCATGCTGTAATGTGAACATCGCTATTTCGCGCAACGACAAAGCCTGTTCCTTCGTGTTCATTATGCACTTGTGATTCATCAAAGACTAATAACACTGTTGCAACAGATGTTGATGGCATTTGATTAAACCAAGTAAACATCACATCATCTGAAAACCATCTTTTAAAGACTTGGTGCGGTGTTGTGATGACAACGTTGTCGTATGCTACAACGTCACCGTTCACTATTACTTGATGTTGCCCGTCATAATTATAGTCAACTTTACTGTTCAGATGCGTATTAACGCCCATCTCTTCAACCGCTTCAACGAGCGCGTCAATCATTGATTCTAATCCACTCTTAAATTGTAAGAATTGACCACCGTCTGTAGATGATTGACCACGACGTGCTTTCTTCGTTTCTTTCATCCCTTTTATCAAGCTTCCTTGTTGAATCACTTGATCACGAAACATTGGGAATGTTGATTCTAGGCTCAAACGATCAATGTTTCCACCATAAATACCTGATAGCAATGGCTCGATAATGTTATCTAACACACCATTACCTAGTCTCTGTCTAAAAAATTGTCCTAACGATATATCCACTCGGTCAGTCGTCTTCGGAATGAACAACTCCATCCCAGCACGCACCTTCGCTTGTGGTGATAGTAACCCAGTCTTCATGAAGGGGACAATCTCTGTTGGGATACCTAAAATAGATCCCCCTGGCATTGGGTGTAATCGATTATTCGCATAAATATATGATTGGCCAACTTGGTTTCTGACAAGTTCATTCTCTAAACCTAATGATTTAGCGAGTTCTGTCATGACCACTTTACGTCCTAAATATGATTCTGGACCAAGTTCAAGCGTATAATCTTCATCGCGATATGTCTTCACTTTGCCACCAAAACGATCAGATGCTTCGTATAAATCAACTTCAACATTAGAATCTAACTGCTTTAAGTAATATGCCGTTGACAACCCTGTAATTCCACCACCAATAATGGCGACACGTGTCATAAAACATTCTTCTTTCTATAAGTTATTTTAACGCTATGATTGCATCAACCATTGCATCAATAAATCTTTCATCCGTATTTGGCATTGTTGGACGGTGATATGTTGCACCGACTTCATCACAGACAACCTTACACTCATAATCGTTATCATATAATACTTCTAAATGTTCACACACAAATCCAACAGGTGCATATATAAAATGCTTGTAGCCATGAGACGCATGTAAGTCTTTCGTTAAATCTTGAACATCTGGCCCTAACCAAGGATCTGGCGTATTGCCTTCTGATTGCCATCCTAGATGAGTATGTTGGCTATTTGTTTCTTCGTGTAAATATTGCATATTTTGCTCTAATTGATCTGGATATGGATCATTATGTTCCTTAATTTTTTCTGGTAATGAATGGGCACTTACAATTAATGCTGTCTCATCATGCTCACTTTCTGGAATGTTTTGTAACGTTTCATTAATGATATCAATCCAATATTGCTTGAACTTCGGTTGTTCATAAAAGCTTTCCACTGACTTTAACTGAATACCGTATTGATCACACTCTTCTTTCGCACGTTTATTGTATGAGCCAACACTAAAATTAGAATAATGAGGGGCTAAAACAATGGAAACTGCTTCTTCAATGCCATCTTCATGCATTTGTTTTACCGCATCTTCAATGAACGGCGTAATATGCTTTAACCCAATATACAATGCATACTCTTCACCAGTACGTTGATTTAATGCTTCAACTAAAGCTTGTGCTTGATTTTCTGTCGTTTTCGCCAGTGGAGAAATACCACCAATTGCTTCGTAACGATCTTTTAAATCTTGTAATGCTTCTTCACTTGGCTTACGCCCGTGACGAATATGCGTGTAATATGGTTCTATATCTTCTTCTGTATACGGCGTACCATACGCCATCACTAGGAGTGCTTTTTTAGTCATAATGTTTACCTACCTTGTCTAATTATTGTTGTGTTGATTTAACGTGTGCAGAATAATCATGAACGAATTGACTGACACGCTTTAATGTAGCTGGTTGTACTTCAGGGAATACCCCATGACCGAGATTAAAGATGTATTGATTCGATTTCAACCCTTGATCTAAAATGGCTCTCGTACGTTCTTCAATGACATCCCATGGTGCTAATAAAATGGCTGGGTCTAGATTTCCTTGAACCGTTTGAACGATACCACGATTTCGCGCTTCATCGATTGTTGTTCTCCAGTCTAAACCGACAACATCAATACCTGTCTCTTGCCATTCAATCATTTGATGACTCGCACCAACACCAAACATAATGATTGGTACTGGGTGTGTCGCCTTCACTTCTGATACGATACGCTTCATGTGTGGCTGAATAAATGCCTGATAATCTTGAACATTTAACGCACCGACCCAACTATCGAATAATTGAATGAGTTTAGCACCTGCATCAATTTGAGCTCGTAAATAAGTAATCGTCATATCACTTAACTTCGTCATGAGTAAGTTCCATGCTTTTGGATCTTTATACATAAACCCTTTCGTCTTGTTATAATTTTTAGACGGCCCACCTTCAATCATATAGCTCGCAAGTGTAAACGGTGCACCTGCAAATCCGATAAGAGGTACATTCAATTTCTCAGTCGTCAAAATTTTAATTGTATCAAGCACATAAGGAACCGCTTCATATGGATTAAACGGTGTCAATTTCTCTACATCCGATAACGACTGAATCGGCTGATCGATGACAGGACCAATCCCTGATTTAATTTCAACATCCACCCCAATACCTTCTAACGGGGACATAATATCTTTATATAGAATGGCCGCATCTGTATTGTACTGCTCTACAGGTAATTGTGTCACGTATGCACATAATTCAGGTTGTTGAGTAATTTCAAACAGTGAGTATTTTTTTTTAATCTCACGGTATTCAGGTTGACTTCTCCCTGCTTGTCTCATAAACCATAATGGTGTATGCGTTGTTTGTTCATTTCGTATTGCTTTTAATATTGTATCGTTAAAGTTTTGCACCATAAATCCTCCATGCTTCATTCTATTTATCTCTATTATTTTAACATATTAAATAGAATGAGTTGTTTTCTATTTGCCAAAAGTCACAAAAATGTTCATAATTTATAATGAATATTACAATATATATTGGAGGCGTAAAAATGAAACTACACTTGACAAGTGGGACTTACCCATACTTATCAAAAATTGCGGAACAGCATGAAGATGTTTTGCTTTATCTAGCAACAGGTAGAACACGTTTAATTCAAGAGAATGATGGTGAATCAATATTCACATCACCAACTTCGGCTGAAGTGATCCATTCTAACGGTCATTTATCTGATCAAGATTTTATTTATTACAATTACTTACCTGTTTCTACAGATCATGAGTCAGCATTTAAGGAAAATGTTCAACAAGATATAGACACAATTGAATCAACGAATGCTTACCGTATTGCTAAAGTGTTAGATGATGATGCATATATTATTCTAGTATCATTTTCATCAGATGAGCTTGTGAAGCCTTTCGAAGAAAGTGCATTCTTCAATGAGTATTTCAACCATGACCATGCAAAACGTTTCAAAGGAACAGACTTGTTCCATATGAGTCAACATGTTGAAGTATTAAAACCAAATCAAGAAGAACATCTTGAATCATAAATATAAGACCACTCGATTGAGTGGTCTTATTTCGTTAATCAGAAAGCTCATAATATTGAGCGACTAGTTTCTTCGTTGTCACATAATACGTGTACACTAGAATCCCAATTGGAATGAGGATGTAATAAAACTGACTAGGATGGAAAATAACAAAAGCGACTAATAAGATAATGATAACTGCCATCATGATTTTAAAATAAAAACGTTTAAATTGTCTAATCTGATCTCTTTCATCGATTGGCCATATTTCAATCCATTGACCGTAACGATGCTGCATAAACAGTTGAATGAGTTGTAATGCAATTAAATATACACAAAGCGTCACAACTAACGTGTCGACATGAACATTACGCACTAAATACATTACAATAACAGCTAACACGATCAATCTAATACAAATAAAGAGTAATTCTTTACCCCTTACCAAACTTCTAACATACACATATTCGAAAATAGTCAAAGGGCCCTTATTGCTAGGCGTTAATAACGAAACGATTGGGTCCAACCACTGTCTTCTTTTAACACGGAGACCTAAATGAGGTACGTCGACAAACATATTGATAAACTTATAATAAGATTCTTCAAGCTTCATCTCATAATCAATCAATGCTCCCCAATTAACGAGCAGCTTTTTATGTTTAATCCAATACACTAAAGTAGAACATATCATGATACACACGCTAATGAACACGATAGATATCAACGTGTTATAAAATGAACTTAATACAATTGTACTAACAACAATCACTTGAACCAAGTCAAATACGACACTGTAATGACCCGATATAATTAACAATGCTTTCATTAAGAGCATCAAAGTAGTCAGTATTATGATTAGTATTATGAGCAGTATAAACTGATAACCCGTTAACCCTTCTAACATCGCGAGCGGAGATAAAATGAGTGCAACGATTATCTTTCTAACGATTAATTTCTTGATAGAATCGACGATCGCATTATTGAAATAATCAGACATATGTTGTTCATAGGGTAGTAGATATAACATGTCAGCACGTTTCAAATACATTCTGATCGATTGTACAGAAACAAGTCCAATGATTAAACTTACAGCAATTCGTTGATATAGATGAGGTTCACCATTCTGTATTAGTTGTTGATACCATAATAAAAATGCACCAAAACTAATAAATAAGAACAATAAAAAGTGACTATTGAAAATATATTTATTATATTGCATCGCTTGATTATTAAATTGTTTTTTACGCAGTTGATATAAATTACGACTTGTCACGACTGACCCACTCCACTTGCAATATGAGCATACATTGCTTCAAGAGAATACCCTGCTAAATTTAATTGTGCTCTTAATTCATCGATTGTCCCAAAAGCGACTTGTCGTCCTTCGTGTAAAATTAAAAACTTATTACAATAAGACTCAGCCGTTGCAAGAATATGAGTACTCATCAGTACTGCACGATCTATTCCTCTTTCTCTCTTAATCAAATCCAATAAATCTTGTATCGCTAACGGATCTAATCCTATAAAAGGTTCATCGATAATGTAAATATCAGGTTCAACGATGAATGCACAGATAATCATCACTTTCTGCTTCATACCTTTAGAAAAATGAATCGGCAATACATCTATCTTATCACTTAACCGAAACACTTTAAGTAGTGGTTGCGCTCTTTCCATGCCGATATCAACAGGGATACTATACGCCATACACGTCATTTCAATATGTTCTTTTAACGTCAATTCGTCATATAACACGGGTGCTTCTGGTATGTAGCTGAGGCGACTTCTATATTCACTTAAATCTTTTGAAATCGATAGGTCATTCAGTGTAATCGTTCCTTCTATCGGTGTTAAAATACCTAAAATATGTTTTATCGTTGTGGACTTCCCTGCACCATTCAACCCAATAAGTCCAACAACGTCACCGCGCTCAATGGTGAAATTAAGTCCTTCTATAATTTTCTTTCTATTGTATCCACCTGATAATTGTTCAACATTTAACAAACTCATTGTGACACCTCTTTTATAGTTAATATATAATTTCAAGTATAACCGAAACATTTGTCATACGAAATGATTTCACTCATAATAAGATTAACATGAAAGGTGGTTTTACAATGTGTATTTTTTGTCAAATTATTAATGGTGAAATTCCATCTAAAAAAATTTATGAAGATGAGTATACTTATGCATTTCTAGATATTGAACCTGTTAGTTTAGGTCACACACTAATTATTCCAAAGGTTCATGCAGAAACGATTTATGACCTATCTGCTGAAGATATGAAAAACTTTAGTCAATCCATCCCTAAAGTGGCAAAACATCTGAAAGAAACGTTAAATTGTGATGGATTAAATATATTACAAAACAATGGTGAGTATGCATTGCAATCTGTTTTCCATGTACATTTCCATTTGATTCCGAGGTATTCTGAACAATTTGATGGTTTCGACCCACAATTTGAAACACCGTCCGATACAGATCCATTGTTATCAGATGAGATACACCAAAAGTTAATGATTCAAGATTAATTAGGAAAGAATTGGGTATGTAGTAGTTATATACAATTAAACATGAATACGGAGGAATATAATATGAAAATGACTAACGTTCTACTTGGTGTTGTAATTGGTGCTGCGGGTGGTGCTGCCATATCAATATTGAATGCACCAAAATCAGGCGAAGACACAATACAGTCTCTTAAAAACACGAAGACTAAATCAGTGAAAAATATCGATGATATTAAGTACAATGCATTGAGTATCAAAGATTCATTCATGCAATCGAAAGAAGAATCAGTTGAAACATTCCAATCATTAGGCGATGAAATTAAAACAATGATTGAAAATTTTAAGCAAGATATCGAACCTAATATCAATAACATTAAAAAAGATGTCGAAGGTCTTCAACAAAATGGAGAAACGATTCAAAAAGAAGTGAGTGACATGACAAATATTAAAAAGAAATAAATTTTATCAAAGCTTGAAACCACATGGTTTCAAGCTTTTATTTGTTTCAAAAAAGATTAACCATTATAGCATTGACTTATTGTAATAGGCGGCGCATAATGTGATACATAAATGGCTTAGGAGGTGTTTAAATGTTTATTTGTGAACAATCAATAAACTTAAGACGCAAAATTGGATTTGTAAGAATGACGTTGTTTAGTTTGCTATTAACCTTCTTATCCTTTTGTGTTTTATATGAAGGGTTCCTACTCTTGTCTGATGAACCATTAACAGATCGTAATGCATTAATTTTCTTTATATCACTCATTGCAATATATCCGTTGCACAAATTATTGCATACGCTCCCATTATTGCGTCATTATAAATATTTAAATATCTCTTTCAATAACAAAAAATCATTATTCAACTTTATGAATGTTCGTGTAAAACGTCCAGTATTAATTTTTGAATATATTTTGGCTTTGATTACACCTTTTTTGATACTTACCGTTGCGGTTATATTGTTGATTATTCCATTCCCAATGTTTGCGCATTACTTTATCATTATTGCTTCAATTAATTTAGGTATTTCATTGATTGACTTTATCTATGTTGCACACATTATTAATTGTCCTTATGCAACACATATCGATGAACGTAAACACGGTTTAGAAATTTTAATGAAGCAAAAATTCAATTAACAATTATTCTTGCAAGTATATAGAATTGTTTGTCCATCATAAGGCAGTATGGTATATTGAATTTTGATAACAATTTAAAGGAGCGATCATTATGAAAAGACGCACATTACCCATCTTAATCACTGCTAGTGCATTGACACTTGCTGCATGTAATAACGATTCTGGTGATTCTAAAGATGGTAAACAAGCCGATAAAGGTGAAGTACTCATTGAGTCAAAAGCTGGTAAAACAACTACAGGAGACATTTTAGATGAAATGGGTTCTGATGCTATGGCTCAACAAGCATTCCAAATTACGATATCTGATATTTTAGAAGATAAATATAAAGACAAAGTAGACAAAAAGGAGCTTGAAGAAGAAGCAGACAAAGAAATCGAAAAATACGGTGGTAAAGAGTCATTCGAACAGTTAATGCAACAACAAAACCCAGGAATGACAGTTGATAGTTTTAAATCACAAAAAGTACAACAAGCATACCAACAACAACTTTTCGATGAAGAATTTGAAATTAGTGATAAAGAACTCAAAGAAAAAACTCAAAAAGCTTCACATATTTTAATCAAAGTGAAATCTGATGAGAAAAAACCTGAAGGGCAACCTGAAGATAAGGAAGCTTTATCAGATAAAGAAGCTAAAAAGAAAGCTGAAGATTTGTTAAAACAAGTGAAGGAAGACCCTAAAAAATTCGGTGAATTAGCTAAGAAACATACAATGGATGCTGGAACTAAAGAAAAAGATGGTAGTTTAGGATATGTGACTAAAGGTCAAACTGTAGAAGAGTTTGAAAAAGTTTTATTTAATACTGAAGAAGGTAAGATTCACGATGAACTAGTTAAAACAGACTTTGGTTATCATATTATTAAGCATGATAAAGAAGATGACTTCGATAAACAAAAAGATCAATTGAAAAATCAATTAAGACAATCACTGTTACAAGAAGAACCTAACAAAGTTAAAGATATTTATAAAAAATTGTTAGATGAATATAAAGTGGATTATAAAAACGAAGACATTAAAAAATTTGTCGAAGAAAAAATATTAGCTGATCAAGAACAACAACCGGCTGCACCTTCAGCTGAAGAATCTAAATAATTTTAACATTAAAGCGATCAACACCACATGGTGCTGATCGCTTTTTAAAGTATTGAACGCTATTAGTTGCCAGTTTCACTCTCTTCTCTTCAATATGGCAACTATAAAAAACCGAAGACGTAAAGAAGTGTCTTCGGTTTTTCTTAATGTTTATTCAAAATTGATTGAGCTAATATTTGGTTTATAAAATGAACGGTTCTCCAAACCGAAAATACGTTCAGTGTACTCTCCTTCACTGACTTTCATAAGATGTTTATCAAACATCTGCATTCTTGCATCAATATTATCTATGAAATGTATAATCTCTGCTTCTTGAATTAAAGGCAATTTAGGTGAACCATATTCAAGCTTACCGTGATGACTTAAGATAATATGCTTTAATAGTAATACTTCTTCAGTATCTTCTAAACCTAACTCTAACGCTGTTTGCGATATTTCATCATGCATGATTGAAATATGTCCTAGTAGGTTTCCTTCTAGCGTATATTGTGTCGCGACTGCTCCTGTTAATTCTCTAATCTTACCCATATCATGTAAAATAATCCCCGAATAGAGTAATCCTTTATTTAACTTCGGATATATTTCACTTAAAGACTTCGCAATGCGTAACATTGTCACAACGTGATAACTAAGACCTCCAGCAAAATCATGGTGAAAACTACTTGCTGCTGGATATTTATAAAATGCTTCACGATGCTTACTTAATAATGTTCTTGTAATGCGTTGAAGTGGTGCATTCTGTATTTCTATGATATAGTCCATAATTTCTTGTTCTATTTCTTCAGGCGACATCGGTGCTGTCTCAACAAATTGTGATAACGAAAGATGATCCTCTGTTGTACTTAACCGATATTGTATAATTTTCATTTGTTTCTTTCCACGATAATCAATAATATCAGCTTTCACTTTGATAATATTTTGTGGTTGTAGCTGCTCTTTATCAGACGCTTCAATCGTCCATAGTTTCGCATCGATTTCCCCTGTTTTGTCACGTAAATATAGCGTCATATATTCTTTCCCTTGATTCGTAACACCAAGGACAACACGATGAACTAAATAAAACGCTTCAACATGGTCTGTCGGTTGCAAATCTTTAATGAGTGTCATTTAATTCCTCCTATTTTAAGATTCTAATACAATTGTTTGTGATTTCGGTATCGTGAGATCTTGATTGCACGTAAAGTACAATATTTGTTCGAATGGTTCATTGAGTAAATATCTCATAATTAGTTTCTTACGATGCTTATCAAAATGAACAAAGGCATCATCGATAATAACTGGAAAGTTATAATAATTTTTTAATGATTTAATTAAAGCAAATCTTAAAGCAATATATAATAACTCTTTCGTTGATTGTGATACTTCAATTGGATGGAACTGTTGTCCATTCTCATGCTTAACGCTAATACCTTCTTCGTTGTAATACACGTTTGTATAGCGATGCTCTGTCAATGTTTTGAAAATTTCTGTAGCGTCCCCAATCACATGTGGTAATCGTTCATCTTTAATTTGTTGAATATGCGTGTCAATTAGTGTTTGTAAGTAACTTAATGACATGTAGTCATGGGCAAGCGATTGGAATTTCGCTTTCTTAATTTCGAATTGATGTCTTAACTTTGAAAGCTCACCGTTTTCTTCATATTTCTTAATTGTTGCTTTGACATCTGATAAATCCATTTGAATATCTTCTATCATCTGCATCACTTCATTACGTTGTAATTCCAAATGAGCAATTTCTTCATTCATATCATGATCAGAAATTGTCGTTAAATGTTTTCTCGTATAATAATCAAAGTTTTCATTATCCAATTGCTCTGACAATGATTTATATTTAGATTTTCGTTGCTCATATGTGTTATATGCATTATACAATGAATAATATTCCTCTTCGTCGTCAGCATCAACATAATCAAATAATGATTCGATATGCTCATTGGATTCATCGATTTGGTGCTCTAATGTTTTTATTTCGCTTTGTAACAGTTCTAGTTGATCTGACAGTTGTTGCTGTTGATGTTTGCCAACTTCTTGACGTTGAATGCGTTCATTTAAATCTTTGAACATATACTTTGATTCAGTATATACATTGGATTGCAAAAGCTTATTCGCTTCTTCATAAAACCCAGCCATCTTTTGCTTCATCAGTGTGAGTTCTTCATTTAAATCTTTGATTTCTTCATTCACAAAACGTATCGATCTAATTTCATCGATTAGTCCATCAAGTTGATCTATTTCAGCTGCATCATCAATCTTTAACGCATCTTTAATTTCGAACAAAGATTGATTTGTTTGATCTAATGCAGCGTCAATTTTTTGTTCTTCTTGTTCCAATAGTCGGTATTTACGCTCATTCGATGATTGTTGTTCTGATATTCTTTTAAGATTATCTCTTTTTGCTTCTTCTTCGAATAAGTCAAACGTAAGACCATACTTTTCAATCATCTCATCAATTTCTTGTTTCAATCTTTCGATTTGTTGTTCATACTCTTCGGTAAATTTACTATCTTCGTCAGATCGATTTAAAATGAGCATCACGATTGGCAGAATAGCAATAACCAAAAAGATGATGGCGAACATGAAGTTAGGTATTGTAAAGAAGTAAATCGATAATGCTAAAAATACAACTGTAAATATGATCATCGTGATATTGTATTTTTTTCTTGATTTACGTTGGTTTTCAATACCTTCTTCATACTCTGCTTTAATGACATTAAACATATTCTTCTTTTCATTCATTTCGATATGTTTGTCTTTTAATTCATATGCTTTCTGTAATGCTTCATCCGAAACAATATCTGAAGTAATCTTGTCATATTGAGACTTTAGTAATTCATTATCTTCTTCCAAACTCTTCATATCACGTTCAATTAAATTAATCTCCTGCATGCTAGATTTACGTTGTTGTAACAATTGAATAATTCTTTCACGCATCATATTTGAATCATCAATATCCTCTGGAACAGAATTCCATCCAACATCCATCATGAGTCGATTCAAATGTTTTTGATTTTCTTTAATTTGAGATTTCAAATGTCGATAATCTGCTTCTAACGTCAAGACTTCTCCTTCATTTTTGACAACGCTTCGTGCGCTTTGAATATAATCATCGTCATCCAGTTCAATTCTGTTGAATTCTTGTTCTAATACATTTAACTTACTTTGACGCATTTCACGGTCTTTTTTTGCTTGCGTCAATTGTTGCTTAGATAATTCATATCGCTCTATCCCCTTTTCTGGGAATGTTATCGGTTCAATATCCAACAACGTCTCAAGTTCTGACCACTCTTTAATTTCTTTGTGATATTGTTTCTCGTGAAGTTTATGTTTATATAATTGATCCATCTGGTTATAAATTTCACGTTGTTCGCTCAGTTGCTTATTTAAGCGATCTCGTTCATAAATGTACTGATGATAATCGGATTCACTACTTTCAAGTTGTCTAACCGTACTTTCCATTTCTTGAAGTTCCTCGATTTGTTGATTCAAAATCGGTTTAACGCCCTGTTTTTTGTATAAACGATCTTTTTCTTGTTGAAGTTTATCTAACATGACACTATATTCTGTAGAACCTAATGCTCCAGCTTGTAATAAATAATTTTGCAGACGTTCTTCTGACATATTTTTATGAATATCTTGTAAACCTAAAACATTAAAGCTGAATATGCCTTGGAACGTTCTCTTATTAATAAAATTCATTTTTTTATTGAGCCATGCTTCATCACGCGTCGTTCCATCTTCTAAATAGATGACAACATCGCCTTGAGACTTCCCTTTCACACGTTCAATTTCAACCGTCTGACCGTCTATATCCACAATTAGTTTACCGCCATACTTATTAGCAAGTCTAGGTTCCATTCTAGGCTCCACTTCATTTTTAGCAGGAAAACCAAACAAAATAGAATGGATGAAATTTTGTAATGTAGACTTTCCAGCCTCATTTTCACCATAAATTTGTATAAATCCATCATCAATATTAAATCTTTTGCTTTCCAGTTTACCGTATCCGTATACTTCTAATTGTTTAATTCTCATAGATTATGACCTTCTCATTAATGAATTTAAGTATGCTTCACCGTCTAACAACAGTTGTTCATTATCAACGTCGTTTAATTGTTTTAAATAACGATTCGCTTTCGGATTTAGATATAAGTCTTGTGTCGCTTCTTGAACCAAATCATCACGCTCTAAAAATGTAGATCTAAACTCTTGGATTAACATATCATGCATTCTCGTCGAATGATTCCAAGTTAAATCTTCTAACCATATAAAATTCTTTTCTCTGAGCTCATTCTCATTCAAGAGTTGTCTAATTTCAAGTAAATCTATATTATCTACATCTTTTGTTTTATGGTCTAATTCCAAATAAATCATTTGGCTATAATGTTCTCTATGGTTATCTTTGTATGATTTAATTTCATCGAATAATTGTTGAGTTGTTTCAGCTTCGGTTTCGATCGTTATTCTGTTCCATACTATTGATTGTGTAGGGATAAAGCGTGTTTTTAACTTTGCTTTATCTCCTTGAACGTATAAAAATCCTTTTTCACCCGATTCATTAATGTGCCTTCCTTGAATATTCCCAGGATAATGAATTTCAGGTAAGTCACTCAACATTTGTCGTTTATGAATGTGGCCTAATGCCCAATAGTGATATAGCTTTTCATTTAACTGTTCGAGTGTGAATTCCGTATATCTTTCTTTAACATCCATTGCTTTAGAGTACGTACCATGTAAAATCCCGATATGTATCCCTTTGTTTTCATGATTCGTCGGGTATTCATCTAATTTATTTTCATAGCTCATGTCTTTTTGATAGCTAAATCCGTGAATAAATACATGTTCATTTCTTTTCGTAATCAACTCATAACTTCCAACGTCTTTATCAAAAACAACAACATTTTCAGGAAGCGTTGTTTTAACCCCATCATTTAATGGATCATGATTTCCATGAATCATATAAACGAATATATCATGGTCCTGAAGTTGTTCGAACATATCACGGATGAATACTTCAGCTTTTAATGTTCTATTTAACTGATCGAATACATCCCCAGATATAATGATGAAGTCAACTTCTTTATCAATTGCATGTTGAACAATTTTACGAAAGCTTTCATAGCCACTTTGCATCACTTTATTCAAAATTGTTTCAGGTAAATGATGCTTTGATTTAAATGGACTATCCAAGTGCAAGTCTGCACAATGTATAAACGAAATCATGAAACCACTCCAATTTTCAAAATCTACATATATATTATCACTTTATTATATCGTATTTTCAAGAAAAAAAGGAGTATAGCCTATGCTATACTCCTTACGGTTCTATACCAATATATTATTCTTCATCTTGTTGAAGACCATATAATTCTTCAATTGGTTCCATAATGATTTTGTTTACATCTTGGATTAATACGCTCATGCGTTGTTCTGCTTCCATTAATCCTTTAATTGTTTCATTTTGTTCAATTTGTTCAGCAGAAGCTTGTGCTTGTTGAACTTCTTCTTCAGTGATTTCTTCACCTTGCATTTGTTTTTGTTGTAACGTCATTTGAATATTACGGAAATCATCAAAAGTTTTTTTCGTTTCAGGATCAGCGTTTACATTGTTATACGCTTCTTTAATATTATTGAACTCCTCACTCTCGCGAATGATTTTGCTCATTTCATGTGCTTTATCATGAATATTGTTTGACATAGTGACATTCTCCTTTATTAATTAGTCTAATAACACATTAACATATCTAAGTCTTTTATACCATTATTGCGATTAACCCTTGAATTATCCCAATAAAACACCCGAGTATAAATCCTAATCGTGTAATCATTTTAAGTTCATTTCGAGCGACGTCCATCACAAGCGTTTCGATATAATTCAAGTCAAAGCTATCGATTTGATCTTTAACCATTTGCTTTATATCCATATTGTCGACAATCGTCGGTAAATGTGTTGAAGCAGTGATAACAATACGTTTTGATATATTGTCAGTCCCTGCATTTCTTATCGTTGAAACAAATGATTGAGACACATCCTTAAGTGGTTTGTGATATATTGACTGAACGCGATCACTATGTAATAAATGTTCACTTCCCTCTTTAAAAATATCATACAAATTAAGTTTATCAGCATAATATCCAATCGGGTGATCAAGTAGTTCATTATATGTTAATTGAATTTGATCATCTAACTTTTGAATAAAGTCATCATCATTAATTAACTTTATGAGTTCTAAAATGACTTTTTTTGCAAGATCTTCTTTTGTCATGACGAGATAAATACTACGAGCCAATCGTCCTTTCGTCTGAATGAACTTGTCAATCATCATTGTAAAGTCATCTAATGCCCGACTTGATTTTAAATAATCGATTAACTTCTGTCTAATCAACGGATTTATTTCACTTACACCATCATCTATACGTACTTTAAATAGTGTTGGGATGACATTCTTTAACGGTTTATCTTCATAATCAGTTAGCAATTTTACAAAATGTTTATCAATCGTTTGTAAAATATGCGTGTTAAACCATTCATCTGGCTTTGGATGGAAGTTTAACAAAATATCATGAATACTACGTTCAGATAATAATAATCTTTCGAGTTGCGAATCAATCCATTCACTAATCCAATGAATCGTTGATGGTGCATTTAACTTAGACTGAAATACATCCTTAGTTAATAAATGACTAGACACCATTTCTCCTAGTTGTTGCGATAAATGATTCCTTCTGGATGGGATGACACCAGGTGTAAATGGTAATTTCTTATTAAAAATATAGATTGGTTTATACGGCCTAAAGAGCATTTTAATTGCAATCATATTCGTTACGCCACCGATCAGACCACCGACACATGCCATAAATATTATAATTAATATTATTTTCATTATCTTACTCCTTTAAATTGTGCGACCTGATTAAATACGTTATGATACTGTTTGAGGTGATTGTGCTGTATGGAATCTATTCAAGATAAAGTGAAACACGCTAAGTTTGGTGCTTATTTAAGTATATTTACTTATTTAATCTTAACCGTGTTCAAATTAATATATGGTTACATTTTTCATTCCAACGCATTGATTGCTGATGGATTGAATAATTCTACTGATATAATATCCTCTATTGCAATTTTAATTGGACTATCCATCTCAATTAAACCTGCTGACAAAATACATAATTATGGCCATTATCGTGCAGAGTTTGTTGCAAGTTTACTCGCAAGCTTCATTATGTTTGCGGTCAGTGTTCAAGTACTTATAGATGGCATTACAAGCTTTATTAATGACACGCATCAAGTACCGAATATAAACGCAAGTATTATCGCATTGATTTCTGGTATTATCATGCTCATTGTAAGTTTTATCAATCGTCGTATTGCGAAAAAAACATCGAGTACAGCTTTAAAGGCTGCAAGTTACGATAATTTAAGTGATGCTCTCGTGTCCTTTGGTGCAGCGATTGGTATTATAGGTGTATCACTGGGATTCAACATATTAGACACGATTGCAGCGCTGGTCATCGGTCTTATTATTATGAAAACGAGTTTAGGTATATTTAAGGAATCTACCATAACATTAACTGATGGATTTGACCATGATGAACTGCAAAAAATGCATCAACTCGTTGATAGTCACAAAGATGTATATCATGTTAAAGATATTAAAGCGAGAAGTCACGGTATGGTCACTTTTATTGATGTTACAGTGACTGTAGATCCCCATCTGAATGTCACTGAGAGTCATTACATCACGGAACAAATCGAAACAATACTGATCGATTATTATCAAAACGCTGAAACGATCGTTCATATTGAGCCAGAATATTAATTATTTCATCGTTAAGCTGTACTTTTGATTATAAAGTACAGCTTGCGTTCTATCGTATACATCTAGCTTTCTAAGTATATTCGATATATGTGTTTTGACCGTTTTTTCAGAAACATATAATTTTTCTCCAATTTCACGATTGTTTAATCCTAGACTCATCGCCGCAAGCACTTCGAGCTCTCTGTTAGATAAAGGATTTTTCAAATGAGGTAACTCATCAATATCACTGACCATCCCTTTAATTTCTTGACTGACTACATTGACCCCTTTATAGACCTCGATAATATTTTTGATTAGATTTTTGGGTGCAATATCCTTTAATAGAAAACCATCAGCACCCGATTGGTACGCTGGAATGATATACTTCTCCTCTAAATAACTTGTCAATATAATGACTTTCATTTGAGCGTTCGTTGATTTGATTTGTTGTGTAATCTGTATCCCATTCATCTCTGGTAATACGAGATCGACAATGATAACATCAACTGTCTCAACAGTAGATTGTAAATAATTTATTGCCTCTTCACCATTTGAAAACTCTGCAATGACTTCCATATTCTCAGTAGATTCGATTAAGTATTTCAATCCTTGCCTGACGATTGAATGGTCATCAATAATCACGATATTCATATCTTTCCCTCTTTCTTTATACTTTCAAATGTTAGATTGGAACTTCTATATTTATTGATGTTCCTACATCCTGTTGTGAAACAATATTAATTTTACCGTTCAATTTATGAATACGTTCTTTCATATTCGTTAAACCATAATGATGGTTTAACACATGCGTCGTGTCAAATCCTACACCAGAGTCAATAAACTTCACGTTCAATTGATTTGATTGTTGTTCTATGAAGATATCCATCACGTCAACGTATGCATGCTTGTATACATTGTTGATCACTTCTTGTCCAATTTTTAACATTTCCATTTCAACCGATTCATCTAAATGGATAATTCCATCAACATGTACACGAATCGTAATATTTAATAATTGGCCATATGATCTCCACGCTTCAATGAGCCCATTCTCTAATACAGAAGGTCTTAATTGCGTAAGTAATGATTTCATTTCATCTTGAGCTGTTTCGCTTGATGCTTCTATATTTTTGAACGCATCTTGCATTTTTATCATGTCTGTCGAGTTTTTCATCGCATGAGACATCATATGTATCGAAAAAAGCATCTGCTTCACTGAATCATGTAAATCTCTTGCAAGACGATTGCGTTCCTGTTGCCTTGTATGTTCTATTTGCTGCTCAGTTAATCGAATACGTTGAATTGTTGAACCGATTTGATATGCAATCGATTCAAGCAATGATAACTCATCTTGTGTATACTCAGTCCTATGTCGTATAGCAACATTTAACACACCATAATTATGATCTTTAGCAACGAGAGGGACGGTTGCATGATGCGTTATACCGTCACTTGCATTTCGTTGCTCATGATTCGCTAATTCAATTCTACTACAAACAATGATATTACTTGCTTTCATCAGTTCACCACTATGAAACTTCCTAACACACCAACAACTACCTTCATTCATATAATCACAGCTCAAACATTTGAGTGATTGTGGCAACTTATATTCTGTGATCATTTCGTGGTGTCCCGAGTCATTAATCAGAAATATCCATGCTGTTTCGAATGTAGAATGATCAACGAGTAATTTAATCGTTTTATAAAACATTCTATGAATATCGACTTCATTATTATGCATTTCTGCGATGGTCTTTAATAAGTTCAATTCATTCATTTCGTTCATAAAATCATCTCGTTTCATACTTATTATCTCGAATTTAAATGATATAATAGAACATATTATAAATTTTTGAGGTGATCATTTGCAAAATTCTAAACTCATGGCTCAAATCATATTTATTACGAGTCTTATTGCGACGCTTGGTTCTCTATATTTCTCTGAGATTAGAGGGTACTTGCCTTGTGAGCTTTGTTGGTATCAAAGAATTCTAATGTATCCAATCATCATCATTAGTTTGTCTCACATAATCTCGAACAGTAAATCATTAATATACCCTACTGTTATTTTATCATGCCTAGGTATTTTGGTATCATCATATCACTATGCACTACAAAATATTCCTGGATTAAGCGGTAGTCATGAATGCAAAATTGGAGATTGTACTGTACAATTTATTCAATGGGGTGGATTTATTACAATTCCATTTCTTGCACTAATTGCATTCATTATTATTTTTGTAAGTTCAATCATTTATATTAAAGGAGAGAAACACAATGAGTAACAAAATATTTTACGGCATTATTGGATTAATTATTGTAGCATTTGTAGGCGTTGTTATTTTCTTTCAAATAAATCAAAAATCAACGGATTATTATCCATATGATGGAATTGCTAAGGAAGATTTAAGTGGGCCATCGAAAGATTTACTCACAGATGAGAATTATCAAGATATCATTATCCCTAAAGACTTAGAGAACTATAAAAATGGTGAGGGTCTTGTTTATTTCTTTAGCCCAACGTGTTCATATTGTCGTGCTGCAACACCTGTATTGAATAAGGCGATTGATAATTTGGACATGGAGTACAAGCAGTTTAACTTATTAGAATACCAAAAGTTTGCACAAACATATCAAATAGAAGCAACACCTACGTTAATCTACTTCAAAGATGGAAAAGAAGTTAAACGTGTGTCAGGAAATCTAGGTTCTGTTGAAAACTTTGAAAAATTCTTAAAAGAAGCTAAAGAAGAGGCTAAAAATGCTTAAAATTAATTTATTAGAATCTTGGCAATCTCAAACGATTGACGAAGTACTTCAATCGAAATTCTTCTCAAAAAAAGTGCTTCATTTACTACGAATGAACAAACAAATTACATTGAACGGAGAGCCAATTAGACTTAACTATAAAATAGACCAAACTGGCGAACTCATTTTACCAGACGTGATAGATGCATCGAGTGATTATGCAAGAAGTGTTCGTTTCTGTGATGTTGTATATGAAGATGATTATGTTGCAATAGTCGTCAAACAACGTGGTGTCAAAACACATCCAAACGAACAACATGAACTGAATACGTTAATGAATCATGCGATGAACACAATAGATAGCGACTACTTAGAACCGATTCACCGATTGGACCAAGAAACAAAAGGTTTATTAATATTGTGTAAGCATCCTTATGTAAAATCCACTTTTGATACGATGTTAGATCAACGATTAATTTCTAGATTTTATATTGCCAATGTTCATAACAACGAATCATTGTCAGCACAAACGATTGATTTACCTATCGGGAAAGATTCAACACATGCTAACAAACGCCGGATTTCTAATCGCGGCCAACAAGCAATTACTCATATAGTAGATTTCATTGATTATAATAATGGTAAGTTCCCTATTTTGAAGTTAGATACAGGCCGCCAACATCAAATTCGTGTGCATTTAGAAGCGATAGGTCATTCGATTATTGGAGATCCACTGTATTCAGAGTCTCATTTAAGAAATCTAGCATTGTGTGCTTATAAAATAGAATTCGTTCACCCTTATACAGAAGATCTAATTTCTGTCGAAATTCCATTAGAAGATATTGATTTCTTGAATGACTAAACTAGTCATATGATGTCTAGTTTTCGATTGAAAAAACAGGAAGCCCGTAAGGGCTTCCTGTTTTTTTCTTTCAGTAATTATTTACGGAAACGATCTTTAATTTTAGTCAGCAATGAATCTTTATAAGGATTCATTTTGATGTTTGCTTGTCTAGCACGATCCATTAAGGCTTGTTGTGATGATAATGGTTCTTGATCATTATCAACGTATACATACTCACCGTTTGATTGTTGGATTCGCGCTTTCTTATTGTCATTTAATTCAATATCCATAATATCTAATAATCTTGATTTAATGCTTTCATCATAGATTGGGAATAAGATTTCAACACGTTTAATCATATTACGTGTCATCATATCTGCACTTGATAAATACATATTCCCCTCACCATTTTGATGGAAGTAATAAATTCGACTATGCTCTAAAAATCTTCCAACAATACTTAATACGCGAATATTCTCACTAACGCCTTCAATACCTGGTCTTAAACAACATATCCCTCGAACAACAAGGTCAACTTTAACACCTGCTTGACTTGCTTCATACAACTTCATAATAATCTTCTTATCTGTCAATGAATTCATCTTTGCAATGATGCGACCATTACCATGTTGTTTTTGATATTCGATCTCTTGATCAATCAATTCTCCGAATGCATCACGAATTTCAAATGGTGCAACGTATAAATGGTTGTAATCAGGACGCGTTGAATATCCACTTAAATAGTTAAAGAAATTCATCGCATCTTCACCAATGCCTGGATGTGTCGTAATTAATCCCATATCAGTATAAAGTTTAGCTGTAGAATCATTATAATTTCCAGTACCTAAATGAATGAAACGAACTAACTTATTGTTCACACGTTTAACAACTAAGGTAATCTTACTATGCGTCTTTAAATTGTTCATACCGTATATCACATGACATCCAGCATCTTCTAGTGTCTTCGCCCATTGAACATTGTTTTCTTCATCGAATCTCGCCTTTAACTCTACGAGTACCGTGACTTGTTTACCCGCTTCAGCTGCTTCTTTTAACGCTTGAATAATCGGTGATTCATCACTTACACGATACAATGTTTGTTTAATAGCCATCGTTTCTTTATCTTTAGCTGCTTCTTGAATGAATTGGACTATTGGCTTAAATGATTCATATGGGTGATGGAAGAATAAGTCTTCTTTTAATGCTTTCTCAAAAATATTGTGACCCTTTAATGATTCTGGTTCAGATGGCGTAAATGGTTCGAATGTCAATTGAGGTAATTCTTTTGATAACATTCCTGTAAAACCAAATAACATTGTTAAATCAAGTGGACCGTTTAAACGATACACATCACCTTCATGAATTTCTAATTCGTTCATTAAGAACGAACCATTTATCGTCGGGTTATCACGGATATCAATCTCTAGTCTAACCGCAGCACCACTTTTACGCTCTTTAAGGAATCTCTCAACTTCAATCAATAAGTCTTGAGCACCTTCTTCGTGTATTGATAAATCAGCATTTCGAGTAATTCTAAATGCAAACGTTCTATCAATATCATATCCTCTAAATAAATACGTGATGAAATGGCGAATTGTATCTTCAAGTAGTACAAAAATTTTCTTTTCCTCATCATTCACGCTAATAAATCGATTTAAAACAGTCGGCACTTGGACGATTGCTTCTTTTTCAAAACCATCTTGGACTAAATTGACAAAGATATTAATCTTTTTGTTTTGTAGTTTTGGGAATGGTCGATAAGCGTCAATTCCAAGTGGTGTTAATGTTGGCAATATTTCATTTAAGAAATATTGCTTCAATTCTTCCAATTGAGCTTCAGACAATTCATCCGGACGTTTGATTTCAACCTGATAGCTCTTCAATTCTTCCATTAACTGATCATACAATTCATATTGATAAGAACAGTTTCTTTGGTTTCGAATTGTGATTTGTTCAAGTTGCTCAGTAGGTGTCATTTGAGCTTTATTTTCTGGCTCATTAAATCCTGCTTTTACTTGGTCCTGCAATCCTGCAACACGAACCATAAAGAATTCATCTAAGTTAGAACTTGTTATTGCGATAAATTTTAATCTTTCAAGTAACGGATTAGATTCATCATCTGCTTCTTGTAATACACGATAGTTGAAGTCTAACCAACTTAATTCTCTATTATTGTAATATTCTTTATTATTCAGATTGATCTCTGACATATTATCACCCACCTTACATCACATTTAAATAACATCACTATTATCTCAAATTAATATTAAATTTTTGTAAATATTAAATTAAGATTTTTCTTTGTAATTTTCTCAATATGCTTTTTCTGGCGATCTGCTTGATACATTTCTGCAATCGCATCGCCTTGGTATTCAATCGTTAGATCTATAGTATCATCATCTACATTTGATATATATAGTCCTTTCACAATTGACGTATTCGATATATCTAATGCATGACAGAATTTCAATAGACCACCAAACGCTTGAATACGATCTTGTTCATCATTAGAAAACCATGGAATCTCATCCATATAAAACTTTAATAATGATTTATTTTTAAAAGAGGCTAACAGTGCTAATTTAACACGATCTTTATGGTTAATCCCATTAATATTGGAATTCGATAAAATGTAATACGTATGCTGAGAACTTGAATCAGCGTCAATGTATGCACCTAAATAATACAAAAATGCAGCATGTCGAATAAACTTCTTTTGAGATTTACTATGTTCGAAATAACCTTGCTTACGCAGTTCATAGTACATCGTTTCTGCAATCATAATGCGTTGATTGGCATTATCTAAATCGATATTATAATCACTCGCAAGTTCTAATAAACTATTTTTAAATACTTTATACCTGTCGAAAGGCATTTCAAAGTCTTTTTCTAAAATGCGCATTACAACGCCTTCTCTTAACCCTTTACGGCTAAATTTGAACATCTTCGCACCGACTTCATCATACAAAGCTTTAAATACGATGTTGCTCTGAACAATAATATCAGTCCGATCTTTACTTAATCCATCGATATCTTCCAAGTCTGATTCATCCGTATCGACTAACGTGTTAAATACATCATCTAAATCATCGATATCCATTTCATACCCATGGACACCTGCGATTGGATATTCATTCTTTGATTGATGTATACGCGCAATATTTCTCGCACTTCCACCAATTGCAATAATCGGAACATAGCGCTTTTCTAACCAACGAAGACTTGAAAATTGTTCCTTTACGTATTCAATCGTCTTATTGATTGCTTCCTTATCGTTATGTGGCTTGTCTTTAAAGAATATTTCCTTTAATGTCACAACGCCGAAAGGAAAACTATGACTATACTTTAGTTCTTTATCTTCAAAATAAGTCACTTCCGTAGAACCACCACCAATGTCTACTGTGACACCATCTTCTATTTCAATCGTATTAATGACTGCATAAAATCCGTAAAAAGCTTCTTCTGATTCTGATACAATCGTTAAAGATACACCTGTTTCTTCAAAAACACGCGACTTAATTTCATCTAAATTCGTACTCTGTCTTACTGCTGCAGTTGCAACTGGATATAATTCTTCGACGTCAAATTTATCTGATACTTTGCCAAAACTTTTCAATGTATCAATTAATACGCTAATTCCTTCGTCTGACATTTCTTTGTCTTCATTTAGATAACGATAAAGTCGTGCTGGTGTTTTAATATTTTGTAATTCTTTTAATCCGTGGCGTTTACTGAATTCAAATACGACAAGTCTGATCGTATTTGAGCCAATATCAATGAGTCCGATTCGCTTCGTTTTGCTATCTGCTGTACAAATCATTATGCTTTAGGCCCGATCATTTCTTCAGGTTTAATCCATTTATTAAATTGTTCCTCTGTTAAGAATCCTGACTCAATAGCAGATTCTTTCAGCGTAATTCCTTTTTCGTGCGCATTTTTTGCAATTTTAGCCGCTTTTTCGTATCCAATATGCGGGTTCAATGCTGTAACCAACATCAATGAGCGATTCAAAAACTGATCGATATTTTCTTGGATTGGTTTGATACCTACTGCACAATTATCATTGAATGTTTTAATCCCATCTGCTAATAGATAAATTGACTGTAATGTATTGAGTAAAATAACTGGCTTATATACATTTAACTCAAAATTCCCTTGACTTGCAGCCATTCCAACGGTTGTATCATTTCCGAAAATTTGAGTTGCAACCATTGTGATCATCTCTGCTTGGGTAGGATTAACTTTACCAGGCATGATTGATGAGCCGGGTTCATTCGCTGGAATTTCAATTTCACCAATCCCTGCACGTGGTCCTGATGCTAACCAACGGATATCATTGGCAATCTTCATAATGTCTGCTGCGAGAGCTTTCAAACTTCCATGGAAATAAACAACTTCATCATGACTTGTTAAAGCATGGAATTTATTCTCACTAGATGTAAAAGGATGACCTGTTTGTTCACTTAAGAACTTTGCAACTTTATCACCAAATTCGGGATGTGCATTTAATCCTGTACCCACAGCTGTTCCACCGATTGCAAGATTTAACATTTGTTTTTTGGATTCATTAATCATTTCAAGTGATTTGTCTAGCATAAATCTCCACCCACCAATTTCTTGGCCTAACGTGAGTGGTGTCGCATCTTGTAGGTGTGTACGACCTATTTTAACAATATCTTGATATGTTTCTTCTTGTGATTTAAATGTATCTCTTAATTCAGATACTGCATCGATCAATTTACGCTCAACTTCACCATACAATGCAACGTGCATTGCTGTAGGGAATGTATCATTCGAGCTTTGTGACATATTGACATCATCATTTGGATGTACAACTTCATCTGAACCTTGTTCTTTTAAATGAAGATTTGCAACATGAGCAACGACTTCATTCATATTCATATTACTTTGAGTTCCACTGCCTGTTTGCCAAACGACAAGTGGGAAGTGTTCATCCAACTCACCATTGATCACTTTATTTGTAGCGTAATGAATCGCTTCTTTCTTCATATCACTTAACTTGCCTAATTCATTATTCGCACTTGCACATGCCTTCTTTAATTCGGCGAAAGCATAGACAACTTCTATCGGCATCGTTTCTTTTCCAACCGGGAAGTTTCTTTTACTACGCTCTGTTTGAGCACCCCAGTACTTATCACTTGGCACTTCAATTTCTCCGATTGTATCTCTTTCTATTCTCACTGACATAATTTATACCCCCAAAGAATTAATCGTTTTCATATATTATTTTACATGAATTAAAGCCGTCTTTCACTATGTTTGACAATAAAAAAACAATAATATCCAATTGGATATTATTGCTTTAATTATTATTCATCGTCTTCTTCGTGATATTGCTCCATCTCTTTACCAAGCTCTTCAACATCTTCAAAATCTTCTGTCATATTATTATCATCAGTATTAGCAACTTTGTCTGGACCATGTTGCATTAGCGTATCTTCTACTTGCTCTTCTGTAGTTTCTTGATTATTTTTATCTTTACACATATAAATCACTCCTTTAAGAATATTGACTATAATAATAACTTTGGATATCTTGAGGTAATTCACTCGCTGCTTCTTTATCTAAAACAACAGTAACCATTCGATGTTCTTTTAATATAGAAGCCGGGAAATTTTCTGATACTTTTGCATCGTATAATTCACGGATAATATTCGCTTTATGTTGACCCGTTGCGACTAAAATAATTTCACGCGACTTCATTATATCTTTAATACCCATCGTAATTGCTTTCGTTGGAACATTACCATCAGCAAATTGATCTTTATTTTGCGACTTAGTTTCTTCAGACAAGTTCACAACGTGAACCCCTTCGTCAAAACTTGTACCTGGTTCATTAAATCCAATATGACCATTTTGGCCAATACCTAATAGTTGAAGAACTGGTGTACCGAATTCTTCTAACTTTTCATTAAACTGTTTCACAGCTTCTTCACCCGAACCTGTAGGGATAAATGATTGATGTTCTAAAACATTGACTTGACTATATAATTTTTCTTTCATGAAATAAGCAAAACTTTCTTTATTTGATGGATCTAAGTCAACATACTCATCAACATTAATAAATTTCAACTGACTCATATCAACAGGATGCTCTTTAATTTCATCGACTAATTGCTTGTAAATTGGCACCATTGTTTTGCCCGTTGCAAGTCCAATTGTACTTGTTGGATTATCATTCATTTGTTTACGTAAAATATTTGCTACATAATTTGCGGCTGTGTCTTCATTTTCAAAGATTTTAAAGTTCATTACCATTGTTGTTCCTCCTAGGTCGGAATTTCATACTTAATTAGTTTATACCCATTATCATGTATTGATTAAACATTTATTTTCGGATATAATTAATTTAATCAATTAAGTATTTAGGGGGATATCGATGAATTCATTTTTAATATTTCTAGTCTGCGCTGCGTTCTTAACTGCTTTACTTACTGCAGGACGTGAGTCTAAATACGGTTACAAAGAGGAAGAATAATATTTTGTTTTTAACACTAGTTGGACTAGTGTTTTTTTGATTTTGTTTTTTGAATGGAGAATTATTCCTTTTTGAATATCCGTATTCAGAGTATATCTCAAATACTCTGATTACCACATCTTTTTCAACCTTCCCCAATTCCATCACACTACTACTTACCCGGACAAAAAACAGCTAACAAAAGTTAGCTGTAATCTATTTTACTGTTTCAAAAATCCTTGTGACTTCACATAATCATCGACATCATAACGATACTTTCGTTGTAAAGATTTCAAGATGATATTTGTCCAGTTTGCATCTTTCTTATTCTCATCACGTGATTGATAATAAGCTCTAATATTCTCATCGTATTCTGCAATTTTTTCTTTCAAACCTTCAGTCTCGTAAGTATTCTCATGATAAACGACATCCATTGGCAGTCTTTCTTTCTGTGAACCTTCATCTGTTGGGTATCCTACAGCAAGACCAAATACTGGCATTGTGTATGGTGGTAATTGTAGTAATTCACTGACGCGTTTAATATCGTTACGCAACGAGCCTAAGAAACATGCGCCTAACCCTAATGATTCTGCTGCTAAATTTAGAGATTGTGCTGCAAGTGCTGCATCAACAACGCCGACAACGAATCCTTCTGTCGTTTCAAATGTCTGCGTCATCACTTCTGCATCAAATCCTTCTAATTGACTGTGTCGATAGTGATCCGCAACAAAAACGAATAAGTGTCCATTTGCTTCAACATACGGTTGCCCTGAAATTTCTCGTAATTCTTTCTTTACTTCCGGGTCAGTTATCCCAATAATAGAATATACTTGTCTATGACTTGATGTTGGTGCCATTTGAGCGGCTTGAACCAATGTTTTCACTTGTTCATCAGATAAAGTTTTGTCTTCAAATGCTCTAATAGTACGGTGGTTCATCATCAATTGAATTGTTTCATTTAAGTTATCCATCGTGTACACTCCTTAATAATAATGTTACTTAAAGTATACACTAACGATGTTTTAATCGCACATTATTGAATATTAGGATAGCCTTGTTGTCTCAATGCTTCATATATTAAAATTGCTGCAGTATTACTCAAATTTAACGATCTTACTTTATCAGTCATAGGGATTCTCAAAGCAGTATCCATGTACTTTTCTTTAAACCAGTCCGGCAGTCCCGTTGTTTCTTTACCAAAGATGAAATATATTTCTTCATCAACATCACTATAATCAAATGTCGTATGTGGTTTCTGTCCAAATTTTGTCAATAAATAATACGCACCACCTTGACTGTATTCTAAAAAATCTTCCAAGCTTTCATGATATACAACATTTAATAACTTCCAATAATCAAGACCTGCTCTTCTTAGCATCTTGTCATCCGTTGAAAATCCTAACGGTTTAATCAAATGTAATGTCGTATTTGTCGCGACACATGTTCTCCCTATATTTCCTGTATTACTCGGTATTTCCGGTTGATATAAAACGACGTTAATCGGCATATTGTTCTCTCCTTAATGTATTCAAAATATCATTTAATTCATCCAAGACAATCTGTTCAGTTTCTTTCTGTAGCGCTCTTTCAATAAACTCAATAGAAGATATACCTTCGATTTCTGCAATTGCCCAATACGCTGTTGCAACAATCATTGGCCTGACATCTTCTGAGATCACTTTTTTGAGTTCTGGTATGGCACTATCATCTTTAAAGTTCGCAAGTGCAATCATCGCATTTCTTTGAATCGGTTTTTTACCACGCCAAGCGCCTGCTAAATGACCATATGTCTCCTTGAATTCTCTATTACTCATTCGAAGCAATGGAATTAACAACGGTTTAACGACATCAGGTTCCACTTCGATATCTTCATGCGTCGTATTAATTCCTTTATTCAAAGGACATACTTGTTGACATGTATCACAGCCGTATAACCGATTCCCAATTTTCTTACGGTAATGTACATCCATCATTCCTTTCAACTGAGTCTGAAAAGATATACACTTCTTACTATTCAGACCACCTTCACCAAGCAATGCACCGGTTGGACAACGATCAACACATATCGTACAGTCTCCACAACTATCAATGATTGGATTATCACTAGGAAATGGCAAATTAATTAACATCTCACCTAAGTACGTCCATGTGCCAAGCTTCGGATTAATAACAAATCCATTCCGACCGGTAAATCCAAGACCCGCACGTTCCGCCACAGCACGATCGCTTAATACGCCTGTATCGACCATGTTCATACATTCAACTTCAGGAACACGATGTTTAATATATGCTTCAAGCTTGTTCAATCGATCATTTAATAACGTATGATAATCTTGACCCCAGGATGCTCTTGCAAAAATTCCACGACGTTCGTTCTTAGTAGATCTCGGAGCATCTTTTAATTTATTTGGATAGCCAACTGCTATTGCTATAATCGATTGAGCAGAAGGTAAACTAAGTTTAGGGTTAATTCGCTCATCAATGGTCCCAACTTCAAATCCTGAATCATACCCTTTAGCATAATATTCTTCAAGCTTAGGCCTTAATTCTTCGAACGGTTCAGCTGATGTGAATCCTATATCATCGATACCAATAGAATGCGCATAATCAACAATGTCTCGTTTCAATTGATAATAATTCATCATAGCCTCCCGAAATAGTTTATTGTATATTGTACATGATTTAACGAACAAACTCAATAAATGATTGAAAAGCTATTGACGGACACTACAATCTATAATAAAATAAATAAATCGAATAATAATATTAAGCCACCGTGGCGGAATTGGCAGACGCGTCGGACTCAAAATCCGATTCCTCACGGAGTGTCGGTTCGATCCCGACCGGTGGTATACAAACGACCTAATTGAGGTCGTTTTTTTATTCCATAGTTAATTATTGTAAAAATTATATTGATAGTATAAACTGATATTGAAATAAATCATAACGCTTTGGAGGGATTAATATGGGTCTATTTGATCAATTGATGGGTAACTCAAGTGAACAGAATCCAGAAGATGTTCAGGCAGAATTCGATGAATATTTATTAGATGATGAAATCGTAGAAAAAAGCTACATTTTACTAAGAGATTTATTTGTATTTACTAACAAAAGAATTTTAGTCATCGACAAACAAGGTTTCTCAGGTAAAAAGATTGAATTTATCACAATTCCATATAAAAATATCCGTGCTTTCAGTGTGGAAAATGCAGGGACGTTCGATGTTGAAGCAGAATTGAAGTTATATGTTGCAGGTATGCCGGCGCCATTGTTAAAAACATTCGATAAAAATACAAATATCAAAGGTTTACAACAAACGATTTCAAAACATGTTCTATAATGCATAGAGTACAGGAATGTACTCTTTTTTTATACAAAAAAAGAACCTCCATTGGAGATTCTTATATTTAATTCTATGTAAAGGCGCCAACCGGATTTGAACCGGTGATAGAGGTTTTGCAGACCTCGGCCTTACCACTTGGCTATGGCGCCATACTGGGCTAGTTGGATTCGAACCAACGCATGACGGAGTCAAAGTCCGTTGCCTTACCGCTTGGCTATAGCCCAATAATCAAAATGGGGCGACTGATGGGAATCGAACCCACGAATGTCGGAACCACAATCCGATGCGTTAACCACTTCGCCACAATCGCCATATACAGGGGTAGTAGGAATCGAACCCACACCAAAGGTTTTGGAGACCTCTATTCTACCGTTGAACTATACCCCTATCATAATAATGGTGGAGGGGGGCAGATTCGAACTGCCGAACCCGAAGGAGCGGATTTACAGTCCGCCGCGTTTAGCCACTTCGCTACCCCTCCATTATACACAATATACTAAAAAAAGATAAATAAAAAAATGGTGCCGGCCAGAGGACTTGAACCCCCAACCTACTGATTACAAGTCAGTTGCTCTACCAGTTGAGCTAGGCCGGCAACATTTTAAAATGGTGGCTCAAGACAGAATCGAACTGCCGACACAAGGATTTTCAATCCTTTGCTCTACCGACTGAGCTATTGAGCCAATATAAAAAATGGCGGTCCTGACGGGAATCGAACCCGCGATCTCCTGCGTGACAGGCAGGCATGTTAACCGCTACACCACAGGACCACATGTAATTGATAAAAAGAAAATTGCGGGAGACGGATTTGAACCATCGACCTTCGGGTTATGAGCCCGACGAGCTACCAGACTGCTCCATCCCGCGATAATAATATTAAATTTAAATGGCGGAGGAAGAGGGATTCGAACCCCCGCGAGCCGTTAAGCCCCTGTCGGTTTTCAAGACCGATCCCTTCAGCCGGACTTGGGTATTCCTCCGTAATGCAATGGTGGACCTTGCAGGATTCGAACCTGCGACCCAACGGTTATGAGCCGTTTGCTCTAACCAACTGAGCTAAAGGTCCAAATTCAAGCATTAAAAGTGGCGGTGGAGGGGATCGAACCCCCGACCTCACGGGTATGAACCGTACGCTCTAGCCAGCTGAGCTACACCGCCGATATGAAATTAAAAAATGGTGGAGAATAGCGGGATCGAACCGCTGACCTCCTGCGTGCAAAGCAGGCGCTCTCCCAGCTGAGCTAATCCCCCACAATATTATAAAAGAGTCGGGAAGACAGGATTCGAACCTACGACCCCTTGGTCCCAAACCAAGTGCTCTACCAAGCTGAGCTACTTCCCGATATATACGCGCCCGAGAGGAGTCGAACCCCTAACCTTTTGATCCGTAGTCAAACGCTCTATCCAATTGAGCTACGGGCGCAAAAAACAAATGGTGCCTAGGACCGGAATCGAACCGGTACGGTAGTCACCTACCGCAGGATTTTAAGTCCTGTGCGTCTGCCAGTTCCGCCACCCAGGCATATCATGGAGCGGAAGACGGGATTCGAACCCGCGACCCCCACCTTGGCAAGGTGGTGTTCTACCACTGAACTACTTCCGCATTATTAAAGATGGTGCGGGTGAAGGGAGTCGAACCCCCACGCCAAAGGCGCTAGATCCTAAGTCTAGTGCGTCTGCCAATTCCGCCACACCCGCAATATAAATGAGCCATAGAGGATTCGAACCTCTGACCCTCTGATTAAAAGTCAGATGCTCTACCGACTGAGCTAATGGCTCATCATAATAAATGGTGCCGGCCAGAGGACTTGAACCCCCAACCTACTGATTACAAGTCAGTTGCTCTACCAGTTGAGCTAGGCCGGCTTATTAAGTTAAAAAA
>NZ_RKRK01000003.1:309278-393032 GCF_003815035.1 Abyssicoccus albus
GTGCTTTCGGACGGGTTCTCACTCATATGCTCTGACGTTGAAATACTTTCGGACAACTCTTCGCTTTCACTCAGTGAGACTGAAGTGCTTTCGGACGGGTTCTCACTCATATGCTCTGACGTTGAAATACTTTCGGACAACTCTTCGCTTTCACTCAGTGAGACTGAAGTGCTTTCGGACAGGTTCTCACTCATATGCTCTGACGTTGAAATACTTTCAGACAACTCTTCGCTTTCACTCAATGAGGCTGAAGTACTTTCGGACGGGTTCTCACTCATATCGCCTGACATTGAAATACTTTCGGACAGCTCTTCGCTAATTGATGTAGATTCGATTTCTGTAGGGATTTCACTCTTTTGCTCTGAAGTTGAAATGCTTTCTGATAGTCCTTCTCTTTGACTTATTGATGTAGATTCACTTTCTGTGGGAGTTTCACTTTTTTGCTCTGAGGTCGAAATACTTTCTGATAGTTCTTCACTTTCATTTATTGATGTCGAAGTAGATGTACTTAGGGATAATTCAGCGCTTAAACTTGTTGAAACGGAAGCGCTTTCCATGATGTTTTCACTTTCACTTAGGGATAACGATTCACTTTCTGAACTTTCATCAACGTTTGTTAAACTTCCAGAATTAGTTGTTGTATTATCAATAGATGTCGTAGAATCAGTTAAAATTGTCGAATTTTGATTCGCCATAACTTCGCTAGTTGTAGTAAGTTCTGATGTTATTGGTAAATTTGATTCTGCAAAAGCTTTATTAACATCTAAAACATTTGCCGCCAATAATCCACCTATTGCAAATGTGGATCCTTTTGAAACAGTCGATGTCATGTTTTTTAATGTTGTATTGTTATCCTGAGTTTTTTCAAATTGATTTGAGATTAGTGGTAAACCCATTAACCTTAAGAGCGCCATCTCTTTAATACCGGCCCTCACCCAATGTTTTCCTGACTTATAAAGCTTAAACCGAACTTTTTCCTTTGTTACACTACAATTTAAACGCCTATTCTTTTGATTCATACTTTTAATTAATCCCTTCGTTAAATATCAATAAAAATTTTAAACTTTACATTTTATGAGTCATAATGTGTCTTAAGATACTACTAAATTATAAATACTCTTTACCATAAAGTCAATTTTTTTACAAAATATTCTTATAATTCGTTTTTTATGTACTAGGATATTTACTAGTTATAATATATAATGACGATACAATTAGAGTGCGGAGGATCAAAATGTATTATTTTGCTTGTTTAAATGTGCCCGAACATATAACTGGTGTCGATAGAGCGTATCTATCTCGACTCAACTTATTTAAGTCCAACAATATTCCTGCCAAGATTATTACTATAGAGTATAATCATATGGCATACGATACTTTAGTTAAGTATGGTGTAGAATATGACACGATTAACATGTACGATTACTTCCAAAATGCTGTGAATTTAAAACCGTCAAAACCTTTTAACATTCAACGTTATTGGGAAGAATCTTTAAATTACAAATTAGAGGTTGTTTCTCACCAACTTGATATTATTATAAAAAATCAAGATAACCAATTTATTCAATATGCACGATTCACATCTACCGAGAGAAAAAAACTGGATTTTGTAAATCATATTAGTGATAATGGAACAATTGTTAAACATGAACAATATGATCATCGTGGTTTTTTAAGCTCTGTTCAATATTATGGACCACACGAAAAATGTTATTTACATCAGTTTTATAACGTGCAAGGGGATATCATTCTTGAAAAGTATTATCAAATCGAAAACCAGCATCTGCCGATTATGATTTTACTTCATAAATCAAATGGCTCTACTGTTCGATTTAAAAATGAAGATGAACTCATTAGTTACTTTATAGAGTCAATTTATTCAGCAGGAGATATATTTATTATTGATCGACCTTATGAATACATTAAACCTTTTGCTAATACCCACCCTTATATCACAGCGGCTGTATTTATGCATACAACACATTTAGCAGATGAATATAGTGAAGGTCGAATGTTCAAATGGCCTTTTAATTTTTTAGGTGACCACCTCAATCGCTTTAAAGCTTTAATTTGTTCTACAGAAGCACAATGTAACGATTTATCTTACGATCAATTTACAGGACAAGCATTTAATATTCCAGTCGGTTTTATAGAAGATAACCAACTTATGACGACAAATCAATTTAATCATAAAAATAAATTCAAAATTATTAGCGTCGCTCGATATATTAGTAGTAAACAATTAGATCACCAAATCAGACTTGTACATCGCTTAAAAAAAGAGTTTCCATTAGTGAGTCTAGATATTTATGGTTTTGGAGGTCTAGGTGGTGTTGAAGAAGAACTAAAGCAATTAATTAATGATTTAAATGCAAATGATTATATTCATCTTAAGGGGTATTCAAATAATTTAAATTCAGCCTATCAAAATAGTGGATTGTTCCTTTTGACGAGTAAAGAAGAAGGGTTTGCGTTAGTATTACTTGAATCATATAGACATAATACACCAGTAATCAGCTATGATATTAAATACGGTCCTAATGAAATTATTAAAGATAATGTCAATGGAAATTTAGTTCCGTTAAACGATGAAGAACAATTATATAAAGTAGTTCATAATTTTTTGAGCGATGACTCGGTAAGCAATCGATATTATGAAAACTGCATTTTGACACAGAAAAAATATAGTGCTTCTCAGAATTTTGACCACTGGATGAAACTGATTCAATATTTGGAACATAAGGAGAAACATGATGACATCAACAATTAATGGTATTGTTTATTATACTGATAACATTCACTTACAACAACTACATCACCATTCAACTGTTTACACTACAAATAATGTACTTCAATTTTTAGACGATCATTATATTTCAACGAAAATATCAGACCGTGGACATATTATGCGCGTAAACGATCCAATCTATATTGCTGATCATGCTATTATAGAACCTTATACAACATTTGGAGGCACTAACTACTTCTTTACAATGGGGGCCTTTAGCTACACAAGAAGTTTATTACCATTAAACACAATCGTAGGTAGGTACACATCTATCGCGCATTCGGTTAGTCGAATGGGTATAAACCATCCAATAGACCGTTTTTCTTCATCATCGATTACTTATGAAAGTGAAAGTAATGGAATACGTCATTATTTAAACAATAATGAGTCACGTTTTGAACAGACTCCTTCACCTTTTATTGAAGAATCTCCCATAGTCATTGGAAATGATGTATGGATAGGGCAAGACGTATTAATTGCGTCTGATGGAATCACAATACATGACGGGGCTGTTATTGCTGCTAAATCGGTTATTACAAAAGATGTTCCTCCATATGCAATTGTTGGTGGAATACCTGCGCGTGTAATAAAATACCGATTTGATGAGCATATTATAGAACAATTGATGGAATTAAAGTGGTGGCAATATGATTTTGGTCAATTCGAAACGATTAAAGCAACCGATTCAATCCAATCCTTTATTGATAAAATTAAATCACTAACATTCAATAAACAATTAACACCTTTTACTCCATCTGTTGTAACTAAAGATGACTTTATCAAATTAAATAATTGAATACATATTGAGACATAAAAACCGAAGTAAAAACTTAATATACTTCGGTTTTATTACAACCTCTTAATCACCCACATCAACACAAACTGCAGCGGTAATCTTGCGTATAATGCCCACGATGGTAATGTTTTATCTCCTAGTGGAAGCTTTTTTCGAGCCATATAAATATTAGCTGGAAATACAGCAAGTAAAAATAGATTAATCAATCGTTTTGTCCATTGTGACGGCTTTTTGATGATCAACATAACCCCTATCAATATTTCGATGACACCGGAAATATAAACTAAACTTTTCTTAAACGGTAAGTACATCGGAATAATCTTTCTGAAATTAGGTTCACGAATAAAATGCAATAAACCAATCATTGTAAATAAAATACCTATAATTCTTCTGCCCATAATATTTGACTCCTTTTTATATAAAACGTATATCTATATTATATCAATTAAGATATGAATTTTGAATAAACTTTGTTATAATAGAATCAAATAAAATAGTTCTCTTATATAGAGTGAGTGGAGGGACTTGGCCCTATGAAACTCCAGCAACAGCTATTTTTGATAGCGATGTGCTAATTCCAACAGGTACGCCTGAATGATAAGAAGTCTCGTTGAAGCTCTTCTGAATTCAGGAGGGCTATTTTGTTTGTATCATATTATAGAGGAGAGATTGTTATGTCAAACAAATTATCAACGCAGGAACTGATTGAGTCACTGAAGTATTGGACTGAATACACACCAACACATTACGCCGCTTCGATGTTGAAATATGGGAAATTGAACGAAATTAAAAGCGAGCTGCAACAACACATTGACCTCTTAACTACACTTAGCCCAGTCAACCCAATCATCCAAGATGAAATCAAGTCAGAAATTAAAATGATTCAGCAACAGTTAGATAATTAAAATTTTAAAAAAGTTATTTAGAATATATCTTAATTTATTTATTAAGATATATTCGTTACATAACTATTTATTAAATTTTCTACATTTTAAACCAATCTGGATTCTCACTTCTTACGCTATTGAGTAAATTATAATATCGTATTCTCTCTCTTTCTAGTTCTTCACTTACAAAAAATATCGGTGAATCAATTGCACTTTCTGCTATCATATTTAACACAATTAAAATACGACCAAGTCTTCCATTTCCATCTAAGTATGGATGAATTGATTCAAATTGTGCATGCATAATTGCTATTTTAATTAATGGATCAGTATTTTGATCTCGTAAAGTATATCCTAATTTTGGAGCACCCTTTAAGCTACTATGGTTGGATCTGAATTTATACTACATTTAGTATCTCCTACTCATCCGAAGATATAATACATACATTTAATTAAAAAATCACTCCTCTACTTTGAGAAGTGATTTACGATAACTTAAATTTTTATTTGTTCATTAACCTTTGCATTTTCAATAATCTCGATCGTATCTGTATATTCTACTTTCTCTATAATACAACCTTTTCCAATGGAGATGTTCTTTCCTCTTACCGTTTCACATAACACATTTTCTAAATGGATTTCATCACCTTCAATTAAATTGCAACTCAATGTACCCTTTCTATTTTCCGTGAATAAAGAGGCGAACAATCCTTTATTCTCAGTTTTTTGATCTTCTAATATCGCAATTGTTTTACCACCAATTTCTTGTGCTGAACAATGATTCCTCAATGTTATATTTACTGAATCTGCATTAATTAAACCTTCGCTTTCAATTTTTCCACTACACTCAAAATAATCAACCTCTATATCGCCATCAACCATTGAATAGCCCGAAAGTTTTAATCTTTCACCAGTAATATTTCCATCAATGTCTAACATACCTGAAATCTCAAGATCATTGCCTTCGACCTTTCCTTCAACATTCGTTTTCCCACTAGACTTCATCGTATTTGCTTTCAATGAACCTTCGATAGTAGACATTCCTGAAGATTTAAAATGCTCGACTGAAATATCCCCCTCAGCATCCATTTTTCCACTAACATTAATTAAGTTAGCTTTAATATCTCCAGTAATTGAACATATCCCGGATACATTAATTTCATCATATTCACCAGCAGTTACCATTTTTATCGAATTAATATTTAGATTTATCGTCATTATGATTACCTCGTTTCAATTTTTGATTTAAGGCTAATTGAATCTTTGTATCATCTAACTCATATACAATTTTTGAATTTTTACTTAAACTGACTACCTCTTTGGCGCAAACAAGTATAAATACACCCATCGATCTTACAAAATAATAATTTACATCATGTTTGTCGTTATGATAATAAGTCTCTGCGCTTTCTAACACTTCTTCTTTTGAAAAATATCCTGAGCTTAAAGCAAGTTCTATGAACATTAACGTCATCACTTCATTACGCGAAACATTGTTACAATAATTAATAATTGATTGTGCAATGTTCCAATAGGGCTCAGCAAATAAACTACTACTGTACTCCTCAGATTGAATAGCTTCATAACCTTCTTCAAGTATTTTGTACAATTCATCTAAAGAATGGTCTTCTTTCAAAGTCTTAATTAATTCAATACGCTCAATCATTTTATTTTTTGGGAAAAATGATTCTTGCCCTGTATATGTAGACTTTCTAATAAACCAATCTTCAGGAATAAGTTTTTTTCGTTTCCATCGATACAACTGTCCATAACTAATATTACACCTTTGAAGCAACTCTTTTTTAGAGATTAAATCTTCCATATCATCACCTGAACACATTATAACATAACACTGTTTCGTTATAAAAATATTTACACATTTCCCAAAGCTGTTGCATAAATATCAATTAATTTTTTTCGTTTGTCAAAATAAGCTAGACAATTTCTCTTCTTCAATGAAACTCATACTTTAAAATAAAGTCTATTACGTTAGAATATTAATAAGGGTATTATTAATACTAATTTTAAAGATACTCTAAATTCGAAGTTAAATGGGGTAGAATATATTTCATTTATGAACACTTCAACAAAGTATTTCATTTTTATCAATTAACAAATATAATTTATCTTATAAAATATTATTAATTTAATAACGATAGAATAATCTATAATTTTAATACAATGGAGTTGTAATTTATGAATACCCAAAAAATTAAATTTGATTACAATGAAATGATAAATTACTTTCATACAAAAGGTATTACAAGTGAACTAACCAACTCTCAAATGATATATCAACTTTCTACAAAAACTTATTTTTACAAATTTATAAGTTATCGAAAAAATTTTGATAAGAAAGAAAATAATCAATATATTAATCTTTCATTTGAAATATTACAAGATTTAGCAAGTATAGATGTAGATTTACGATATTTAGTAATTAAAATGTCTTTAGACATTGAACATCAATTAAAAACTATTATTATGAATGAAATCACTAAAAATAAAAGCGAAGACGGCTATTCAATTATTTATAAATTTATAGCTACAAGTAAGGATCCTACCAACACAAAAAAACAATTAATGATTAACAATAAGAAATCTATATATAATCAACAATTTTATGAAAAATACCACACTGATCCACCAATATGGGTTGCATTTGAATCTATGTCTTTTGGTTTGTTAATTGATTTTACTGATTTTTATATTTCTCACTATCCTAATACATCAATTAAAGCTCTACATCCACTTCTTTATTCCGTTCGGCATTTGAGAAATAATGCAGCTCATAGTTCACCAATATTAAATCAGATTACTGAAAAAAATTTCTATGATCATAGCCGTACAGTTACTCAATATGTAAATAGATATATTGGTAAAACTAGCACACGAAATAAATTGAGAGTCCAAAAAATATATGATTTAACTTCATTAATTATTCTTTATGAGTATCTCATGCCGAATAGTAGACTAAAACGTGAACGAAAAAAAGAAATAATCGGATTTTTAAAGCGTGTCAAAAAAAATTCTCATTATTACTCTAAACACATTCAACTAGAAACAGTTTATTTATATTTCATTAAATTAATACTGAAAAAATCAAAATAAAACTTGACAATACTATATCAAACCAATAAAATTATTTCTAACGGAAAAATCATAACGATTTGTAGACAGCCGAAGTATATAATAATATACTTCGGCTTGAGTTTTTTATAGATATCAAATTATACAATCTCTTGATTTACAGAACATCTTGGATAATCTCACTATTTTACGTAAATCATCGCCAGAATACTATATCCGATCAATGAACCACTCTTCTAATGCCTTGATGTGCCTTTTTGTCCATTCTGCTCCTGCATGCTCATATATATAATTATCGTCCCATTCATATTCTTTACTACGTTGGAATACAGCAAAATCCATATGATAACCAAGAGAACTATACTTTAAACGTACACAACTAGTTTTTACTTCAGGAGGTTGTGCAAATTGCCTAGTTTTTCTTTCAAGAGCGTTTGCTACCATATTACGAGTAGCTTGTGCACCTAAACTATTAAGACAATCTGCTTCAAATACTATACCTACATCAATGTCATAATCCTTCTTGTCATTCTGCGTAATGGTATGCATAGCCATGCTACCTTGAATACGATCCTCTGCAATTTTGTAACTTGTTTTCTTCTCTTCATTCTATTCCTTTAACCCATCTTTCATCCTTCTAATATTCAGTTTGCGTCTTAGTCTTAATTCATTCTGTTCTTTGGCAGAAAGTACAACCTTTTTACGATAAAAATTATTGAATTCCTTTGAACAATCATACATTTTAAACACCCCTTTATATAGCATAATATACAAACATACATTCGCTTTATTATTCCATATTTTGGTCTTATAATCAAAAATATATTCGATTTAGATATACTAATTTTTATGTCTTGTGAACTTAGGCGTGTCTCTGTAGCTTTAGATTGTACGATATTGTAAAATTAATATCTTAGTTAGAATTACTAGGGGGATGATTCAAAATGATGATAACAACTGTTAACTGTGATTTTTCATTTATTACTAATGCCATTGGATATATTAACGATGCTATTGAAACATTACCAGATGAATTTGATATAAAAATTGATTTTCAAAAATTAGAATATCCTCAAGAATAATCTCAGTGTGTCGTCAAAATCATAAGATTTTATCACTCCAAAAAACCCATCACTTATGATAACTTTCCCCCTTCATAATCTTAAACGCTCGGTAAATTTGTTCTAATAAGATGACTTTCATCAGTTGATGTGGATAGGTCATGTTGCTGAAGCTGAGTTCGTAGTTGCTGCGTTGTTTGACGGCTTGGCCTAGGCCGTTACTGCCGCCGATGACGAATACGATATCGCTAGAGCCTCTGTTCATTAATGTCTCGATCTTTTGACTCAGTCCAACACTCGTCAATGCTTCACCGTTCACTTCTAACGTGATGACATATTGCTGTGCTTTAATTTTAGCTAAGATCGCTTGGCCTTCTTTTTCTTTAATCAACTCTAGGTCTTTCGGACTGGCGTTATTCGGTTCTTTCTCATCTTTCACTTCAATTTGTTCTACTTTCGCATACCCTGATAACCGCTTCGCATATTCATCAATGGCTTGTCTAAAAAATTTTTCTTTAATTTTCCCTACTGTCAGTATTGTAATATTCACAATAATCCCCCTTTAGTTAGAGTTATCCACTTATCCACAGGCTATGCACAATTCCCTATTGTACCAGTAGTTTCACATTTTTTATATTGATTATAATTTACTTTCAATTTCCTTCAAACCTTATTATAACAGTATTTTATAGAATTAAAAAATACCCACAACATTATCCACATGATATAGGATAACATTGTGGATAACTGTGGATAAGTTGTTTATATTTCATATAACATTGTGGATTTATCTTTATACGTATGCTTTAGTTCAACAATATTTGTATCGACATCTCGTTGTTCTAAAATTTCACTGACGCTATCATATGCGAGTTGTTGCATATTATTATCTTGACTCAAGTGACTTAAATATATCCGCTTCGTCTGTTCGCCGATAACATCTGCTATTGCATGTCCTGCGTCAATGTTCGATATATGTCCAAGATCGCTTAAAATACGTTGTTGTGTCTTCCATGGATAATGACTTGTTCTCAGCATATTCACATCATGATTCGATTCAAAGATATAGCAATCACTTCGCTCTATATATCCTTTCATTCGATCAGATACATATCCTGTATCTGTGATCATTGAAAACTTCTTACCGTCCTTATGAAATACGTAAAATTGTGGATCAATAGCATCATGACTAACGTTATAGCTCTCAATATCAATGTTTGCAATCGTTTGATGTTCATATGGATTAAAAAGATACTTTAACTCATTTGGAATTCTTTGATCTTTTAATTCAATCTGTTGCCATGTTTGTTCATTTGCATAGATTGGAATATGATACTTTCTTGCGATGACACCGAGTCCTTTAATATGATCGACGTGTTCATGGGTGATGAGAATTGCATTAACATCTTGTATTTTACGATTAATTTGTTGCATAAGTCCTTCTAATTTTTTGCCACTTAATCCAACATCTATTAGAATGCTTTGTTGATCATGTTCGATATATGTAGCATTCCCTGTACTTCCACTGGCCAAAACGCTCATGCGCATAAAACATTACTCCTTTTGCTGCTGTTGTTCATCTAATATTTTCAGTTCAGAATGTATTGCGTCAACATAATATATGAATACTTCCTCATCTCGTTCAATTGTTACTTTCCAACTCGGTGAGAGAATCTGACCTTTTGAATCTGTTATATACTGTTTAAAACCAAATTTAAGATTCCCAACTCTATCACCATTTTTTATCTTTTGTTTTTCATAGAGTGACTCGATCACTTTTTTGGCAGAAATAATATTAGAACCACTATCCTCTTCACCTGATTCAAATGGGTTAAATCGTGTTTGTGTATAACTGATCACTTTATTATCTTTTATTTTGAATACTATTTCTCCTTGGTCATTATCGTATATAGGATAATCATCATAGATTTGACCATATTCAATTGTTTCACCATGTTCATCAAGTATTGCTAAATGATATTCCTCACCATATAAAATCTCTTCTTCTACGAATGTACTTAATGTTTTGTAATCATTACCAATAGGTAATGGATTTTTTAGTGTAACTTCGATTTTATGATCTTTTCTTTTTATATCTTTTGCGTGCTTTATAGACTCTATATCATCTTTCGTAAAAGAATAGAAGAACGCCGTGATGTTATTATAGCGTTCTTCAATTGTTTTATACGTCGGAACTTCAACGTTTGCATCAGATAAGTCGATTTGTTCATCCGGTGAATATGGAGTGTATGTGCTCTCTGTAGTCTTATCATAATATATATATAGCAATATAATATTCATGATTAAAAACACAGCAATAAATAATGACTTTGTTAACTTCCAATCCATTATTTTATGCCTCCTTGTGCGTCATATTGCTTCCATTCACCTTCATATAGAATAAACCAATTCGGCTCGAATTCAACCGTGTTGACGCCTTTATTGTATGTGATATTGTAGCCGATGACGATCTTCTCAACTTTAGTCAACTCGATAGATTTACTTTTGGCCAGTTCATGTCTTAATTCCTCAAGATTAATTAAATCTACTGGATCAGATTTACTTGGCACTGTTGCGCCAAGTGTGATTAGTCCACGTGAGTATGACAATATATCATCCTTACCAAATGTTAAATCCATTCTAGAGATATTATTCATGTTAAATATAGGTAAACCTTTTACAAAAGATCTAAACTGAACCTCTTTTGTATCTTCATCATATCCTGTATATCGACTCAGTTGACTATAACCATTATGGCTTGTTAAATAGTCATTTGCTCGGTTAAACGCTTCTTGAGGTGACATTGACTCATCAATTTCACCCTTAAAATGTGTATATTGATAATACATCGTATCTTGATTCATTTGAGCAATACCTTCTGCGTTATGATATTTAATTACATCTCCATCTCTTACTTTAGATAAACCGACATCTCCCATAAATACTACATTATTCAATTGATTAACATTGATGACCTCTGTAATATATTTAAATCGACCTTCTGTTGAAACTTCTGTTGGTGCGTACAGCGCTGTTTTGTTATTAATTGAAAACTCATTCGTAATAATCGCACTATAGTTTTTAAGCGCTTCTTTTGAAACATTATTCTTAAATGTCTTACTAGACTGATCAATTTCTAACATATAAATGTAGTCTCTCTCTTGATTCATAAAGTATAAATATAAATGATTGGCATTCGTATTCACAATTAAACGATCAAAGACTTCATTCACTGGTGCTTCAATTTCAATATTGTATGCGTTCAAAAACGTTTGAATACTGATTTCTCCTAAAAAATCATAAATATAATTATCTACCGCACCACTTGAATCTAAAGAGTGTAGAGCAACATTTGCATTTCCGTTAAATTCTTTATGCTGTATTTCTTTAGATTGATTCAAAGTGTTTAAAGTATTTTGTAATGATTTCTTCTTCGTCGTACCTTTACTATTGGTCGGAGATATTTCTATCATTTGGTACGGTAATGTGAGTTGTCGAATCGTCGGCTTTTTATGATCTCCATCGAGTACAAAACCTGAATGGATTTCGGTTTCAATAGGTTTGAATTCTGGTTTAAAACTCCATATTAAGAACGTTAAATACATACTAGAAATAACTAATACAGTTAAAATGATTATTTTGAGAATTTCAAGAGGACTAGTTTGCATCCCATTCACCTGCTTCTAATAGCTCACAAGGTAATGTCACATAAATTGTTGTGCCATGCCCTTCACAAGATGTTGCCCATATTTTACCGTCATGCGCTTCAACAATATCTTTACTGATTGCGAGGCCTAATCCAGTACCGCCCATTTGACGAGTTCTCGCCTTATCTACACGATAAAATCGATCAAAGATTTTATCGACTTTACCTTTCGGAATCCCAAGGCCATTATCTTTAATAGATATCGTCATTCGATTGAAAAATACATTTTGTTTCACGTGGAACTCGACACGTTTTTGTTCTTTCTGTGAATATTTGATAGCATTTGAAATAATATTGTCAAACACTTGTGTCATTTTGTCTGGATCAATTTCTACAAAGATACTATCATTGGCCAAATCTTTAACAAAGTCCACCTCTTTATAACTCATCTCGAAACGTTCGATAATTTGTGAAATAAACAAGTTAAAGTCAATAATTTCTCTATTCAATACTTCATCTTTACGATCCATATTTGATAACTGTAGTAAATCATTCACAAGCCTTATCATTCGATCTGTTTCATTTCTTGTTACACTTAAGAAGTTCGGTGCAATATTAGAGTCTTTGCACGCCCCTTCTTCCAACGCTTCAATGTAGCTTCTCATCGATGTTAAAGGTGTTCTTAATTCATGGCTTACGTTAGCCACAAATTCACGTCGTTCATTCTCTGTTAATTGTTGTTCTGTAATGTCATGGAGTACGGCGATGTAACCATTTATATAGCCAGTCTCTTGAATAATCGTTGTGAAGTTGATTCTTACATAAATTGTTTCATCAATATGATTAAATTGTGTAACGATGGTCTCTGTCTCATTCTTAATATCTTGAAGATTCACTTCTGATTCCATATTCAATACCGTTAAAACATGTTGTCCAACAATATTGTCTTTATCCACTCTCAACATATTCAGTGCTTTATCATTAATAATACGAATTCTACCTCGTCTGTCTGTTGCGATGATTCCATCTGACATGTGAGTAATAACACTATCTAATCGACGCTTTTCACTCTCAGTATTTGCTTGTGCTTCTTGAACTCTTTTACTCAAGTTATTAAACGATAAAGCAAGTTCACCAATTTCATCACTACTGTTAATCTTAACACGTTGTGTATAGTTACCTTTAGACATTTCTAATGCTTGATTTCTCATATCAGAGATCGGTTTAGTTATTGTTCGTGCGATAAATGTACCCAGTATAATTGTAATTAATAATGAAATCGCAGTTCCGATGATGAATGTATTATTAATTTGGTTTAACTGTGCATAGACTGTCTCTATATTTGAGACAACATAGATTACACCAACGATTTCTTGACCTACTTTGACAGGTTCTGCTTGAACGTATATCCGTTCGTTAGACTCTTCATTCATTAAGACGTGTCGATATGATTCCCCTGTCGATAGTGCTTCATCAATCGAATCATCTGTCACCCGACGTCCGATGTTCGGTTCATTGTTTACCTTTGATGTTGCTAACATGATACGATTCTCATTGATGAATCGTATCTCTTCAATTTCTTCACGTTCTCTAAAATCAGCCATTAAACTTTGTATTTCGTCTTTGATTTTTGTTTGATTGTCTGGATTTTTCTTATAGACTTCCTTTATTTGCATCGACTCCATTTGAACTTGGGCATCGATGCTTTCTTTAAACTTTGAAGTCAAATCTTGTTCCAAACTATTCGTAAAGAACAGACCAATGATTTGCATCCCTACAACGATTAACAAGACGTTGACAATGACCAATTTTAAATGAAGCGATTGCAATACTTTGAAAAGCTTCATTCACATTCCGCTCCCTTATTTATCTATTCTTCTTTTTGGGCTTGGTCTTGAAGGAAATATCCGACACTTCTTCTTGTTACGATATATTCAGGGTGTGATGGGTCATCTTCGATTTTTTCACGTAATCTTCTAATTGTTACATCAACCGTTCTCACATCTCCGAAATAATCATAACCCCATACCGTTTCAAGTAAATTCTCACGACTCATTACTTGATTCGGATTCTTCGCCAAATGATGGAATAGTTCGAACTCACGATGTGTCAAATCAATCGTTTCTCCGCGCTTTTGAATTGTATAAGCATCTGGTAAAACAGTAATTTCATGTATATTAATTTCATTCGATTCATTTTCATCTGCATCTTGTGGCTTAGCATAATGACGACGTAAATTCGCTTTAACCCTTGCGATGAGCTCACGAGTAGAGAACGGTTTAGTGACATAATCATCTGCACCAAGTTCAAGACCTAATACTTTATCAATCTCTGAGTCTTTAGCTGTCAACATAATGATTGGCATATTGTATTTTTTTCGTACTTCACGACAGACTTCCATACCGTCCATACCTGGTAACATAATGTCTAATAATACGATATCCGGTTCAACATTATAGATCATATCCACAGCATCTTGCCCATTGTATGCTACATGAACATCGTAACCTTCTTTTGTTAAATTAAACTCCAGAATATCAGCAATCGGTTTTTCATCATCAACTACTACGATAGACTTCGCCATATGATAACACTCCACTTCATATTCATATTCTTATCCATCTTCTATTATACTAAAAAAACGTCATCTTATAAAATAAGATGACGTTAAACTTCATTACGGTCCTGACGGGAATCGAACCCGCGATCTCCTGCGTGACAGGCAGGCATGTTAACCGCTACACCACAGGACCAATTAAATGGTGACCCCTACGGGATTCGAACCCGTGTTACCGCCGTGAAAGGGCGGTGTCTTAACCGCTTGACCAAGGGGCCTAATTTTTAACACAAGATAAATTATATCACTCAAATAATATATATTGCAATATATTTTTACAAAAGTTACTTTATTTTATTATAATAAACTTATAATATACAGGAAAGGTTTGTCAAAATGAAAAAAATACATCGCAAAATGCCGCTTAAAGAGAAACTTAAGCGATTCTTCTTTATTACCCTTGGTGCCATTTTAATGGCTGTCGCCCTTGAGTTATTTCTCGTTCCAAATAATGTATTAGATGGTGGGATTGTAGGCATCTCAATCATTACAAGTCACTTAACAAAAATAAAATTAGGGCTTATTATCTTCCTACTAAATATTCCATTCTTCTTTTTAGGCTACAAACAGATTGGTCGAACGTTTGCACTATCAACATTATACGGTATTACAATCTTATCGATTTCAACTGCCTTATTAAACCCGATCGAGCCATTTGTTAGTGAAGTCTTTTTGGCTACAATATTTGGAGGTGTGATTCTAGGCATAGGTGTAGGACTTGTCATTAGATATGGAGGGTCACTTGATGGTACGGAAATATTAGCGATTTTATTAAACAAAAAATCACCATTCTCTGTTGGTGAAATTGTAATGCTCTTTAATTTATTTATCTTCATTGCTGCTGGATTTGTATTTACATGGGAATCAGCACTTTATTCAATGATTTCATACTTTATTGCGTATAAGTCTATAGATATCGTCGTACAAGGGCTTGATGAATCGAAGAGCGTTTGGATTATTAGTGATGAGTACGAAGAAATTGGTGATACAATTAATGATCGTTTGGGTCGTGGTGTAACCTACTTGAGTGGGGAAGGCGCATATACCGGTGATGACAAGAAAGTAGTGTTCTGTGTCATTACTCGATTAGAAGAAGCAAAGCTTAAAGATATCGTCCTTGAAATAGATCCTTCATGTTTTATCGCACTTGGCAACATTACAGAAGTAAGAGGAGGACGTTTTAAGAAGAGGGATATCCATTAATCGAAAAACTGCGGAAGATAAATTGATTATCTTCCGCAGTTTTTATTTTTTATTGGTTCCACATATCCTTCAACATCACCGTTTGATTACGATCTGGTCCTACACTAAAGATTGATATTTCAACATTACATAACTCGCTAATGCGCTTCACATAATTATATGCATTCTCTGGAAGTTCTTCTAACGATTGACATGCAGTAATATCTTCTTCCCATCCTGGCATTGTTTCATAGATTGGTGTACTACGCTCTAATTCTTCTAACGTTGATGGGTATTCAGTAATATGTTCACCATCTACTTCATACGCTGTACAAATTTTAACTTCTTTCAATCCACTCAACACATCAATCGAATTCAACGACAAATCGGTTATACCTGATACACGTGTTGCATGTCTAACAACAACAGAATCAAACCAACCGACGCGTCTTGCACGGCCAGTCGTCGTTCCATACTCTCGTCCTACTTCACGAATATGTTCACCATCTGAATCAAATAATTCTGTCGGAAATGGACCATCTCCAACTCTTGAAGTATATGCTTTACATACGCCTACAACGTGATCAATTAATGTTGGTCCAACACCTGTTCCAACACATACATTCCCGGCGATTGGATTACTTGATGTGACGAATGGGTACGTACCATGATCGATATCTAACATAACACCTTGCGCACCTTCATATAACACATTATCATCTCGCTTGAATGCATCATCTAATACTTTCGCTGTATCTGTAATATAAGGTCTTAATCGATCTGTTGCTTCAACGTATTGATCATAAATATCATCAAATGATACACCATCATGATCATATAATGCTTTAAATATTTTATTTTTAGTTTCGATTGATTTCATTAATTTCTTTTTGAAGACTTCTTGATCTAATAAATCACCGACACGGATTCCTACACGTTGAACTTTATCAACGTAACAAGGGCCAATTCCTTTTTTTGTCGTCCCAATTTTATCGTCACCGCGTGCCACTTCTTCTAACTCATCTAGCAATAAGTGATATGGGAATATAACGTGTGCACGGTTTGAGATTTTTAAATTGTCTGTCTTAATACCACGTTCATTCAATTGATCTAACTCTTTTAATACAGAGATTGGGTCAATCACGACGCCATTTCCAATGACACTCGTCTTATCCTCATAAAATATTCCTGAAGGAACTAAGTGTAATTTATACGTTTCACCATCAAATTTAATTGTATGACCAGCATTATTGCCGCCAGAAAATCTCGCAATCATATCTGCTTGTTCACTTAAAAAGTCAGTGATCTTCCCTTTACCTTCATCTCCCCATTGTGTTCCAACAACTACAATACCACTCATGTTATAGCCTCCAATTTTGTTTTACAAAGCAATGATAGTTTACCAATGATTAGATCAATTTGCAATACATACACGAACAAACAAAGAAAGAACATAAATAACATTCGTAAATAAATGTTATTTATGTTCAAAATAGGAGCATTAACCCATATATTGTTCGGCATATCGCTCATCGATTGAATTAAATTTATTATGTTTTTTAACAAAGATTAATGGTACCGTACCCGTCGGTCCATTACGGTGCTTTGCTAAAATAACTTCAACGATACCGTTGTCTTCTTGATCATTCTGACTTACATTACCATCTTCATCCTCTGCTTCACGTTGATAATAATCATCACGATATAAGAATGCAACGATATCCGCATCTTGTTCGATACTTCCTGATTCTCGAATATCGCTCAACATAGGTCGTTTATCTTGACGTTGTTCAACACCACGTGATAACTGTGACAATGCAATGACGGGCACTTCAAGCTCTCTTGCAATTTCTTTCAATGTTCTAGATATTTCAGATACTTCTTGTTGTCTGTTCTCACCTTTTCTAAGGCCAGAGCCTTGAATGAGCTGTAAATAATCAATAATAATCATGTCTAGGCCATGCTCTTGCTTTAACGCACGACTTTTGGCACGAATATCATTGATTTTAATACCTGGTGTATCATCGATAAACATCTTTGACTTTCCTAATTCACCAATTGCAAAGATAAATCGATCCCAGTCACTTTGATCAAATTGCCCTGTTCGTAGCTTATTAGAATCTAAGTTTGCGACTGAACACACCATACGGGTTGCAAGTTGATCTGCTCCCATCTCTAATGAAAACACTGCAACACTATAATCATCTTGCTTATTCAAGGCAATATTTTGAGCGATATTTAATGCGAAAGCTGTCTTTCCGACAGATGGTCTAGCCGCCAAAATAATAAGGTCATTCTTACCAAATCCTGATGTCATTCGATCAAGGGATGCGTAACCACTCGGAATTCCAGTTGTCTCACCATTCGAACGTGTACGTTGTTCGATCATTTCATACACTTCATGCATCACTGAATTAATGTCTTTAAATCCTTCACTGCCACGTCCTTGGCCAATGGATGAAATCATTTTTTCAGCTTCTGATAACAAATCGTCTAAATCAATCTCTTCATTCATTCCATCGCGTGCTATATCTTGCGCGGCATAAATTAATTGTCGCTTCAAACTATAATTTTCTACAATCTCTATATAGTAATCAATATTACGACTCGTTGGTACGAACTGTGCTAATTCAGCGATGTATAAAGGGCCTCCTATGTCTTGCAAGACACCTTCTTTCGTTAAAGCGTTAACTAATGTTGTCGTATCAACTTGTTCATTTTTATCATAAAGCTTAAGCATCGATTCGAAAATATGTTGATGGTTTTGATAATAAAAATCTTGAGGCAATAAGTTTTGAGCACGTTGCAAACCATGTTCAGGATCAATTAATATCGCACCTAAAACAGATTTCTCAGCATCTATACTAAACGGGATATGTTGATTTTGCTCAAACATCTCATTGCCTCCATTCTTTTAATTATTCTTCAACAGTGTGTACTTTTAATGTCGCCTTCACATCTTTATGAAGCTTAACGTCAACGTTACGATAACCTAACGCTTTAATTGGTTCATCAAGTTCAATTTTACGCTTATCAAGTTTAATATCATGTTGTGATTTCAACCCATCTGCAATTTGTTTTGATGATACAGAACCAAAGATTCGTCCATCTTGACCTACTTTATGCGCAATTTCTACTTCAATTGCTTCTAACTTCTCTTTCAATGCTTTCGCATCGTCTAGTTCTTGTTGTAAATTTTCTTCTTTTTTCTGTTGTTTTTTCTCTAACATCTTAAGGTTATGCGGTGTTGCTTCAACAGCTTTATTAAACTTCAATAAGAAGTTTTGAGCATATCCTACAGGGACATCTTTAACTTCATCTTTCTTACCTTTACCTTTCACATCTTCTGTAAATATTACTTTCATTCTTCTTCCTCTCCTTCTAAATGTTTCAAAACAACTTCTTGAAGTGATTCGATAGCTTCTTCAACCGTTACATCTTTCATCTGTGTAGCAGCATTGCTTAAATGTCCGCCACCACCTAAATCTTCCATGATCAATTGAACGTTCACATCACCCAAAGATCTTGCTGATATACCGACTACATTGTTACTTCGTTTAGCCACAACAAATGATGCTTTGACACCATCGATGCTTAACAATTCATCTGCAGCTTGTGCGACTGTTACAGGATGGTATATTTCTTCTACGTCACCATGTGCAATCGCTGCACCATTATCATGAACATCAACGGTTTGTATAATTTCTGAACGTCTCATATAAGTTTTTAAGTCATCTTTTAAGAATTCTTGACATAATATCGTATCTGCCCCATGACTTCTTAAATAACTTGCTGCATCGAATGTTCTAGATCCCGTTCTTAACGTAAAGTTACGCGTATCAACGATAATACCGGCAAGCATTACTGTCGCTTCGAGACGTGAAATTTTCTTATCTTTCGGTTGATACTCAAACAATTCAGTGACAAGTTCTGCAGTCGAACTTGCATAAGGCTCCATATATACGAGCAATGGATTGTCAATAAACTCTTCACCACGTCTATGATGATCAATGACTACTTTACGCTTCGCTTTTTTCAACAATTTCGGATCTATCACCATGTCAGGTTTATGCGTATCGACGATGACTAATGTTGTACGATCATTGATGAGCTGGCTCGCTCTATCACTCGTAATAAATTGTGAGCTTAACTCTTCTTTTTCATTAATCTCCTCCATAACCCGAGATAATGTCGCATCAATATCTTCATCATTTAATACGATATACGAATCTAAATCATTCAACCTTGCGATTCTGCTAACACCAATCGCTGCACCAATCGCATCCATATCAGGGCCTTTATGTCCCATAATTAACACGTTATCTCCTTCAAGCAATATATCTCGTAATGCGTGAGATACGACTCGAGCTTTGACACGCGTTCGCTTCTCCATTGGGTCTGTCTTACCCCCATAGAATCTAATATTACCGTTATCATTTTTGATCGCAACTTGGTCACCACCTCGACCAAGTGCCAAATCAAGTGCTGATTGACTAAGTTCTCCTAATCGAACCAAGTCTGTCGTTCCTTCACCAATTCCGATGGATAATGTCACTTGGTTATTCCAAGTCGTCTGCTCTCGAATAATATCTAAAATATTAAATTTTACATGTTCAATATCTTTTAATCTGAGTGCATTTAATACAAGTAAGAAACGATCATTAGAAAATCGCTTTACATACGTATTATTCTCACTCGCCCATCGATTGATTTCATTCGTCACGCGACTATTCAACTGTGACCGCTCTGAATCACTCATATTGTGTGTGACATCATCGTAGTTATCCAAAAACAACGTCCCGATGATCGGCATATGATGTTCTAATTGCTCACTTAAATTAAATTCATTCGTACGATCAAATATATATAACGCGAATTCATCCGTTGATTGTATAATTTCAAAATTGTGCTCACCGTAATTAACATCTACTCTACGGTCTTCTGATAGTTTTAATTTTGAATTAATATTTGTGAAGACTTCATTAATATCATGATTTAAGTATTCTTCATTCAAATATGATTTCATAAAATCATTCATCCAATAAATTTTCTGATCTTTTGATAAAAGTATTAATCCAAACGGTAAATGGCTAATGGCATAGTTATGATGCTCTTCAACTTTAGTATGAATATGCTGTATCGCTTGCTCATTGCTTTGCAATTGCTTAAACATGACAAACGCTAAAGTCAAAATAAGCAATATTCCAACGATTAAAATAATGAGTCCGTAATAAAAATGCTTCGATACGATATACCCACATAAAAACAATATGAATATACTCAAGACGATAAACGGAACCGTTAGGACTTTCTTAGAATAAATTGGGTTCATTGTTTTAAGTCACCTCTTAGATTTGACAATCATTTCTTTTAGCTTAAATAACAAGTCAATTAAACCGATTAACATAGTAATTGGGTTAAACAGTAACGCGATCACTACGACTATCCCGGTAATAATATGTGGAATTTTCTTATAGGCGAAAAAGAATACAATGACTGTAATCCCTTGAACTATCATAAACCATTCTACCATATTGATACTATTAGTGACTACACTATAGAAACTTCCTTGATGATCTTCATTCATGATATTCATTAGCATTAGAACTAAATAGATATACGCTAAAGATTTAGAGAAATTCCATGCCCATATTGGCTTCATCTTCGGTACAATCACTCCGTGTTTCTTTGCAATGACAAAACCAATCATATTAGAAATCCAAAACAGTATAATACCACCAAAAATAATGTAACTCGGTATACTAACATATAACATATTGATTGCGTCTAATTGAACATCAACCACTGCATCTGGGATTGCCATACCCATCTTTTCATATTGCTCTAACGCATCATAATATGAATGATGTAATGTTTCAAATAACTGATCAAATAGAGGGATTTCTTTAAACCCTTGCAAAATTAAAATAAACATAAGAACATATGCACCAAATAAGCTACCTGATGCAAGTGTAATTTTTTCAAATGATTCTCTCTTTTGAATCAATCGATGAATAAATAATATACTAAACATCGTTGCAGCAAATATAATAAAGACATATGGACTAAAAAATAAGTATAAAATAATAAATAGCATCATAGAAGTATAATAATAGCTAATGACATTTCTATTAATATACATTAACCCGATACCAACCATAATCGGTATGAATAAAAATGAAATGATTGGAACAAACATAATTAATAATATAAAAAATGTAACTGCTCCTATAAATTTAATATGGTCTAATGCACTTGTTTTCACGTGAAACCTTCCTTCCAATGTAAATTACACAATACTACTATTCTATATGTAATAGGTTCAAACCTCAAACAAATAGAATTAAAAGCTCTTAAATGGACATCATCCAATTAAGAGCTTAATAGATTATCGTATTATTGTTCGTTATTTTTCGATATACGTCTTATTGTTCATATAAGGAACTAATGCGTCCGGTATCGTAATAGAGCCATCTTCGTTTTGATAGTTTTCAACGATTGCCGCAAATGTTCGACCGACTGCAAGTCCTGAACCATTCAGCGTATGAACAAATTCAGGTTTTGCATCATGCGTTGCTTTAAAGCGCATATTAGATCGTCTACTTTGAAAATCTGTCATATTAGAACATGAACTAATTTCTTTATATGCATCATAACTTGGTAACCATACTTCTATATCATACGTCTTAGCTGCACCAAATCCAATATCTGCATCACATAGTTCAATGACTCTATAAGGTAATTTCAATAATTGAAGAATTTTTTCAGCATGAGTTGTCATTTCTTCTAATGCGTCCATTGATTGATCAGGATGCTCAATACGAACCATCTCCACCTTATTAAATTGATGTAATCGAATCAAACCTCGTGTATCACGTCCAGCAGATCCTGCTTCACTTCTAAAGCATGCTGTTTGAGCAGTAAATTTAGTAGGAAGTTGATCAGATGATAATACTTCATTACGATAAAAGTTAGTGAGTGGCACTTCAGCCGTCGGAATAGTATATAGTTCTTCTTTGTTAATTTTGAATAAATCTTCTTCGAACTTAGGTAATTGTCCAGTACCATACATACTATCAGGGTTCACAAGCTGAGGTGTGACCATTTCTTCATAACCGTGCTCTCCTGTATGCACATCTAACATGAAGTTCATTAGTGCACGTTCTAAACGTGCACCGTCTTTCGTTAGGAAGACAAATCGTGCACCACTCACTTTAGCCGCTCGTTCAAAATCAGCCATACCCAAATCATCGATAATATCCCAATGTGCTTTCGGATCAAAATCAAATGATCTCACTTCACCATGCTTTCTAATTTCAACATTATCATCTTCTGATTCGCCGTGTGGTATATCGTCATGAACTAAGTTTGGTAGACCTGCCCATGTTTCGTTAAATTTTTCATTTAAAGTATTTAACTGCTCATCAATCTCTTTAATTTTGTCTCCGACTTCACGCATTGCTTGAATTGCATCATCTGCATTTTCTTTATTACGTTTCAATTCTGCAATCTGACCAGATACTTTATTACGCTCAGCTTTCAATGTTTCTGTTTGTTGAATGAGTTCACGACGATAACTATCATCTTCTCTTAATTGATCAACAACAGATGGATCCATTTGTCGAGCTTTTAATTTGTCTTTTAGTAACTGTTCTTGTTCACGTAATAATTTAACATCTAACATAATATTTCCTCCTTTATAATAAAAAAATACCACGTCCCTATAAATACAAGGGACGTGGTAAACGCGTTGCCACCCTAATTAATAATAACTGAATACGGTTACTATTCACTCAATGATTAACGACTATACGTCGGTTTGTTAAATTGTATGGGTAGAATTTCATGTATGTTATATCATAGTTTCCACCAACCACTATGTCTCTTTATATAACACATACACTACTTATCCCAAATAACAAACAAATATTTAAATTTGACAATATATTAACATACAAGAATGTAACTGACAACTAATTCACTATAATTTTAATTGATTTATTCACTCGCTTCAATATCTTGCAACATTTCTGGATCATTTAAATCCGTTGAGAAATACTCATCTGTATTTGGCATTTTCATCAGAAAGTCTTGTTGTAAAGCTAACTCAACTTTAACATCTTCAATTTCATAATCAAATACATGGCCACCTTTTTTTAAATCATGGCTCAAGAAATGTACATGGTATCCTCCTACACCAATACCTTGTATGAAATGAGGTGTATAAAATCCAAATAATGTCCCTTCAGTTGATTCAAAATCAAAATATCCTTGCTCTTTAACCGCATCGACTAATTTAGGATACGGTTGTTGTTGTTTCTTTGCAGATCTTGCATTAATGACTTTAAACTTACCAGTAATTTTCGCACCATGGAAATGGTTCTCCCCATTAATTTCCTTAGTCATTATTTCATCTAATTGAGATTTATTGTAACTACCTTTTAAATTAAAAGTTTTAGTTGGTTGGAAATCCATGACGCTTGCATAAGGTGACATCTCATCTTCTGAAACTTCTCGGACTAACCCTGTACTTTCAATTACATATGGTTTACCTTCCAATATTATAAGTTCACCATTCAAACCTTCCAATGTACCTATACCATGATCACCAGATTCAATAATGTTTTTTATCGGGAATGCACCTTCAAAACGACCTCCTACGAGTGCTCCCATTGTAGAAAATTGTGTAACCTTATTCATAAAATCCCTCCTAATTTGTAGAGTCAGGTAATAAATCAGCCATCAATTCAGCATTATTACTATAATCTACTGGAATATCAACCACTACAGGACCTTCTTCATTTAATGCTTTCTTCAATACATCTTCTAACTCTTTTGAATGATTTACTCTATATCCTTTAGCGCCCATTGACTCGGCATATTTTACAAAGTCCACTGGACCCAATTCAACAGCTGCATTTTTACCATACTTATCAACTTGTTGGAATTTAACCATATCATAATAACCATCATTCCATATTAGCTGTACGATTGGTGCTTTTAGTCTGACAGCAGTCTCTAACTCTTGACCAGAGAATAGAAATCCACCATCACCAGCCATTGAGACAACTTTTTTACCAGGTCTTACTACAGAAGCTGCAATTGCCCACGGTAGCGCAACACCCAGTGTTTGCATACCATTTGAAAATAGTAGATGTCGTGGGGAATAACTTCTAAAGTAACGTGCCATATAAATATATAGCGAACCCACATCAACTGTAACTGTTGTTTCATCATCAATTAGTTCTTGTACTGTCTTTATTATATGTTTAGGGTTAACGCGCTCTGACTCTAAAATATCAGCTGGTAACTCATACTTATCATGTATGAGCTGAGTAATACGAGATAATAATGCTTTACCATCATTATCGATTTCAACATCTCCAACATCGAGCTTCTCATCTAAGCGTTGAATCGTTAAAGCGGTATTTCCAATAAGTTCAGTCATTGGTGAATAATGATTATCTATATCACTTTGTACTTCATCGATATGAATAATGTTTTTATCATTTTCTTTATTCCAAATAACTGGATCATATTCTATCGGGTCATATCCAACCGTAATTATTAAGTCTGAATGCTTTAATAATTCGTCTCCTGGTTGATTTCTAAATAACCCGATACGACCGTAAAAGTGTTCTTCAAGTTCACGTGAAATAATCCCTGATCCTTGGAAAGTTTCAACGACGGGGATAGGATTATTTGTCATAAACTTTCGAATTGCTTCTGTATTTTGTTCAGAAGAAGCCCTCATCCCAAGTAAGAATACTGGCAACTTAGCATTTTTCACTTTTTGGGCCAATGTATCAATTTCATAAGATGGAGCTGGACCAAGAATAGGTGGTTCTTTAACTGTCAATGCATCAACATCAAGATTAGTTGATGAGATAATATCTTGAGGAATACTGACAAAAGCTGCTCCTTTACGGCCTTCAACACTTGCCCGAAATGCATTCGTTACTGCTTCAGATATGCTGTTTGGTGATTGAACTTCAACAGAATGCTTCGTAATGTGACTCATCAACCCTGCATTATCTAATGATTGATGCGTTCTCTTAAGACTATCTTCTTGTTTCACATTACCACCAATCGCAACAACGGGATCACTTTCTGAATTAGCTGTAACAAGTCCAGTTGCTAAGTTCGTTATCCCAGGTCCACTTGTAACAAGCACAACACCCGGTTTTCCAGTAATTCGTCCAATACCTTGTGCAATGAACGTCGCATTTTGTTCATGTCGTGTCACGACTACTTCCGGACCTCTTTCTTCTAAAACATCAAATGCTTTGTCTATTTTCGCTCCGGGTACACCGAATACATGTGTAACCCCGTGATTTATTAGCGTATCTACAAATAAATCTCCACCAGTTTTACTCATTATATAATCCCCTTTACTTAAATATTTATTACTCCTACTATGTTAATATGATTAAAATATTCCTTCAACTTTTTTGTTTATAAAAAAAGGATAAAACCATAAAAATGGTTTTATCTTAATGTTATGTTTCATGTGAAACAATTGTTGATTCATCATCTTCTTCATTATTGCTTTCGTCTTCATCATCTTCATCTGATTCAATCAATTTGGCATATGTTGCAACTTTTTGGTCTTCACCAAGTTTAATTAATCTTACACCTTGTGTTGCACGACCAGTTTGAGAAATGTCTTCGACGTGCAATCTAATAATCACACCTTGATCGGTCACAATGATTAACTCTTCTTCTCCAGTAACCGTTGTGACTCTTACGATAGGTCCGTTTTTGTCCGTAATGTTAGCCGTTTTAATTCCTTTACCACCACGATTTGAGAGTCTATATTCACTTTCATGTGTTCGTTTTCCATAACCTTTTTCTGTTACAATCAATATTTCTTCATTCGAATTAGGCCTTAATATATCCAATCCAACGACTTCATCACCTTCACGAAGTGAGATTCCTTTAACTCCAGTTGCTGTTCGGCTAATTGGTCTCAGCTGATCTTCTTTAAATCTAATTAATGATGCATTTTTTGTCCCAAGTATAATCTCTTGATTTCCTGTTGTATGCCTTACTGCAATTAATTCATCTTCTTCTCGAATGTTAATTGCAATCTTACCATTACGGTTAATTCGTGCATAATCATTTAAAGAAGAACGCTTCACAATACCATCTTTTGTTGCAAAGATTAAGTATTCATTATCTTCTTCTAAGTTTTCAATCGCAATCATCGTACTAATTGTTTCATCTTTATCAAGTTCTAAGACGTTAATGATCGGAATTCCTTTTGATTGTCTAGACAGTTCAGGTATTTCATAACCTTTGATTTTGTATACTCTTCCTTTATTCGTAAAGAATAATAGATGACTATGAGTATTCATTGTCACAAGTTGAGAAACAAAGTCTTCATCTGCAGTATTCATACCTTGAATACCACGGCCGCCACGGTTTTGTGAACGATATGTTGAAGACGATAATCGCTTAATATAGTTATTATGACTTAATGTGACAACAATCGTATCTTCTGGTATTAAATCTTCATCTTCAATTAAGTTAGTATCACCAAACGTAATCTCAGTTCTACGTTCATCACCGAATTTATTTTTGATCTCTAATAATTCTTCTCTAATAATTTCTAAAATACGCTCACTATCCTCTAAAATGGCTCTTAACTCTTTAATACGCTCCATTAACTGTTGATATTCATCTTCAATTTTGTCACGTTCTAACCCAGTTAAACGACGTAACCGCATATCTAAAATTGCTTGTGCTTGTCTATCACTTAAGCTAAATTCGTTAATCAAGCCATTCTTTGCTTCTTCATCTGTCTCAGATCCACGGATTAATTTAATAATTTCATCAATATGATCTAGTGCGATACGAAGACCTTCTAAAATATGGGCACGATCTTCTGCTTTCTTTAATTCAAACTTCGTACGTCGATAAATGACTTGTTTTTGATGCTCTAAGTAATGAAATAGTATTTCCTTTAAATTTAATACTTGAGGTTGACCATTCACAAGGGCGAGCATATTCATTCCAAAGTTCGTTTGTAATGGTGTTTGTTTGTATAAGTTATTCAACACAACATTGGCATTCACATCTCGTCTTAACTCGATAACAATTCTTACTCCGACTTTATGCGATGTTTCATCTCGTAAATCTGTAATACCGTCAATTTTTTTATCTCGTGCAAGTTCTGCAATTTTTTCAACGAGACGTGCTTTATTGACTTGGTACGGAATTTCAGTAATGACAATACGACTTTTTCCATTCGATTGTTCTTCAATGTCCGTTTTTGCTCTCATAATGACAGAGCCACGTCCAGTTTCATATGCTTTCTTAATACCAGATTTTCCAAGAATAAGACCACTCGTTGGAAAGTCAGGACCTTGAATATCTTCCATCAATTCTTGAATTGTAATATCAGGATTTTTCGATAAGCTAATTACACCATCAATCACTTCATTTAAGTTATGTGGTGGGATATTTGTTGCCATACCAACCGCGATACCACTCGCACCATTGACTAATAGATTTGGGAATCTTGCCGGTAGAACAGACGGCTCTCTTTCATTTCCATCATAGTTATCTTCGAAATCAATCGTATCCTTGTTAATATCACGCATTAATTCCATCGCAATTTTACTCATGCGTGCTTCTGTATAACGTTGTGCCGCTGCTTCATCGCCATCCATTGACCCGAAGTTTCCTTGGCCATCAATTAACATATATCGGTAACTGAAAAATTGAGCCATTCTCACCATCGCATCATAAATCGATGAATCTCCGTGAGGGTGAAATTTACCCATTACATCCCCAACAATTCTTGCAGATTTCTTATAAGCCTTATCTGCTGTCATTCCATTATCATGCATACTATATAGTATTCTACGATGTACTGGTTTCAATCCATCACGCACATCCGGCAATGCACGAGATACGATAACACTCATGGCATAATCCAAAAACGATTGTTTCATTTCTTTAGAAATATTAATATTCGAACGTTGTTCATTCGGTGTATTATCCATCCATCATACCTCCTTAATCGATTATACGTCTAGATTCTCTACATACTGTGCGTTGTCTTCAATGAATTTACGTCGATTTTCTACAACGTCTCCCATTAACATTTCAAAGGTTTGGTCTGCCTCTATCGCATCATCTAACGTCACTTGTAACAATGTTCTTGAGTCTGGATTCATTGTCGTATCCCATAGTTGATCAGCCTTCATCTCACCTAAACCTTTAAATCGTGACAATTGATACTTCGTATTCTCTTTCATACTGTCAAGCATTGATTGTAAAGCTCGATCATCGAATACATATTCACTTTTTTTACCAACTTCTACTTTGTATAGTGGTGGTTGAGCGATATAAACATATCCCGCTTCAATTAAAGGTCTCATAAATCGGTAGAAGAACGTCAGTAATAACGTTCTTATATGTGCTCCATCAACATCAGCATCGGTCATGATAACGACTTTATGATATCTAGCTTTTGAAATATCGAACTCATCACCAATTCCGGTACCAAGCCCTGTAATCATTGAACGGATTTCATTGTTATTTAAAATTTTATCAAGCCTAGCTTTTTCAACGTTTAAGATTTTACCACGTAAAGGTAGAATCGCTTGAATTCGGCTATCTCGACCTAATTTTGCACTACCGCCCGCTGAGTTACCCTCAACGATAAATAATTCTGATTCAGTAGGATCTTTAGACGAACAATCTGCTAATTTCCCGGGCAAACTTGTCACTTCTAATGCTGATTTACGACGTGTCACCTCACGTGCTTTTTTAGCAGCCATTCTTGCACGTTGAGCCATAATCCCTTTATCAACAATAATCTTTGCGATGGTTGGATTTTCCATTAGAAATGTTTCAAATAAATTTGAAAATAGTGTATCAGTAATTGCTCGAACTTCAGAGTTACCAAGTTTAGTCTTCGTTTGTCCCTCAAACTGAGGATCTGGATGTTTGATTGACACAATTGCAGTCATACCTTCTCTTACATCTTCACCTGATAATCGATCATCACCTGATTTCAAAATATTTTGCTGCGTTGCATAATTATTAATCACACGAGTTAATGACCGTTTGAAACCTTCTTCATGCGTTCCACCTTCATATGTGTGAATGTTATTTGCATACGTCAGTAGGTTTGAATTAAATCCATCGTTATATTGTAGTGCAATTTCAACTTCGATGTCATCTTTGTCGTCATGACAATAAATTACTTCATCATGAATTGCTTCTTTTGTCTCGTTTAATTGTTCGACGAACGATTTAATACCACCTTCAAAGTAATACGTATCAGATTGTTCTTCTTCAGTTCTTTTATCTAATAGATGAATCGTAATCCCTTTATTTAAAAATGCTAACTCTTTACTTCTTTTCTTCAAAGTATCGTATTCATAATCACTTGTCTCAGTGAAAATCGTCTCATCTGCTTTAAAGCGAATCATTGTGCCTGTTTCTTCTGTTGTATCAATAACTTTCAAGTCAAATTGAGGAACACCTCGTTTATACGCTTGGTGGTGTACTTTTCCGTCACGTTTAACGTATACTTCTAAATCTTCACTTAAAGCATTTACAACTGATGAACCTACACCATGTAGACCACCTGACACTTTGTATCCTCCGCCACCGAATTTTCCTCCGGCATGCAGGACTGTAAGGATTACTTCTACAGCAGGTCTTCCCATCTTCTCTTGCATATCAACTGGGATACCACGTCCATTATCACTTACTTCTATCCAATTATCTTGATCGATTGTAATATGTATTTCATCACAATAACCAGCAAGTGCTTCATCAATACTATTGTCTACAATTTCCCATACGAGATGGTGTAATCCTTTACTCGCTGTAGATCCAATATACATTCCTGGTCTTTTACGGACCGCTTCAAGGCCTTCTAATACTTGTATTTGACTCGCACCATATTCTTGATTATTCTTTTCAGTCATTGTTTTCACGCTCTCTTTCATTCGTTAAGGCTAATTGTCCTGCTTCAATGGTATATATATTCGCATCATCCAGTATACTGTGATTAATGCCATGGATATTCGTCGTCGTGACAAAAGTTTGGACTTTGTTTTGAATTGAACTTAACAAGTGAGATTGTCGATGATCATCTAACTCACTTAACACATCGTCTAATAATAATACTGGATATTCTCCTACAACTTCTTTGATCAATTCGATTTCAGCAAGTTTCGTACTCAATGCTGTTGAGCGCTGCTGTCCTTGTGAGCCATATTTACCGACATCATAGCCATTAATATGGAATGTAATATCATCACGATGAGGTCCATATAACGAGGTTTGTCGTTCAATTTCTTTATGCTGATGATCATTTAAAAATTGATTCAACGCTTCTTCTGTTTCGATATGTCCATCAATATTTGATACATATTTAATTGACAATTGCTCGCTTTGATTGGAAATATCACAATGAATTTTTTTCGCATATTCGAGTAATTTTTGAATGAATAAGTGACGTCGTTCAGTCAATTCAATAGCAAGTTTCGAAAATTGTTCATTCATTACTTCAAGCTGTATCTTTAAGGCTTCACTAGATTGATATTTAAGCTGTTTTAATAACGCATTCTTTTGTTTATGAATTCTCACAAAAGAGCTTAATGTGTTCAAATAAATATGTGACATTTGACCGCATTCAATATCAATAAAACGTCTTCTATACGCAGGAGATCCTTTAACAATTGTTAAGTCTTCAGGTGCGAATAAGACGACGTTTAAATGACCTATATATTGTGATAACTTAGCTTGTTCCAAATAATTCACTTTAGCTTTTTTGCCTTTAGCAGAAAGTTCTAAAGACAAAGGGATGTGTCCATATTGATAAGTCATCTTTGCTTCTACTTTAGATTGTTGTGCATCCCATCGAATAAGTTCTTGATCAACAGATGTTCTATGCGATTTAGCAAGCGCAATATGATATATAGACTCCAATAAATTCGTCTTACCTTGCGCATTTTGACCGATAAAAATATTCATCTTAGGATGAAAATCAACTTCTAGATGCTCGTAGTTACGAAATTGTTGTAGCTTAATGGATTCAATAATCATGCGTCTTGTTCGTATTGAATTTGATAAGTTCCAACATCTTCGATTGTGACAACATCTAAATGATTTAATTTTTTACCGCGACGATGCTCTCTTTCACCATTCAATAGCACTTCATAATCCGCTAAAAAATATTTAGCATGTCCACCTGTATCAATAATTCCTTCATATTTCAGGAATTGACCTAATGTCATAAAGTCAGGTAAATGAACGATTTCCATGATCTCACCTCACTAATATGTTACTTATTCATTATACTATTAATTGTGAATAAATGCATTAAATAAAGGGCTTAGGAATGATTTTCCTTAAGCCCTTTATATGCTTCATATATGAGATTAATATGATCTAATTGGTAAAATTAATTGTTTTAAATCATCAGTCGATTGAGGTTTGATAATAAATGGTTTCATTGTACCAGAGAATTCAATAACGACATGATCATCATCAACAGATTTTAATGCATCCATCATATATTTTGAATTGAAATTTAATTTGATTTCTTCACCATCAATTGAATTGACATCAACCGTTTCTTTAGTCTCTCCTACTTCAGGTGAATTTGCACTAATTTCAACGATTTGATCTTTAACAGAGATTTTAGTGACATGATTGCCTGCTTCTTTTGCTAATAGGCTAGCACGTTCTGTTGACTTTAATAATAAATCTTTATTGACGTCTATCTTAGTTTCATATTGATCAGGGAACAACCTTGATGTATCTGGGTAATTTCCTTCAAGTAATCTTGAAATAAACTTTAACTCGTTGTATTCAAATAAAACTTGGTTGTTCGCAAATGAAATTTGAATCGGATCATCATGTTCATCAATAACCTTACTTAATTCAACGAATGCTTTACCAGGAATGACATGCTTTAACTCAGGTAAAGATTGCTCAATAGTAACTTCACGATAAGCTAATCGGTGTGAATCTGTTGCTGTAAATTTTAATGTGTTACCTGATGTTTCAAATAAAACACCAGTCAATATTGGTCGCGTTTCTGATGATGACACAGCAAAGCTTGTTTGATTGATTATCTTCTTAAGTAAGCTAATTGGTAATTCAATCGATTCTTCTTTAGACACTTCTGGTAATAATGGATATTGATCAGGATCGACTCCTGTCACATTAAATTCAGCACTTTTTGATTTAATAATCGCATGATTATTTTCTTTAGATTCAATCGTTACATCATCACCAGGTAATTTCCTAATAATGTCTACAAAAAATTTACCAGGTAATACAATTGCACCTGGAGTAGTCACTTCAATGATTTGTTCTTCTTCATTTTGAGTTGGTATTGTAAGTTCTATAGACATATCAGAATCACTACCAACGATTGTTAATTGTGAATTAGAGATTTCTAATTTAATTCCTGATAAAACAGGCATTGTATTGCGCGGTGAAATTACTTTTATAGCATTGGTTAAATGTTCAAATAATAAAGAACGATCAATTGTAAATTTCATGAAAAATCTCCTCTTCTATATATTATTTATTTTAATTATATTATATATAAAAATCGTAGTAAAAGTAATAGGGCTTGTGGATTTGTGTAAAACTTTAAAATAATAGTAGATTTCTATACTTAAACGCTGTGGATAACATGTGACTAAAGATAAAAAAGTTATCCACAGTTATTTTTTAATTGTCGATAAGTTTTTGCTTAATTGCATCAAGATCTCGCTTCATTGTTGGGTCATCTTTAGCAAGTTTTTTAATCTTATCATATGCATGAATCACAGTAGTATGATCTCGTCCCCCAAATTTTTCTCCGATATTCGGTAATGAGTACTCTGTCATTTCACGAGATAAGTACATCGCAATTTGTCTTGGCAATGCAATGGCAGCTTTACGACTTTTACTCGTAAACATTTCAATGTCAATATTGAAATGCTCACCGACAGCAGTTTGTATATCTTGAATTGATAATCTTTTCATTGCAGGTTGTCTGACGATATCTTTAAGTGCTTCGCTGACAATGTCTAATGTAAGTTCTTCGTTTACAATATTACTATACGCAATGACTCGATTTAATGCACCTTCTAGTTCTCTAACATTGGTGCTAATATGGTTTGCGATATAGCTTAATAAATCACTTGGAATATTAAGTCCATCTTCAGCACACTTCTTTTTTAAAATCGCAATTCTTGTTTCTAAATCTGGTGGTGTAATATCTGTAATGAGTCCCCATTCAAATCGATTGACTAGTCGATCTTCTAAGGTAGGGATATCTTTAGGTGTACGATCACTTGTCATGACAATTTGTTTTTTCGCTTCGTGCAATGCATTAAATGTATGGAAAAATTCTTCTTGAGTTTGCTCTTTACCTGCTAAAAACTGAATATCGTCAATAAGTAATAAATCAACGTTTCGATATTTGTTTCTAAATTGCTCGGTCTTGTTATCACGTATTGAATTAATGAAGTCATTTGTAAATTTCTCACTGGATAGATAAACGATGTTTGCATCAGGCTTTGTCTTCTTCACATAGTGACCAATCGCTTGCATTAAATGCGTTTTCCCCAATCCAACACCGCCGTATATAAAGAAAGGGTTATAAGCTTTTGCAGGAGACTCTGCAACGGCCAAACTCGCTGCATGAGCAAATTGATTTCCACTTCCCGTAACAAATGTTTCAAACGTATTATTTTCATTTAATATGCCGTCTAACAATTTATTAGGTGTTGGAAGTTCATCTTTTTGAGCTTCATCATTTCGAGTCTTATTTGAATCATAAAGTGAAGTATCTTTTTGTTCAGAGATTGCATTCACCTCAATAGAAACATCAGCACCAGTCGTCTCTTTAACAGCTTCTTTAATTAAATCAACATAATTGTTTTCAATCCAATATTTATTAAAATCGTCTTTCACTTCAATTTTCAATTTTTCATTGTTAAATTCTTTAATTTTAGAATGTTCGAACCAGTTTTTAAAACTGACAGGTTCAAGGTTTTTCTCTACATAAGATAAAACATTATCCCATATCGAGTTCAGCCCTTTTTCATACGAGTCTGATCTTGTCATAATATGTCTCCTCTATTGATGATAATTGATTGTTTTATATGTTTTAAAAGCTTAAAGTTTTGCACATGTGAATAACAATAATAACATCTTAATAAAAAAGTTATCCACATATGTGTATAAACTATGCATAACATAGAAACATTATACACTTATCCACAATATTTTTCTAGGAATACTGAATAATAATGACTAGAGTTACACACATTATAATAAGTTATCCACATATTCAGGGGATAACTCACTTTTTATATCACATATGTGAATAAGTTAAAGAAATGTTTATAATTCTGGGTATAACATTCATAAAATAATCATGTAGTTCACAGTATTATCCACAAAATTTCAAAAAAACATATAAGTTATCCACAATATTAGTAAACATAAGCATTAAAAAACTATTGCTTTATTGACTCTATTTTGTTATTCTTTAATAGTTACTGTTCAAGAGGTAGAACATCATAGTGAATCATATTGATGAGTTAGAGTACTCTATATATGCATATTATATGTATTAAGATTGAAAGAAAGTAAATCCGTGATATTCACTATAGATGAACAATATTTAATGGAGGTGTCTATTCATGGTAAAACGTACGTATCAACCAAACAAACGTAAACATAGTAAAGTACATGGCTTTCGTAAGAGAATGAGTACAAAAAATGGACGTAAAGTATTAGCGCGTCGTCGTCGTAAAGGAAGAAAAGTACTTTCTGCTTAAAGTCAGATAAAATAAGACTGCTGATATTGTCAGCAGTCTATTTTTTATATTTCTTAGAATATAAGCTTTAAATAAAATGATCTAAAGATATGTGATAACATATAATAGTACAAAATATATGGTAATAAGGTGTATAAAATGAAGAAGTCATTAAGATTAAAGAGAAACAGTGATTTTCAATCAGTATATAAAAAGAAAAAGTCGTTCGCGAATAGGCAATTTATCATATATTTAGATCAGGATATTGATAGAGGCCATCAATTTGGATTATCAATTTCTAAAAAATTAGGAAATGCTGTGATGCGCAATAAAATAAAACGTCGTGTTAGAGTTATTTGCCAAAAGTTGCAGCACGAATTGAAATATGGACGCTACATTATTATTGCAAGGCATCCAGTGATTAATATGACCCAGCAAGAGATGGAAAAATCATTATATCATGTATTTTCTGTCGCAAATTCTTTTAAGAAAGAAGCCAAGCGTACGAATAAAAATAAAAGTGGATAGCAATCAAAGATAATGAATAAGATTCATTTTATGTTTCACATGAAACAATACGGTATAATACATTTATGTATATCATTAAATTAAACACTAAAATTCTCATATCGGCACATATTAATAAGAGAGGTGATGACTAAATGATGGAATTTGATACGATTTCAAGTATATCTACACCGATGGGTGAAGGAGCTATAGGAATTGTACGGTTATCAGGGACTAATGCTATAAAAATTGCTGACACTTTATATAAAGGAAAGTTTCGATTAACAGAAGTGGAATCACATACGATGAATTATGGTCATATCATTGATCCTCATTCACATGACGCAATAGATGAAGTTATGATTGCTGTAATGAAGGCTCCGAAAACTTATACATCAGAAGATGTAGTGGAAATTAATTGTCACGGTGGAATACATTCGCTACAGCAAGTTTTACAATTAACTTTAAAGCATGGTGCTAGATTGGCTGAACCAGGTGAATTTACGAAGAGGGCATTTCTAAATGGTCGAATTGATTTAACACAAGCAGAAGGTGTAATGGATATTATTCATGCAAAAACGTCAAAAGCTTCTAAAGTTGCTTTGCAACAAATAAATGGTCGATTAAAAATGAAAATTGAAACGTTGAGACAATATATATTAGAAATTCTCGCTCAAGTGGAAGTCAATATCGATTATCCTGAATATGATGATGTTGAAGAAGCAACAACAGAGTTATTAAAGACAAATGCGCAATATGTTTCACGTGAAATTACTTCATTACTTCAGACAGCGAGTCAAGGTAAAATCATGAGAGATGGACTATCGACCGTCATCGTTGGACGACCAAACGTTGGTAAAAGTTCATTGTTGAATGCAATGATTCAAGATAATAAAGCGATTGTGACAGATGTCGCTGGAACAACTCGAGATGTATTAGAAGAGTTTGTTAATATAAGAGGTGTTCCACTAAGATTAATTGATACTGCTGGCATCAGAGAGACAGAAGATATCGTTGAAAAAATTGGTGTGGAAAGAAGTCATACAGCATTAAAACAAGCAGATCTTGTCTTGTATGTTATCAATCAAAATGAAACTTTAAATGAAGATGATTATCGATTAATGGATTACTTAAAAAATGAGGAAGTTATTGTTATTATCAATAAAGTGGATTTAGAACAACGTGTGAATATTGATGAAATTAAATCAATTCTATCTAATGCAGAATTTGTGTACACATCAATTACAACAGATCAAGGAATTGATGAATTAGAAGAAAGTATTGCATCACTATTTTTTGATGGTTCTGTTGAAATGCAAGATGCAACGTATCTTTCTAACGCTCGTCATATTCAGTTAATTGAACAAGCGAAAGAATCAATAGAAGATGCACTGAGTTCTGCAGAAGAAGGTGTTCCAATCGATTTAGTGCAAATTGATTTAATTAAAACATGGGAATTACTTGGTGAAGTAATTGGTGCTCAAGCGGATGAAGGATTAATTGATCAGCTATTTAGTCAATTTTGTTTAGGAAAGTAAGGTGAAGAATTTATGTCAATAAAGTATGATGTAATTGTTGTAGGTGCTGGACATGCTGGTGTAGAAGCAGGGCTTGCAGCAAGTCGCAAAGGGTTAAAAACATTAATGCTTACAATAAACTTGGATAGTATTGCTTTTATGCCATGTAATCCAAGTGTCGGTGGACCGGCTAAAGGTATCGTTGTACGAGAAGTCGATGCTCTTGGTGGTCAAATGGCCAAGGTTATTGATAAGACTCATATACAAATGCGTTTATTGAATACAGGTAAAGGACCAGCAGTAAGAGCACTCAGAGCACAAGCAGATAAAATTAAATATCAAAGTGAAATGAAGTCTGTATTGGAACAGCAAGATCATTTAGATATATTACAAGGTATGGTTGATGAACTACTCATTGAAAATGATACTGTATATGGTGTGAAGACTAATATTGGAACAGAATATTTAGCAGATGCTGTTATTTTAACTACAGGAACATTTTTACGTGGTGAAATCATTCTTGGTGATTTGAAATACTCAAGTGGACCAAATCATCAAATGCCATCGATTAAACTTGCTGATCAACTTAAAGCATTAGATTTTGAAATAGTAAGGTTTAAAACAGGAACACCGCCTCGTGTTAATTCAAAGTCAATTAATTATGACGAAACTGAAATACAACCAGGGGATGATGAAGTACGAGCGTTTAGTTATGAGACAACGGAATACATTACTGATCAATTACCTTGTTGGTTAACTTATACTAATGAAGAAACACATAAAATTATCGATGATAACTTACATCGTTCTGCAATGTATTCAGGGATGATTAAAGGAACAGGACCAAGATATTGTCCATCAATTGAAGATAAAATTGTTCGATTCAATGATAAACCGAGACATCAAATATTCTTAGAACCTGAAGGTCGAGATACACAAGAAGTTTATGTTCAAGGGTTATCGACATCGATGCCAGAAGATGTCCAAAGAGATATGCTTAGAACAATTCCGGGATTAGAACAAGCGAATATGATGCGAGCAGGCTATGCGATTGAATACGATGCGATTGTACCAACACAGTTATGGCCATCTCTTGAGACGAAAACGATTCATAATTTATTTACTGCGGGTCAAATCAATGGAACAAGTGGATATGAAGAAGCGGCAGGTCAAGGATTAGTAGCAGGGATCAACGCTGCAAATAAAGTACTAGGTAAAGATCCATTAATTTTAAGTAGGACGGATGCGTATATCGGAGTTTTAATTGATGACTTAGTCACTAAAGGAACGAATGAACCGTATCGATTATTGACGAGTCGTGCTGAACATCGATTACTATTAAGACACGATAATGCTGACTTAAGATTAACTGAATTAGGATATAAGGAAGGTCTTATCAGTGATGAAAGGTATACTCAGTTTAATGATAAGAAACAAGCGATTGAAGATGAGAAAAAGAGATTGAGTGAGATTCGGATTAAACCAAATGAAAAAACTCAAGCTGTCATCGAACAACGTGGAGGAACATCATTAAAAGATGGTATTTTAGCGATTGATTTATTGAAACGACCTGAGATGGATTATACATCTATTGTTGAAATTTTAGGCGAAGATATTCAGCTGCATAAAGAAGTTGTAGAACAAGTTGAAATACAGACAAAATATGCTGGTTATATCGAAAAATCTATTGCTCAAGTCAATAAAATTAAAAGAATGGAAGAGAAATCTATTCCACATAATATAGATTATGATGCAATTCATAGTTTGGCGACTGAAGCACGAGATAAACTAAAAACAGTTAAACCGATAAATTTAGCTCAAGCAGCAAGAATTTCTGGTGTAAATCCAGCAGATATATCAATATTACTTGTTTATTTAGAACAAGGTAAAATTGCGAGGGTTAACAATCATGAATGAAACACAATTTGTTAATCAACTTAAAGAAATCAATATAGAAATCAATGAAGAACAATTGAATCAGTTTGAAAGATATTTTGAACTTCTCGTAGAATGGAATGAAAAGATCAATTTAACGTCGATTACTGAACGAGAAGAAGTCTATTTAAAGCACTTTTATGATTGCATTTTAAGTGCTAAGTATTTTGATTATTTAACGATTCAATCATTATGTGATATTGGAGGCGGTGCAGGGTTTCCGAGCATCCCTCTAAAAATCATATTTCCACATTTACAAATAACAGTTGTCGATTCATTAAATAAGAGAATTAACTTCCTAAATACAGTTGCGATGGAATTAGAATTAGAAAAAGTAAGATTTATTCATGGCAGAGCAGAGGATATTGCTCATACTGAATTAAGAGCAAGTTTTGATGCAGTCACTGCTCGCGCGGTTGCTCGATTATCAGTGCTCTCTGAATTGTGCATACCGTTTGTTAAAAAAGGTGGATATTTTATCACATTAAAAGGTGATAAAGGACAGGATGAACTAAAAGATAGTCAACATGCATTTAAAGTATTAGGTATTGAAGTTGATTCGGTATATGATGACACTTTACCTGTTATAGAAGATCATAGAATGATTGGATTATTAAAAAAGAAATATGAAACACCAAAAAAATATCCTCGTAAAGCAGGAACACCGAATAAAAAACCACTATAGTTTTAGAAGCATTCTGGAGTGATTGAATGAAAAAACCATTCTCAAAGTTATTTAACTTAAAACAACAAACAAATGACCAAGAAGAAGTTACTTATATTGCAATAGAAAAAATCGTTCCAAACCGATATCAACCACGTGTTCATTTCGATAAAACGAAAATAAGTGAACTTGCTGACAGTATTAAAGAGCACGGTTTACTTCAACCAATAGTTGTTAGACCCATTGAAGAAGACATGTTCGAAATTATTGCTGGTGAGCGTAGGTTTAGAGCATCTAAAATGAACAGAGCTACAAAAGTACAATGTATTATAAAAAATTTAGATGATCAAGAGACAGCAGCAATTGCATTAATAGAAAATATTCAACGCGAGAACTTATCTGCAATAGAAGAAGCAAAAGCCTATTTAAGCTTAATGAGTTTAAGTCAGATTACACAAAAAGAGCTTGCATTAAGTCTTGGGAAAAGCCAATCTTTCGTTGCAAATAAGGTGAGACTACTTAAGCTTTCAACACCAGTAATACAAGCACTTAATGAATTTAAAATTAGTGAACGTCATGCTAGAGCAATGATTTCACTATCTGAGCCGCTACAAATACAATATTTGAACGAAGTTATCACAGAGGGTCTTACTGTAAAACAGTTAGAACAACGTATTAATGTTTCACATGAAACAAAAAATGATACAATAGATGATGAGGAAAGAACTCAAAACGACAAAAATGAGATTACTTCTAAAGATGTTGTTAGTAAAATAGAGCGTTCAGTCCAAAAATATGAGGATCAAGGTGTTCAAATAGAGAAATCATCAATTGAACATCCGGAGTATACAGAAGTTACATATAAAATTTATCATTCTTAATTTAAGGAGTTTAAATTATGACGAAGATAATGAGTATTGCAAACCAAAAGGGTGGCGTTGGTAAAACAACTACGGCAGTCAACTTGAGTGCTTCTCTTGCTGCAAAAAATAAAAAAGTGCTGATGATTGATGCCGATCCACAAGGAAATGCAACAAGTGGTTTAGGTGTCGATAAAGAAGAAGTAGAACTATCAATTTATGATGTGTTGGTTGATGATTATTCGATGAATGATGCAATCGTATCCACTGAAATAGATGGATTAGATTGTGTACCAGCGAATATTAATCTAGCAGGTGCTGAGATAGAACTTGTCTCTGCGATGAGTAGAGAAGTCAGATTAAAAAGAGCAATTAGTGAATTGTCAACATCATATGACTACATTATTATTGACTGTCCGCCTTCGTTAGGATTATTAACGATTAATGCTTTTACAGCATCTCATGGAATTTTAATTCCTGTACAGTGCGAATACTATGCATTAGAAGGGTTAAGTCAACTATTAAACACGATTAAACTCGTTCAAAGACATTTGAATAAAGCACTTGAAATAGAAGGTGTACTTCTGACAATGCTTGATGCTAGAACAAATTTAGGAACTCAAGTGACAGAAGAAGTTAAAGCTTACTTTGGTGAAAAAGTCTATAATACAGTCATTCCAAGAAATATCAGATTAGGTGAAGCACCAAGTTTCGGGCAGCCAATACACGTTTATGATTCAAATTCAACCGGTGCAAAAAATTATATGCAATTAGCTGAGGAGGTCATTAATCATGGCTAAGCCAAGAGGATTAGGGAAAGGTCTAGGGGCAATCATTATGGATAAACATGATGATGAACTTGTTGAGACTGTTAAACTAAGTGAAATTAGAGTAAACCCTTATCAACCGAGAACGGAATTTGATGAAGACGCATTAAATGATCTTGCATCCTCAATAAAAACTCATGGTGTACTACAACCGATTATTTTGAGAAAATCAGTTAAAGGATTTGAAATTGTCGCAGGAGAAAGACGTTTCAGAGCTTCCAAACTTGCTGGGAAAAATTCAATCCCTGCGATTGTTAAAACGTTGAGTGAAAAACAAATGATGGAACTAGCAGTCATAGAAAACTTACAGCGTGAAGATTTAACAGCGTTAGAGGAAGCACGAAGCTATGAAACATTAATGGATAAACTTAATATTACACAACAAGAAGTTGCGACACGTCTTGGTAAAAGTAGATCATATATCGCAAATATGCTTAGACTACTACAACTTCCTAATGACGTAAAAAAGTTAATTAATGAAGGCAAAATAAGTGGTGGTCATGGTCGGACATTACTATCATTGAATAATCAAATCGATAAATCTAAAGTTGCACAACAAATTATTGAAGAAAAGATGAGTGTCAGGCAGTTAGAGTTTCACGTGAAACAGTTGAATGAGGAACTTAATGAACACCAAGGACCTAAGTTTGTATCACCAAAAGATAAGGATAAAGACAGAGAATCAAACAATAGAAGCGTAAATAATACTAAGCCTCAATTTATCTTAAAGCAAGAAGAGATATTAAAGAAACAGTTTGGAACAGATGTTGAAATATCCAATAAAAATAAAAAAGGTAAAATTTCATTTTCTTTCAAAAATGAAGAGGAATTCAAAAGATTAATTGATACATTTATGAATGGAAGTGAACAATAAGAAATGTATACAATTTTGACCGCAAATGAGGCTGTTGAAAATACAAAAGATGAAGTTAAAGAGAGTCTATCGATATTGCAAAGGCTCACCGCACCATTTAAAGATAGCGAATTTTGGGTTGGAGTATTTATGAATGTTGTCTGGTCGTTGATGATCATTATTGCAGCACTTATTATTATTAAAATTCTTCAAACTATGATTAAGAAAGTATTCAATATAGGTAATAAGAATAAAAATTTATCCGCAAAAAAACGCGATGAAACACTGGTAGAGTTATTACGAAATATATCTATCTATGCAGTTTGGTTTATTGCAATTACAGCGATATTTGACATTTTTGGTGTACCGATTCGTGGGCTTTTGGCCGGAGCAGGAATTATTGGTTTAGCCGTTGGGTTTGGAGCACAAAGTTTAGTGAAGGATGTTATTACAGGTTTTTTCATTTTATTTGAGAATCAGTTTTCGGTCGGAGATTATGTTAAAATCAATAGCAGCGGTTCATTGATTGCGGAAGGCACAATATTATCATTAGGACTTAGATCGACTAGAGTAAAATCCATCACAGGTGAAATCACAATATTACCAAACGGGAGTATAATGGAAGTTGTAAATTATTCAATGTCTAACATCATTGCTGTTTCTGAGATACCAGTTAATACCGATGATGATATAGATGAAGCGATGAAAAGTTTGGAAGAATTATTTGCAGAGATGCCAAATCATTATCATGAACTTGTTGCTCCTCCAGAAATTTTAGGGGTAGATGATATCTCTTATGGTGTGAGTACTATTAAAGTCATTGCAGAATGTTTACCAAATCAACATTATGGAATAGAGCGTGCTATACGTAAAGATGCTAAGAAACATTTAGAAGAAAATGGGTTCAAAAAACCACTACAACAGATGGTATTAAATCAGCATATAAAATAAAGAATATAAGAGAGAACAAAGGAGAATATTATGGCACTAACAGCAGGAATTGTCGGATTACCGAACGTAGGAAAATCAACGTTATTTAACGCTATTACAAAAGCAGGAGCGCTTGCAGCAAACTATCCATTCGCAACCATTGACCCAAATGTCGGTATTGTAGACGTACCGGATGAGCGTTTGAATAAATTAACAGAACTCGTACAACCGAAAAAAACAGTACCAACAGGCTTTGAATTCACTGATATCGCGGGGATCGTTAAAGGTGCATCAAAAGGCGAAGGACTTGGGAATAAGTTCTTATCACATATTCGTGAAGTCGATGCGATTTGTCAGGTTGTCAGAGCCTTTGAAGATGACAATGTCACACACGTCTCAGGCCAAGTGAATCCGATTGATGATATTGAAGTTATTAATTTAGAATTAATACTTGCTGACTTGGAATCGGTGGATAAAAGAATTCCAAGAGTTGAAAAAATGGCGCGACAAAAAGATAAAGATGCGATGAAAGAAGTGGCAACGTTAACAAAGCTAAAAGAAGCCTTTGAAAATAACACACCAGCACGTGCTATCGAGTTGAATGATGATGATAAAGAAATCATTAAACATATGCATTTACTCACGATGAAACCGATGCTCTATGTTGCGAATGTCAGTGAGGAAGACTTACTAGAAGGGAATAAATATCTAGATGAGATAAAAGCATTTGCAAGCAACGAAGGATCAGAAGTTATCGTAGTGTGTGCAAAGATAGAAGAAGAAATTGCAACACTTGAAGATGATGAGAAAGATATGTTTTTAGAAGATTTAGGGCTAGATAAATCAGGGTTAGATAAGTTGATTAATGCTTCTTATAACTTGTTAGGACTTGCAACGTACTTTACTGCAGGTGTACAAGAAGTTAGAGCATGGACATTTAAAAAAGGTATGACTGCACCAGAATGTGCAGGTATTATTCATACAGACTTCCAAAAAGGATTTATCCGTGCAGAAGTTGTTTCATACGATGATTTATTAGAACATGGTAGTGAAGCTGAGGCGAAAGAAGCAGGTAAAGTTAGACTTGAGGGGAAAGAATACATTATGAAAGATGGAGATGTAGTTCACTTTAGGTTTAATGTTTAAGTCAACGATTTATAAGAATACGAATAATGAAATAATAAAATTTTAGATTGAACTAACATTGTTTAGATGTTATAATTTTATATTGTGAGTAATGTAATGTTACTCCTTGCATACATAGAGATGTATGCCGTTTAAGTCCATAAGGAGGTGTAAAGAGATGAACGCATATGAAATTTTATACATCATTAAACCAGATGTTGAAGAAGCAACAATGAAAGAAGTTGTTGAATACTTCGATAATGTTTTAACAAATAACAATGCGGAGATCATCGAGTCTAAAGAGTGGGGTAAGCGTAAATTAGCTTATGAAATTGATGACTATAAAGAAGGTTTTTATAGAATCATTAAAGTTAACGCAACGCCTGAAGCAACTCATGAATTCGATCGTCTAATCAAAATCAACGATAACGTGTTAAGACACATCGTTGTACGCGAAGAAGAAAAATAATAAACATGAATGAACAGGAGATGCTGAAATGTTAAATAGAGTTGTGCTTGTTGGTCGTCTGACACGTGATCCTGATTTTAGAACATCTCAATCTGGTGTATCAGTTGCAAACTTTACTTTGGCTGTAAATAGAACATTTACAAATGCACAAGGTGAACGAGAAGCGGACTTCATTAACTGTGTAGTCTTTAGAAGACAAGCAGAGAATGTTAACACGTATCTCTCTAAAGGAAGTCTTGCCGGTGTAGATGGAAGATTGCAGTCTAGAAGTTATGATAATAAAGAAGGTCAACGTGTGTACGTGACTGAAGTTGTATGTGATAGTGTTCAATTTTTAGAGCCTAAAGGTTCTAATAATAACTCAAGTCAATCTAATAATGGTCAATACAACAACAATTATAATAATAACTACAATAATGGAAATAATAATTATAACAATAATTATAATAACCAAAACAATGCATTCAATCAGAACAAACAGAATAACAATGCACCCGTTCAAAATCCATTTAAGGATCTAGAGCAAGCAAACAATTCGAATAACAACTTCAATGCATCAAATCAAAATAGCGGAGGTCCAGTAGACCTTGCAGATGATGATTTACCATTCTAAAAATCAATTTTATACGTAAGGAGGAATTCAAATGGCAGGTCCAAGAAGAGGCGGACGTCGTCGTAAAAAGGTATGTTATTTCACTTCAAACGGAATTACCCATATCGATTACAAAGACACAGAATTATTAAAGAGATTTATCTCTGAGCGTGGTAAAATTTTACCACGTCGTGTAACAGGTACTTCAGCGAAGTATCAACGTCCATTAACGAAAGCAATCAAACGTGCTCGTCATATGGCTTTATTACCGTATGTTAAAGATGAGGCATAATATTTATTTTTTAAGGCTATCCTTATTAAGGATAGCCTTTTTATTTTTATTGGTTCTCACCTATATTATGTAAAACATGTAAGGATAATTATTTTGCTTGACATGTATTTATTATAAATATATGATTGTTTTAGTCAGATATGGAAGGGGTGACATTCGTTTTATTTGGTGTTTTACATGTATATTTACATATATAATAGAAGGGAAGTAGTCCGGTGGAATTAATTCAAAGACATACAAAGATGTTGTGTTATGAATTATTGTCTAAGCTTGATGAAACTAAGAAAGACTATTATGAAGAGTGTGCTTATATTCTAAAAGAGGGTATTGAATATCATTATAATGATATTTTTGCTGAAATTACACCTGATGACGAAGTGGTCACTACAGACGTGAGTCAAGAGGTACTAAATATAGTCAATATGTATGATGATATCTATAGATATTTAACAAATCATGCAATCGTCATGGAAGAATACTATGCATTATTTAATCAATATGCATTTAATGGATTCAGTCGACATGACGAAATTGCATACAATACATATTACCAATATTTATTGAAATTTAACCATGATAAAGCTTTGAATATTAATGATTTTGCCAAAGTATTCAATGGTAACAATATGAGTTTAACTGATTATATATCAATATATCGGCGATATATACGATATAAAGGAATTGATCAATCGTTATCGATTGAGTGGATTATATATATTTTAAGTGGAAAGTATTCTATGATTAATCAAACGATAGAAAGGGCACAATAGAAAATCGCCAAGAAACTCAGTATGGTTTCTTGGCGATTTTTATAGTTAATTTACACACAATTGATTATTTATAATGAAACATTAATGGTGATGTGATTATCTACGATGATTATGATTTTGCTCATCATCAACGTCTACATCTTCACGGCGTAATTCTTCATCAACATGTACTGTATCTTGATGCTTTTCTTTACGAATTACGATTTCTTCATTCGCGACAGTTTCTTTCTCAACGTTCACACGCTCTTCATGAACTGGAATTGTCACTTCATCTTCATCGAATGAAGTATGACCTGCATCGCGGTCAGGATCTACTGAACGACGTTCTACTATAACTTCTTCACGTTCTACAGGTACGTCGAATTGCTCACGACGTGTTTCAACGTTTTTGTCTAAATGAACTTCACCAGTTTGCACACGATCTTTATCTACATTTAATTCTTCTTCATGTAAAGTTACAGATTCTTCATTAGAATGATCAACATGACGGTCACGATCTAAGTCAGTGTTGTTATGACGAACTTCTTCACGACCGAATCCATTATCATACTCATTACGTGTATTGATTGTGTCATCTGTAAGACGGTGATCTTGTTCATCCACACGATCGAAGTCGTGACGTTCACCATTGTTAATACGAGAATCATGAGCTGTTACACCAACATCATTTGATTCATGACGATTGTCATCTGCATAACCATTTTTGTTGATTAGTAAATAATGACCTTGGTTTAATTCATTTTCGTAACGTTCTTGCTTTTCACGAGATAAGTCAATGTTATCTAATGTACCTGTTGTTGGTGTTTCACCAGTAAAGAAGGCACTTATTTTATCTCCGAATGATGCTGGTTCAGCTTTCTCAACTTGAATGCCTTGAGTGTTCAACGTATCAATGTCGTTGTTCGGAGTAATAACTTTTATATTATTTGTATTCGTTTTGTTCCCAAGTAATGTATCGATAGCTCTTGATAAACTTTCTTTGTCACTAAAACTTTGAATATAACGTTCCATAAATATAACCTCCATAGATTTGATTTATTTGTATATTCGAGCTGTTAGCTTAATTATTGAATCTTATTTTTGCTAACTTGCTTATATAGATACCCAACAACTGAATAGATAAACAATAAAATTTCAAATTTGTCAATATGAAAATTAGATTAAAATTGAAAAAAATCTATAATGGTGCACTTTAGCACACTATTTCAATACAATTATTTTCTTTAAATTTTTCAATAATATTATTGAATTTTAATCAATGAGTTTACAATATACGGTTGAAAATGTAGGGGTGAAATGCTATATTCATTAGTAATCATTTTTAATCATGTGATACTCATATAATCCTTAGAATAAGGCTAAGACGTTTCTACCATCTAACCGTAAATTAGATGACTATGAGTAAATTAGGGTGTCACAACGTTTTATTTGGTGTGATGCTCTTTTTGTTTATAGTAAATGCTTTTATTCATTATAATAAGTAGTGAGATCAACTTTATTTAAATGAGTCATATTAAAAGGAGGATACAAAATGTTTGAAAATAAGTTCAAAAAAGAAGGCTTAACTTTCGATGATGTATTATTAGTTCCTGCTCATTCCGAAGTGTTACCAAAGGATATCGATTTAAGTGTTGAATTAACACCGTCTCTAAAATTGAATCTACCTGTTATTAGTGCGGGCATGGATACAGTGACTGAAGCCAAAATGGCAATTGCAATGGCGCGTCAAGGTGGATTAGGTGTCATTCATAAGAATATGTCTATTGAGAAGCAAGCGGACGAAGTGTTAAAGGTAAAACGTAGTGAGAATGGTGTCATCACGAATCCATTTTTCTTAACGCCAGATGAACAAGTGTATGCTGCAGAACATTTAATGTCAAAATTCCGTATATCAGGTGTGCCAATCGTTGATAATGAATCATCAATGACACTGGTTGGCATTTTAACAAACCGTGATTTGCGTTTTATTGAAGATTTCTCAATGCAAATTAAAGATGTCATGACGAGTGAAAATTTAATCACTGGAAAAGAAAACACAACATTAAAAGAAGCAGAACAAATTTTACAAAAACATAAAATTGAAAAACTTCCTCTTGTTGACGATGAAAATAAATTAAAAGGTCTTATAACGATTAAAGATATCGAGAAAGTGATTGAATTTCCAAATGCAGCAAAAGACGAACAAGGTCGATTACTTGTAGCCGCTGCGATTGGTATTAGTAAAGATACAGAACTTAGAGCGTCTAAGCTTGTCGAAGCAGGTGTTGATGCATTAGTGATTGATACTGCTCATGGTCATAGTAAAGGTGTATTAGATGCGATTAAAGATATTCGTGAGAAGTTCCCACAAGTGAACTTAATTGCAGGAAATGTTGCAACACAAGAAGGTACGAAAGCATTATTCGAAGCAGGTGTTGACGTCGTAAAGGTTGGGATTGGACCAGGATCAATTTGTACAACTCGTGTTGTCGCTGGGGTCGGTGTCCCTCAAATTACAGCAGTGTATGATGCAGCGACTGAAGCGCGTAAACATGGTAAAGCGATTATCGCAGATGGTGGAATCAAATATTCAGGTGACATCGTAAAAGCACTTGCTGCTGGAGGGCATGCAGTGATGTTAGGAAGCTTATTAGCAGGTACAACAGAATCACCAGGTGAAACGGAGATATTCCAAGGTAGAAGGTTTAAAGTATATCGCGGCATGGGATCACTTGGTGCGATGGAACAAGGCAGTAAAGATCGTTATTTCCAAGAAGATAAAGAAGCAAAGAAATTCGTACCAGAAGGTATTGAAGGAAGAACACCATATAAAGGGCCGTTGGCAGATACAATTTATCAATTAATCGGTGGTGTAAGAAGCGGTATGGGATACACTGGTAGTTCAAACTTAGAAGCATTACGTGAAGAAGCACAATTTATTAAAATGACAGGTGCTGGACTTAGAGAATCACATCCACATGATGTTCAAATTACAAAAGAGTCACCGAATTACTCATTATAATTGATAGGGGGCCTGTTAAATGGAAATGGCAAAAGAGCAAGAATTAATCTTAGTGTTGGACTTCGGTAGTCAGTTCAACCAACTCATCACGAGACGTATTCGTGAGATGGGTGTATATAGTGAACTGCATGACCATGAAATTACAGTAGAAGAAATCAAACAATTAAATCCACAAGGAATTATATTATCAGGTGGACCGAACTCAGTCTATGCTGATGATATGTTTGATATTGATGAAGGAATTTTTGATTTAAATATACCGATTTTAGGTATTTGTTACGGGATGCAGTTAATGATGCATAAGCTTGGAGGTAAAGTAGAACGTGCCAATGAACGTGAATACGGTCGAGCAACGATTTCTATCAATGATCAAACACTATTCAAAGCGCTACCTCAAGAACAGACTGTATGGATGAGTCATAGTGACAAAGTCATCGACATTCCGAAAGGATTCGAAGTGATCGCACACAATCCACATTGTGAGAATGCAGCAGTTGTTCATCGTGACAAACAATTTTACGGTGTTCAATTCCATCCAGAAGTAAGACATACCGAGTATGGGAACGATATGTTAAGGAACTTCATTCGAAATATCGCGAACTGTACAGGTGAATGGACGATGGAGAATTTCATTGATATTGAAATTGATAAGATCAGATCGCAAGTAGGAGATAAAAAAGTATTGTGTGCGATGAGTGGTGGAGTTGACTCAAGTGTCGTTGCCGTATTACTTCATAAAGCAATTGGTGATCAATTGACATGTATCTTCGTTGACCATGGCTTACTGCGTAAAGGTGAAGGTGACATGGTAATGGAACATTTCGCTGAAGGATTTAACATGAATATCATTCGCGTAGATGCGAAAGATCGATTCATGGAAAAACTTAAAGGCGTATCTGATCCAGAGAAGAAACGTAAAATCATCGGAAATGAATTCATATATGTATTCGATGATGAAGCGGCTAAACTAGAAGGTGTTGAATTTTTAGCACAAGGAACTCTTTACACTGATATTATTGAATCTGGAACGAAGACTGCTCAAACGATCAAATCACACCATAATGTCGGAGGTTTACCGGAAGATATGGAGTTTGAATTGATCGAACCGATAAATACATTATTTAAAGATGAAGTGCGTACGCTAGGTATCGAACTCGGAATACCAGAGCACCTCGTATGGAGACAGCCATTTCCAGGACCAGGACTCGGGATTCGTGTACTCGGTGAAATTACTGAAGAGAAATTAGAGATCGTTCGTGAGAGTGACGCAATATTACGCGATGAAATTTCTAAAGCAGGTTTAGAACGTGATATTTGGCAATACTTCACGGTATTACCTGACATCAGAAGTGTAGGTGTGATGGGAGATTACCGAACGTATGACTACACAGTCGGTATCCGAGCCGTCACATCCATTGACGGAATGACAAGCGACTTCGCGCGTATCGATTGGGAAGTCCTTCAACGCATTTCAAGCCGAATCGTAAATGAAGTTGACCATATTAATAGAGTCGTCTACGACATTACTTCAAAACCACCCGCAACGATTGAGTGGGAATAGAAGTATAAAAACAAGAAACCCTTTAACCACAATGGTTATAGGGTTGTTTTTGTGCTTATTAAATTAAAAAATGGGCAGAAAATGGGCAAAGTGTGAGAAAAGCAGATATACAGACATAAAAAAAGAGGTGACCGTCGCAACAGTCAACCTCAAGTGCATTCCGCAGATATGCACCGCTATTTGTTTATCATTATATATCATTCTTAAATATTAAATCAAGAGATATTATTAATATAGGTGTTAATTTGATTAATTTTGGTTCTGACGTCTGTACCAATTATCTTATCATATACAGAGATATTGTGTTTTAGTTCATTCCTTAACTTGTTTAAACTAGTTTCAAATTCTCTAACGATACGTTTTAATTCCGTCTTTGAATAACCAAGAGAGGAACATATTAATATGATTACAGCTAGATAATCTACAATTCTATTAAATTCAAGGTTTTTCACTTTCATTTTAACATTAAAATACTCTGTAAGTTGCTTTCCCGTACTATTATCTTTAAAACGGCAATCATATAAAACTCCGTTGTGGGCAATAGCATTTCTAAGGCCTTTTAAACAATCAATCAAATCACCAATAATTTTTTCATTCTTTTCAAATGATGTAATAAATAAATCTAAGTCTTTAAGAAGGTTAATTTTCATAGTGTCTTTTAAACATCTTGTTAGAAATACCATGTTACCTAAAGTAAGTAATTCAAATACTGCATATACTGGTACAGGACGATCATCATAAATATAATGAGAAATATAAGGTTTTGTATTACAATTTTCATGGATTTTTTCATAAATATCTTTTCTTAGTCTAAGTGTTTGTGCTAATTTCTTTTTGTATTCTTTATGCCCTGGTGCATGTTTTTTGTAATCAATTAGGACTTTTTCGAATAGTGGCTCCAAATCATATCCCGATTCTTTATGTATAATTTCTAGAATGCGATTTTTTATAGCAGTTTCAGAAAACATAACATGTCTATAGAATAAAGTCTTAATTTCGGTGTCAAACTCATACAATGCATGTAACTCTGTAAACTCACTATAAGATAAATCATTTTCTTTACGTTGATAAAAATTATAGCCTTTATACCCATGGAAGTACCCTATATTTCTCAATTGTCTTTTCTGTTTACTACCACCGATATTTAATTTTTTATTATCCCTCATATGTCGCATGAGTCCATCTGTTGTTTTAGGCTTATTTCCCAATCTACCTTCCCACCGCTTCTAATTTACTCATCATGTCTTTATCCATTTGTTCAGTAACATGACTGTATATTTGTAATGTTGTTTTATGATCTGTATGTCCCACACGTTCCATAATGGCTTTGAGTGATACACCTAATTGACTAAGTAATGATATATGGCTATGTCTTAGTGTGTGAGTGGTAATGTGCTTTGTAATGATTTGTTTACCGTCTTTATCCTTTATGCTTTCTACTGCTAATTTAATATTGCGGTTTACAGATGATAGAGCCATAGGGTTACCATAATGATTAGTAAATACAAACCCTCTATCGTTGTAATTGCTATCCCACTGTTTAGCCTTCTTGTTTTCTAACATAGCTTTACGCAATATATCCAGGCTTCTAGTTGTAAGAAGTATTTTTCTATATGACGCTTCCGTCTTTGTCGTATCCTTCACACCATGACCGCTTCCATCTGTTTCATCTATCCAATGGATTGTACCGTCTATTTCTAAAGTAGATTTATCAAAGTCTATATTATTTGGTTGTATTGCTAAACATTCACCAATACGCATACCATTTAAGGCCATAAACTCAACGATATAAGCAGTCATAATAAATGATAGCTTCATGTATCCAGTACGCTTAGAAGTGGCTATATCGTTTAATTTATCCACAATTAATTGTATCTCTGATATTTCTAAATAATTTTCACGCTTTGCTTTTATCTCATCTCTAGTTTTAGCTTGTTTAGGTATTACAACATCATCTAAATATGATATGTCATCAAGTTTATAACGTTTTTGTGTATGTTTCATGATATTTCTAATAATACTCATAGCGTCTTTAATTACTTTATGACTTAAATCATCTTTAGAAGCGGAAGTTATGAAGTCCTGGAAGGTCTTAGTGTTCATATTTTTAACTAAAATATCTTTATCAATATTACGCTTAATATGTTCTACTTTGTAATACTTAGTTGATATAGTCGATTGTTTAGATCCCGATATGATTTTATAGTTATCAAACCACTCATCACATGCTTGGTGGAAAGTAAGAGTTTTAAGCTTTGATGGTGTTTTGTCATTTAGTTTAGCTTGTATCTTCTCATTTAAACGCTTTTCCGCTTCTTTTTGTGATGGCTTAGTGTTCTTATTCATTACAACACTAGTACGCTTCCACTTGTCAGTTAAAGGGTCTTTGTATTTCTCAATGAAGCGGTACTTAGTAACGCCATGCTTATCCTGGAACTCCTCACACCACATAGGCTAGTCCTCCTTTAATAAACTTTTAAGATATTCTCTAGCTTCTCTTATTTCTTGCGGAAATTTTTCAGTATATGTTTTATACATTGGTCGCCCTTTTAAATAATCATAAGTATAATTAGGAATATCCTTTAACAATTTACCAAGTTCTAAAGACTGTTCTTCTAAATCAAATGTCTTACCAATAGCATTAATAATTTCGTTATGTGTTTTAGGCTCATTAAATCCAAAATTTAAAAATTCTTTATTAAACTTTGTCATTTTAATTAGTGCTAAATTTCTATTATCTTCCACTAATTTAGGATCACTTTTATTTATTTCTATGGATAAAATTTGTTTATATATATCTAAAATAAACTCATAAGTAATATTGTCTTCATTGTATTTAGTTCCTAAAATAATGTTAAAAATCTTGATTGCTTCTCTATCTAAATCATCATGATAATAATAAATATCTGAATCATTATTTCTAGCATAAGTTACGTATTCATAAATTTTTAAAAACAATTTAATATTATTTAAAATAACACTTGAACCATTCTTTTTTAAATCTTCAGCAATTTCAAAAAAAGTTGATTGTGAAAACCTAAAATCGTTAACTGTCAAAGCATTTAAATACTTACTTAATTCATTAATACCTACTGATCTATTACCATTTTCATGGTTAGAAATTGTATTTTGACTAAATCCAGTTTTTTGAGAAACATCTTTTTGAGTCATTTTCAAAGCTGTCCTAAAAGATTTTATGACATTACCCAAATATTTATTTTCCATATATACACCTCTTCATAATTTTAACACCTAGATATAAATATCGCAATATGAGATATTTCTATTGACTTATATATCTCATTTTGAGATAATTTGTTCTGAGGAGGGATATTATTGATTAAAAATAAGAAAGTTTTAAAAACTGAAAATCTTATAGCTAAAAAGAAGTTAAGAGAAATTAGGTTACAAAAAGAAATGACGACTACTGAAGTGGCAAAATTAATAGGTCTTGAGAGAAGGCAATATGAATTAAAAGAAAAAGGGAGATACCCTTTCCATGATTATGAAATGAAAATATTATCTCAAAATTTTAATACAGAGATTAAAGATTTATTTTTTTGAATATCAATATCTCATTTTGAGATAAAGGAGGCTAACTAATGAAAACAGAAATATGAAACGGTCATTCTATCCGCTTCATTGAAGTTAATTCTGAATGGTGGGCGGTAGCTAAAGACGTAACAGAAGCTTTGGGATATTCTAACCATAATGACGCAATTAAACGCCATGTAAGTGATGATGATAAGGGGGTAGCGAAACACGACACCCCTGGCGGTACTCAAATAGTAAATACTTTAAGCGAAAAAGGTATCTACAGGTTAGTAATGAGAAGTAATAAAGATGAAGCGGTAGAATTTCAAAATTGGATATTTGAAGTCATTAAATCTTTACGCCATAACAACGGTTTAGAAGGATTCCAGGTGTTCAGAATGTTAGACAAAGAACATCAAAAAGAAGCCATGAAACACTTGTATGAAGCCCTTAGAAGTGATGATAAAGAAGCGGTAAAGTACAACAGTATCAAAGCTAATTCAATCACTAATAAAGCTATCAGTATCATATATGGACTTCCTAAGATGATAAGTAAAGAAGATATGACACCGGACATGTTACAGGATAGACAGAAATTACTTGATGAAGTAACCAACTTAATGATTATGAATGAAAAATATAAATTGAACTTATCTATTTCAAAGACAATTTACGATAGTATTCTTAATCAAGTTAAAACCGCATAAGGAGGTATAAGAAATGATATTAATACTTAAATTATTTATGTATTGCTTCATATCTATTTGTATTAGCGACACATTAAGCAAAGATATAAACAATCAATACACGATCATATATTTTTGTATGTTAGCTTTTTTCACTTATGAAGCATATAAAAAATACAATGGAGGTGCATTAAATGACTAATGTAATTGAACTACCGACACCACACCCTAGCAATACAGTATTAAAAGATGAGCAAGTAGCACCGGTAAAGATGATTTATTGCAAGATTAGTACTTTACCTAAGCTATTCAATGTAAGTAAAGCAACATGTTACCGCTTCATTAAAGAAGCCGAAGAAATGCCGGAGTTTAAAGGACGTATATGTGTAGATGTGTCCGCAACAATGACCCTGGTACATATAGATACATTTGTAGAGTTTTTAAGAAGTAAGCACAAAAAATACTTATAAGGAGGAGTAAGAAATGGATAAAAAAGAAGAACTTTTAAGAGATATTAAATCATTAATAAGTAATGTTTTAAGTGATGTAGCTTATCAATCTAGCCACTTAAATGGTGAATATCATATCAAATTCAACCTACCAGGTGGAATGGAATTTACAAAGGTTGTATCGGAAAATGAATACCTAAAGTTAGTGAATGAAAATATTTTATTACAAATAAGAAGTACGTTAGAAAGACTAGAAATTTAATATACGGAGGGCTAATACAATGCAAGAAGTAAATAACATGATTGAGTTTAGCAAAATGGTAATGTTTTCAGATGTAACAACTGAATTAGAAGCGGTTAAGCAGTTTATTAAAACAACAGATAACATAAGAATGTATCAAGAAAAAACAATAGAAAGCGATTTGACAATAAAAGAAATATATTTAGCGATTGAAGAAATATGTAAGGTAATAAGCTTCATAGTACCTAAAGAGATGAACAATACAAATAAAGGCATGGAAATAGAACGTATTAATGCCACATATAACATAGGTAGGGTACTTTCTATGATTAATACGGAATTAAGCAATTATATATCAATGAATGACTTATGGGAGGAAGAATAAAATGATAAACGAAGATGTAAAAATTATGATTGAACAATTAAAAATGAAATTAAATGCTTTAAACCACCATGAACATAATCACTTAGAAAGTATTGAAACTTCATTAGGGACAACATGGTGCCAACAAAACAGATTAGCATATGAATACATGAAGGAAGTTAACCAAGATTTATATATATCGACTACATTAATAAGTGATATTCAAAAAGATATAGAGCGTTTAGATGAAGAAATTAATAAAGAAAAAGCCTAGTTACATAATCAACCGACCAAAGCGAATATGTAACCAGGACAATCAAAACAAGGACTATTTTATATAGTCCTTACTTGTATTTTATCAGAAAGGGGAAGCCCTTTGTATTAATTATAACATGTGTAGGGCGTGTGGAATTATGGAAAATACAAAGTTTGTAGTAAATCATTACGGTAGCTTAAAAGCCCAATCATATATAGGTAGTGAAGCATTTACCTTTGATGAGTTAGTAAAGTATTTAGAATATAGTACGGTATCAAGTAATAAGTATGAAGGTGGTTTATTTATATTAGGTGAGATGTCGGATAGTCATAGGCAAGACAGTAATATCATTAATAAACATTGTCTTGTAATTGATTATGATGATCTAACGCCTGGTACAGATTTACCGCAAATCATTAAAGATAAATTTAAAGCAAGTTATATATTGTTCTCTACTCATAATCATACTGTAGATAACCCTAGATTAAGGCTAGTAGTACCGTTATCTAAACCACTTCAAAATGAATATTATAAGTATGCTATTGATGAAATAGATAAGGTACTAGGTGTGACATGCGACCAAAGTTGTAAGACACTTAGTCAGGCACAAGCAAGACAGGTACTTAAGACAGATACATCACCTAGAGTATTTGAGTACAGTAAGACAACACTACTCAATACCGATACATTAATTAAAGCAATTGAGCATAATACACAAAAGAATGATTTTAGCTTTACGGTTAAACCGTCTAAACGTGATGTAAGTTGGTGGTCTGAAATATGTTATGGCGTTGGTGAAGGGCAACGTAATAGCAGTTTAGCCAGTATTACAGGACTATTGTTATATCGTGGTGTACCGATAGAAGCGGTTACGGGTCTGCTATGGTGTTGGAACCAGTGCAATGATGAAGTAATGAGTAATGAAGAATTTCAAAAGACGTTAGATAGCATAATAAAGAAACACATCAATGGAGGAGGAAAGATAATCACTTATGACAAAAAAGCAGAAACCGACTGAATTAATAGAGTTTGCTAGTGAAATCAGAAAAGAACATAATACAAAAATAATAAAGTTTGAAAAAGGTACTTCAGATTTTTTTGATGGCGGAACGTTCCTACATGATGAGTTTGCCCAATACATGCTACAACGTTATAAATTTACTATATTAGACGGTGACGCACTACATTACTTTGAAGATACACACTATGTATATGTAGATATGAATAAGTTTAGAAGAATATTAGTAGAAGAAATGCCGATAATAAAAGAAAACCAACGTAAAGAAGTATTTTACAGTTTGATGGCTAGAGCAAAACAGGGGCATAGATCTAGCCCACGTTACATAGCTATGAAAAATGGCGTGTTTGATATTGAAACTATGCAATTAGATAAAAGTCATAGTAACTATGTCATAACAAACTATGTAAACATTACTTACGATAAGGAAGCCTATAGTAAAGATTTAAACCGCTTCTTAAATGAAATATCTAATCATGATAAGGATATTAGGAAGCTACTAGAAGAAAGTGTAGGTTATGGCTTATATGCCAGTACATTCATGCAAAAAAGTTTTATCTTGTACGCACCAGGAAGCAACGGGAAGTCCACATGGTTTAGTTTGCTATATCAATTCTTTGGTGATGATAACATAACGCCACTAAGCCTACAGGACACGCAACATGAATTTAAGTTGTTTGGTCTGCTTAATAAGATGGTGGCAATCGGTGACGATATTTCTGCTACACGCATAGAAGAAGCGGAAAACTTTAAGAAGCTAGTTACAGGTGACCCGATATATTGTAATAGAAAATATCAAGATCCATTACCACTAAAGAATTACGCCACATTGATGTATTCAAGTAACCAATTACCTAATATTAAAGACACAACACATGGACTATATAGGCGTTTAATCATCATTCCATTTATGAATACATTCAGCAAAGAGAAAGGCAATTTAGATTTATCCATAGTTGAGAAGTTAGATAATCATATAGTACGCTCACATCTATTTAATTTAGCCATAGAAGGCTTACAAAGAGTTATGGAACATAAACAGTTTACAGAGCCGGAAGCGGTCAAGAAAGCATTACAAGACTATCAAAAAGAAAATAACATAGTAGTAGAGTTTGTAGAAGATATAGGTATTAATAAAGTAGTTGACCAGGATAAGACAGAAGTATTTGAACATTTTAAATGGTGGCTAGAACGTAATGGTCTTAAAAGTAAATCAGCTAAGTACCTTACTAATGAACTCAATAAAGTATATGGCTTAGAAGTGAAACAATCATCTAAGCGTGTGAATGGAATACCGACACCTTATAGAAAATACACAAAACCTTAATAAAGACGAATACACGTTATACATTACGAATACGTTTTAACATTGATATAAAAGGCTTTTAAAGACTTTGTATAACCACATAACGACTTATCGGCTAAAAACTATTATTTATATATAAGTATAAGTAAATATATAAAGGTTTTTGAAGAAAAAGACGTTATTACGTTATACAAATGCTATAAACCACTGATATGAAAGGCTTAAAACGTATTCCACTTGTTTAATGTGTATAACCACATAAGCAGAATACAGATAGAAAGGTGATATACATGGAAAATGTACAAGTAAGGATATTTGAACGTGAAAGAGTAGAAACAAAGCCATACTATAACCCTATATTTAATATGACGGAAACGAAACGATATGAAAACAAAAAGGAATACCAGGAGCGTGTAAACCGCTTCTTGATGGATCATACTATCTATAGTATTACACCAATGATAGATGGTGATTTTGATGAGGGAAGCGGTGGCTTTACTAGTAAAATTCTAGTGTGCTATAAAGCACCAGGAAGCGAAGCATAGAAATAAATAAGACTTTAATACACTGAAATAGGTATTAAGGTCTTATTTACTAGTCAAAAATGTGCAAATAAGCATAAAAAAATTATCAAAAATATAAGATGTATCGTTATATATCAATGGTTTAAGTTACAAAGTAATATATAAGATTGCACACAAATTTCACAAATAAATAATCAACATTAATAAAAACAGCTTCAACCGTTGATATTACTGTATTTCTTTAGTTTATCAATGCAACAAAATGCTAATTTTCGGAGAGTTTTAAATAGTATTATTTCACAAAGAAAAGCTACATTTCTCAATATATTTAGGTGTTTCCACGTATATAAGAAAAAATGGAGGGATAACATGGTGTATACAAGACAAAGAAAATGGTACACCAAAGAATTACTAGAAATATGTATAGATGATATGGAAGTAACCGGTGAGAAGTTTACAGGGGTACAAAAGAAAGGGTTAAACTTTACTGAATTTAAAATTCCATGCTATGTAGAAGGCGTTAAGGTTGGTTATGGTATTAGATATTTCTTTAGGTGTTATAAATGCGGTAGACGTGTTACAAAGATTTATACAATACCAAACCCAACTAAAGACAATATAACAGGGTGTAGACATTGCTTGGAACTCAATTACATATCACAACAGGCAACTAAAACACAGATGGACTATGAAGCACACCTATTATATAGATACGGTAGAATGTTAGATCCTAATTTTAAATTAGATACAATCACACATACGCCATGTCCTTGGAAACCTAAAAACATGCATTATAAAACGTATGAGAAAATAAAGAGCAAATATGAAATGGCACAATTAAAGGCACAAAAAAAATTTATAGCAATGGTAGGAACATTGCTTAAAAGAACAGGGAATTAATTGTTAAATTAATAAGTAAAAAATCTTATTTAAAATAGTTTACCAATATAAATGTTATTATTCGTAATTTTGTTTTTTATAAGTTGTTAGTAAATAGTATTCAACATTAATAATAGATATATTCTTTTATGTATATTTGTTATAATCATTTCTATAGCTGAAATAATACTAAATATATGTAATTTTTAAGGAGGGATAGTCATGCTAGTGTTCATTATGCGTAATGTAGATAAATTATCTACTGTTTTATACAAACAAAAAACAGTGATTACGCAGATAAATAAATAATATAAATGAATTAAATGACAATTCGTGTTAAGGTCCAAGGGCAATTAAAATTACATATAAATTATTAAGCTATCTATTTGTTTATCGATGTAATCACTATCGGAGTGATTACATGAATCAAAATATTAAGTTTACTCAAAATTTTATTACAAACGAAAAATTATTATCTAATATAATGAAACAAATAAATATAGATGAGAATGACATAATTTATGAGGTTGGAACTGGTAAAGGTCATCTGACCTCTAAATTAGCAGAAAAATGTAAGCATGTTTATTCAATAGAGTTAGATAAAAAATTATATGAACTTTCTTCGAATAAGTTACAAGATAATAGTAGAGTTACTCTAATCAATCAAGATATTTTACAATTCAATTATCCGTATAGAAAAAAATATAAGATAGTTGGTAACATACCATTCAATATAAGTACTCAAATCGTGAAAGATGCAGTATTTAGAAGCCAAGCTTCTGAGATGTATTTTATTGTAGAAGAAGGTTTCTACAAAAGAATGATAGATACTCGTAGAACTCTAAGTTTGCAACTACAAACACAGGTTTATATACAACAATTGTTACCTATACCTGCTGGAAGTTTTCACCCAAAGCCAAAAGTAAATTGTATTTTAATAAAACTTACAAGACACATATCAGATATAAAAGATAAACATAAGAAAAAATATGAGTTTTTTATATCAAAGTGGGTTAATAAAGAGTATTCAAAATTATTCACTAAAAATCAGTATCATCAAGCATTGAAACATGCAAGGATAAAAGACCTTAATAAAATAAGTTATGAACAAGTATTATCAGTTTTTGAAAGTTATATATTATTCAATCCACGAAAATAAGTGTAATAATTGAGCCCTCCTAGTATTGAAATAGGTGGGCTTTTTATATAAATTATAGTATAAAGTGATTATTCTATAAATTTTCAAAGGTAATATTATTAAATTAACACAAGTGCATATTATAATGGGCAGAAAATGGGCAGATTTATAAAACAATGGGCAACCCCTGGAAACGTAAATTAAAAAAGTGATCGCTTCAAAGCCTTGATATAAGGGTTTTTGAAACTCTGAGGAAATTCTAAAATAGCAGTTAGCGATTGAGTGGGAATAGTAACGTCTAGACATAGAAAGCCTTTCAAACTAATGTTTGAAGGCTTTTTATTATGCTTTTATTGATCAAAAGAGGGCAAAAGAGTGTCAAACTATTTGATGTGTACTCATTTATAACCACTTAGAACGGAATACATACCACTTAGTGGAATTCTATATAATAACTGATCAAATCATGGTTTAATAATAGTGAAGAGAGGAGTGATGTGATGAAAATAGAGATGAATATTAACCCAGATGCCGAAGAAAAGATTACAGTCTCAGCAAAACAAATGACACCAGAATTGACAGAGTTTATTCAAGAAGTTGAGTATCGATTTAATAAGCCAAGATTTAACGGGAAGCTTAATGACCACGTGTATCCGATTGACTTACAGAATGTTGTACAGTTTATCGTCATTGATAAAATTGTTCACGCTATTACGGCAAAAAATCAGCAATTAGTGATGAGTGAACGGTTATATCAAATTGAAGATAGCGTTGGCCAACAGTTCGTCAGAATTTCGAAGTCAGAGATTATTAATTTGGAATTCATTGATCATTTGAAACTTGAGCCGAACGGAATGGTGAAATTGTATATGAAAAATGGCAACGTCACATACGCTTCAAGACGATATTTAAAAACAATAAAGGAGAGATTATCATTATGAAAAAATTAATTCATGCAATTCAAACGGGAGTATTGATTGGTGTCATACTCTCTATTATTACATCACTCATTTTTTCAAAAGGTGATTATTATCCAATGAATCCTGTATCGTTTATGGGTGAAGTATATTATGAAAGATTCAATGAAACAATCGTCATGATCATTGCTGTAGTTCTGTGGGCATTCATTGGTATCTTATTCACATACGGTAATAACATATTTACAAAAACCGATTGGAGTTTTACAAAGCAAACGATCGTTCATTTTTTAGTCATGTTACTTTTATTTTTACCCCTCGCATTTTTGGCAGGATGGTTCCCAATAAACGTTGGTAGTATTGTATCGTTTATCATTATATTTATTGTGATATACGTTGCAATGTGGATTGGGACATATCAACGGAATAAACATTTGGTGACAGAAATCAATAATGACTTGAAGAAATAAATATGGTGCGCGCAAACTGAAAATACGCGCACGATAATGGTGAAAATGATAAAAATGAAAGAAATGGTGCGCGCAAACTGAAAATACGCGCACGATAATGATAAAAACGATGAAAATGAAAGAAATGGTGCGCGCAAACTGAAAATACGCGCACGATAATGATGAAAACGATGAAAATGAAAGAAATGGTGCGCGTAAACTGAAGATACGCGCACGATAATGATGAAAATGATAAAAATAAAAGAAATGGTGCGCGTAAACTGAATTTACGCGCATCATATTGATTATGATAAAAGTTGATCAATGAATTGTTGCTCAGAAGATTTTTGTTGCCATTGATTTAATACTTCACCTTCTAAGTGACAAATAAATTCGTCATTGACGAGTAAGTATAATCCATCTTCAGACCCTTGCCCACAAATTTGAGCTTGATCTTTTTCAAAGTGTTTAATTAAAAATTGCTGCAATGCTTCTAAATCATCTATATAACGTTTAACTTCATCATTGTTCACTACGTAACTACTCACTTTAGTTTGACCATCGACTAGACCATCCACTTCAGATAAAATTTTAATTTCATACCAATCAGCATAAATATCACCATCGTCTTCTGAAAACATGTATTTCGATAAAATGAAGATGCTATCATTCCATCTAATCTCTTCATATGGTTTTAAGTTAGAGTATTGAATTCGATAGTCATTGTGAAATTCAATACTTTCAATTTTATTAAGCCATGAATAAATGTCCTCTTCCGTTTCAAATAAACCGACGTCATGCGATACATCATACTGACTTAGTTTTAATAAAAACAAAGAAAATCCCCCTTTTTCATCCATCCTATTTCATTATACTAAAGTTGTATGTCTTTGATATACTTAAGGTACTAATACATCAAGAGGAGGATACTATGTATTTAAGAATTGCATAGATTTATGCATTATTGATTATAGTGTTTACTGGTATTGGTTCAATCATTAAAGATGATTGGTCGTTGTTTTTATTACCTATGGTTCCTACAGTTGTTATATTGATTTATGCTTATTATCTTTCGAAGAAAGAAGAGAAAATGTAGACTAAGTAACAATGAGTGAAAGTGTGATTGTATGAAGGTTATGATTGTTGAAGATGATAAATTAATCCGAGAAAGTATTTCCCAGGAATTATTGTCATGGGGTTTTGAAGTGAATGCTAGTCGCCACTTTGATCAAGTGTTGTTAGAGTTTTTGGATGTGAAACCTGAACTTGTTCTGTTAGATGTTAATCTTCCGATTTTTAATGGATTCCACTGGTGCCAAGAAATTCGGAAACATTCACAAGTTCCTATTATTTTTATAAGCTCTAGAACAGACTCTATGGATCAAGTCATGGCGATGCAGATGGGTGCGGATGACTATATTGTAAAACCATTTAATATGATGATTTTAACAAGTAAAATCCAGGCATTATTAAGAAGAACTTATGATTTCAATTTGGAAGATCATCAACGACTTATCGTAGGAAATATTGAATTATTTGTAGAGCGTGCTGAACTTCATGTTGATGATGTTGCTGTTGAGCTTACTCAAACAGAATTATTGATATTAAATAAGTTGTTTAGACAAAAAAATAATTACGTATCACGAGATGAGTTAATCGAGGAATGTTGGTCATCATCTAATTATATTGATGATAATACGTTGGCGGTTAATATGACACGGTTACGTAAAAAATTAGCTAAAGTAGACTGTGTAGATTTCATTGAAACGAAGAAAAATGTAGGATACCGTGTGGTGGAATAGTATGAAAGATTATTTAAAACATTGTGCAAGAGAACTTGTTATCGTTTGTACAATTTTATTTATTTTTTTATTTATTTTTATTGCTTCAAAACTACCTGTTGAATACTACTTGTTAGGGTTATCGATCATCACTTTTATATTGTTTATTTATTTCGTTGTGAATTATTTAAATTATCAACGTGAGATAAATAAATCGGAGCAGATTAAGATTCTGCAAAACCAAATAAAGCGTTTAGAGTTAGATCATATTCAATATAGAAAAGAGATGCAATCATACTTTTTAACGTGGGTTCATCAAATAAAAACACCAATTGCTGCATCGAAATTGTTGTTAGAATCTCCGTCAGAGCAAACTGTACCCAAAGTACGCCAACAATTGCTTGAAATCGATAATTATACAAACTTAGCTTTGAGTTATTTAAAATTAACTGAAGAACAATCTGATATGGTACTAAAAGAAGTAACCATAGATGAGTTGATTGAGCCGATTATTAAGAAATATGCGATCCAATTCATACATGATAAGACAAAGTTGCATTATACTCCTGTTACGGAAAAGGTTTTAACCGATGCCAATTGGTCAAAAATTATGATTGAACAAGTAATAAACAATGCATTAAAATATTCTGAAGGTTGTGACGTTTGGATTGAATTTAAGGTGGAAGAATCTAGTTTAATTATCCAAGATAACGGTATAGGAATTCGTGCATCTGATTTACCTAAAGTTTTTACTCAAGGCTACTCAGGATATAATGGTCGATTGAATACAAAATCGAGCGGTATTGGATTATACATTGCGAAATCAATTGCAGAACGAATGAATCATTCTATCAATATTAATTCGACATACGGCGAAGGCACTGAGGTCACTATTAGATTTCATAGACCAATGACTTAACCTTTCAATATTGTAAGATTAAAGTGAGCTTTTGTAAGGAAAAATAAAGGCTTGCTTTATTTTTATCCCTTAAACTAAAGATAGCTTAAACAAAGGGGAGATTTGATGTTGTTATCTATACGCAATTTAAAAAAAATATATGGTAAAAAAAGTAATGAAACTGTAGCGTTAAGAGATGTTAACGTTGAAATTGAAAAGGGAGAATTTGTTGCAATAATGGGGGAGTCTGGCTCTGGTAAATCGACATTGTTAAATTTAATTGCGACATTTGATAAACCATCGAATGGGGACATTATAATTGATGGCGTCAATGTCAATGCATTAAAGAATAAAGAAGTAGCAAAGTTTAGGCGTGATACTTTAGGGTTTGTATTTCAAGACTTTAATGTTTTGCATACAATGAATAATAAAGATAATATCGTAATGCCACTTGTCCTCTCTGATCAAAAGCCTAATTTCATTCATCAACAAGTTGAAGCGGTGTCTCAAAAATTAGGGATTAATCATTTATTAGAGAAGTTTCCGTATGAAGTATCTGGAGGGCAAAAACAACGTGTCGCAATTGCTCGCGCACTCATATCAAACCCTTCATTATTATTAGCTGATGAACCTACTGGGGCGTTAGATTCAAATACATCTCGTGACATTATGAATTTATTTCAAAAAATCAACGAACAAGAACAAACAATTCTTATGGTAACGCATTCTGCAATTGATGCATCCTATGCAAAAAGAGTTCTATTTATTAAAGATGGTGTTGTTTTTCATGAATTGTATCGAGGTGATGATAGTCAAATTGATTTTCAAAAGAACATCTCTGATTCGTTAGGCTTTATGTCAGAACGAGGGGTGTAATGATGAAAATCAAATTATTGAGTAGATTGGCACTAAAAAACTTTAAAACATTAAATCATGTTATGGTTCCATTTATTCTCGCTGTGAGTACAATGTTCGCACTAGAATATATTATGCTTTCGATGATGGCCAACGACTACATTAATACAAGACACAAAACCTTACCCGAATTAATGATGTATGCTAATGTACTTGTGACCATTTTAAGTGTTGTTTTTATTTTGTATGCAAGCCGTTTTGTAATGAAACAGCGAAAGAAAGAATTTGCACTTAATATGGTGCTAGGTTTAGAGAAGAGACACTTACGGTTAATGTTACTGATTGAGACGCTCGTTCAAACATTCATTATCATTGTATTAAGTACAATTGGAGGATATTTATTTGGACATTTAATTTTTTTAATGTTAAATCGTCTAATTCAAGGAAGTGGTATTGGCCTTATGGATTATCCATTTGATATAGATAGTGCAATTAAATTATGGATAATTATTGTTGTCATGATGACTGTTTTATATATGATCAATATCATTACAGTAACACTACAAAGTCCAATTAAATTAATGCAAACACAATATGCAGGTGAAAAGAAGACGAGACAATGGTTAATTATTTTGTTATTAGGTCTAGGGATTATTGCGTTGGGTTATGGATATACAATTGCACTTACAACAGACGGTGTCATGAATGCATTAATGGATATATTTAAAGCTGTATTAGCAGTATTAGTGGGTACTTACTTTTTGTTCATGTCATTGACGATATTCTTTTTACAACAGATTCAAAAAATTTCGAGTATATATTACAAAAAGAAGAACTTCTTTTCGATATCAGGGATGTTATCAAGAATGAAAGCAAATGCTATTGGTATCGCAAGTATTACGATGCTTTGTACATTTCTCATCGTTACATTAGGAATGAGTTTGAGTGCTTATCGTGGGATTGAAACACAAATAGACGGTGCGTTGTTCCAAGAAAATGAAGTATCACTTTTTAATGATGATATACAACTAGAAAAGTTACAAGAAGAAATTGAAGGAATCGCGACGATTGATCAGTTCAGAATGAGCGAAGAACTTTTCGTTCCTTTTCACATCGGTGAACGTAATCAATTTGAACAGGTCAGAGCACCTGGAGAAACAAATCAATCGATAGATGATATTGTGTATAGTGTATTGATGACAGAACAAGACCATAATGAAGTCAATGACACAAAATTAAAGCTCAAAGATAATGAGATATTTATTTCGAGCAATACTGATAAATATCAAGGTTTAAATAAAATTATTCTAGCTGATGATCAATATAATGTGAAAACAACAAAGAAAAATTTTCTTGGATCAAAACTTGGAATTGATGGCTTATATATTGTTGTAAAGGATCATTCAATTTTAAAAAAAATCATTAAAGAATATAAAGATTATAATCCCAAAACGCAAGCATATGATATTTCACCAACATTAAATCGATCAATGCACTTTAATATTACTAAAGGTGAAGATCAATTTATAAATCAAATTGAACGATTAGAAGAAGAGTTTGTTATAAGGATTGCTAATCATAAAGAAATATCAAAGGAACTTTATGAATTAAATGGTGGACTTATATTTATTGGAATAGTTGTTTCAATCGTGTTATTGATTGGCATGTTTTTAATCCTATATTATAAACAACTCTCTGAAGGCTATGAGGATAAGCTGAACTATACTATTATGAAACAAGTTGGTTTGCCAGACAATTTAATTAAATCAACAATTCGTAAACAAGTCTTCTGGTTATTTGGATTACCGATTATTGTTGCATTGATTCATACGGCGTTTGCAAATAAAATTATTTATCAATTACTTGGTTTATTAGCCATTAGAGATTACTGGTTGTTCATTACAAGTTATTCAATTGTCATTATACTCATCGTTCTGATTTATTTGCTCATGTATTGGATCACTTCACACATATATTATAAACTCATCAATGAATCTAACACCTAGTGTGCTAAAATACACATAAAGGAGTGTTTGATGATGAACGTACAATATGAGAAGACGAAGTTTGATGCGTTTCAAACGATTGAGGTTGATGTTAAAGTGCCAATTAATAAAGTGTTTAATCTGATTTCGACGACAGAAGGGATTCAACAATGGTTTCCACAGTTGTCATTTGAAGAGGCAGATGGTGAGTTATATGTAAACTTTGGTATGGATGATGGGACGAATGAACAGAGTATTGTCATTCAACATGAGGCGCCTACTCACATTACTTTTACATGGGCGATTGGTGAGGTTGAATTTAAGTTGACTGACCAGGAAGATATAACACACCTTTATTTCCATGAACGTATGCCATTCGAGTTTGATCATGTCGCTGAAGATTTCACGGGGTGGCAATTACAAATTGAAAACTTGAAGTCTGTTGCAGAAACAGGTGAGCAGAAAGCGATGGAGCAAAGTACCTTTGATCGAATCTATCAAGATGTAAAGAAAAATTTATTTTAAACGAAGAACGGAGTCACTATTTAGGGACTCCGTTTTTTTCTGTTAAGACACCGTCGATCATTTCAAACACACGATCACAGTATTGTGTCAGTCTTTCATCATGTGTGACGACGATACATGTTTTATTGAGTGCTTTTGTTTGTTCGCTTAAAATATCCATCACTTGCATTGCATTATCAGTATCGAGCGAAGCGGTTGGTTCGTCAGCTAAAATAATACTTGGATTAGTGTATAATGCTTTCGCGATGGCAACGCGTTGACGTTGACCACCTGATAACTCACTAGGCAATTGACGTAAATGTTTTGATAAACCGAGTTGATTAATGAGTGTATCATATTGGTCTTCGTTCATAACGTTCTTCTTAGCGTTCTTAAGTAATTTAAATTGCTGTTCAACGGTTAAAAAAGGAACAAGATTACTTGTTTGAAGGATGAATCCAATCTCATTTAACCGTAATTTTGATAATTGTTTTTGATTTAATTGAGTGATGCTTTGTCCGTTAATCTCAATTTGTCCTTCTGTGGCACTTTGTAACGCACCTGCCATCGTTAAAAATGTACTTTTACCAGAACCAGATGGTCCGATAATCGCAATGAGTTCACCTCGATCGAAATGGAGTGTTAAATCTTTTACCGCTTCGATGGTTTCATTACCATCTTTAAATGTTTTTGTGACATTTTTGAATGTGAGCATATTGAATCTCCTTAACCTATAGCTTTCAGTGGATCTACTTTACGAATAGATAACACCGAGAATATTCCACCTAATAATGATACGGTGATGAGTATGATTGCAAAGAGTAGCAAAGTGAATGGGTTGAACGCGATCGGAACCTCTTCTGGTAAAAACAACCCTGTAATGATGGTTAATAATAGTCCAATCACGGTACCGATAAGAGATAGAATGAGTGTTTGACTAAACACCATTTTTGCTAAATAGCCATTCGTAAACCCTTGTGCTTTCAGTACGCCAAACAGTGATGTTTTCTGTAACGTGATGACGTATAAAAATATCCCGATCACCGCTGCAGAAATAATGAATAAAAAGGTAATCATAAAGTTCAACGTTAAGTTTTGTGCTGTATATCCTGGTAATTGCTCGATAAATGTATTAATCGGTACAACTTCTAACGAATCATCTAGATCGGATTTTTTAAATTTTTCATCTTTAACGATTGCTGCGTTAATTTCATCTGATTTGTATTGGGGGTTAATATCTGACAAAAGTTCCATATTTCCAAACATGACACCACTTGCATTGTATTTAGCACTTTCAGTAATTGTTGTAATCATTACTTCGACATCAGATTGAGCGAATTCAATTGTATCATCGATATTGAATCCTTTGTCATGAAGTGTTTGATCAATTGCGACTTCATTCGTTTGACTAGGTGATGTCCCATCGACAATTTTTGGCACGATGAATGAGTTTTCTTCTAACCCATAGATGAGTGCATTCTCTTCTATATCACCATTTGAAGCAATCACCCCAGTTTGCCTTACCTTTGCGACCTCCTTGAACTGATCGTTAACAAGCTGCTGGTCAAATTTTGATTGAGAGAGTGTCGTGTTTGCATTTTTGTTCAGTACAACACTTGTCGCATTCCATTTGTTGATGCCTTCAGTGTTCATATTGATTAACCCATTGGCTAGCCCTGATAATAAGAAGAGTAAATAACTGATCATAATGAGAATGCTAATAATGAGACTGAACTTTAATTTGTTTCGTTTAATTTCGTTCCATGCTAAGAACATCTATGTGACTCCTATCTTATTTTATTCTGTTATGCAATCTTTAAATCATAAGGAGGGTGAATAAATTTAATATAGGTGAAAAATAATAAAGCAATCAGGATAACACCTAAAAAACTATATAGAATAGACCAATTTAATAATTGGGCTCCGATTATATAAATATATTCTAATGCAAAAAATAAAAATAAATAATTCATATTTGATTCTACAATTTTCACATCATATGAATTATTAGCTATTATTGAAACGGGTTTAGTTCCCCATTGTTTAATTGTGATCTTACTTTGATCTTTAATGTCTACATTAACCGTTTCACCCATTTTAATTTTCGATTCAAATACATCATTGACGTATAAATCTATCGGAGAAAGATTATCAAATGAGTCGGCCCGTTTAATTTTAACCACAGACTAATCACTCCATGTTAAATATTTACTTATATTATAACAAAGAGGGTCTTAATTAATCATTATCAACCGTTTTATCATATTCAACGGCTGCATCAATGAAGGCTTCTAATATTTTTTTGGCACTATCATCTAGTGTATATGCATCTTCAGGGTGGAATTGTAATGCCAAGATAAAGTGGTCTTCGTCTTTACTTTCAATTGCTTCAATAACACCATCTGGCGCAGTCGCTGCAATTCTAAATTCATCTGCGATATCTTTATTTGCTTGGTGGTGGTGACTGTTTACTCTAATTTTGTCTTGTTGAATAATTCCATAGAGTTTACTCTTTTGATTAATCTCGATCGTATGTTGTAAAAAGTCGCGCCCTGATTGTTGTTTATGTTGAATTAGTTCTCCTTCTTTTTGCGACGGTAAATCTTGGTACATCGTGCCGCCGTTTAAACTATTTAATAATTGATTACCACGACAGACACCAAGGATAGGAATTTTCTTTTTGATCGCATGTTTGATCACTTGAATCTCATATTCATCACGACCATGTTCAACTTTCCCTAACTTTTCGTGAGGTTCTTCGTCGTATGTTGCTGGATTAATATCGCTCCCACCAGTTAAATAAAGCCCATCAATTCGATGCACTTGTTCTTCAATGACATCTAATTCATCAGTTTTTGCAAGGAGCAAAGGCACACCTCCCAAGTCTGAAATAGCATTTACATAAGATTGGTTCAACTGCAACTTATCTCCTGTAGACTCTGTTGTAATACCGATTACGGGTTTCATAGTCATAACTCCTTTTAAATGTTTTGTTAATATATACCCAAATAATACATTTAGTAACTTTGATGTGATATATTTATTGATGAAAATGAAACGTTAGGAGCTTTTATTATGTATCTAGATTTACATACACATTTTTTAATTTCTAGAGAAAGTGAGTTTCACCCACAATATATTTTAGAGTTTACTCAAGAAGCTCACGATTTAGGTGTGGATATGATTGTGTTGACTGAACATTTTAATGCAACGTATATTCGGGATTTGTATAATCATCTAGAAACAAATTTTGAATATAAGGATGGTTTCTATCATATTTGTAATATACGTGTTGTATTAGGTCTAGAGATTGATGTTAAAAATCATGGTCATATTTTAACGTTCGGTGGCCGAGATGAAATTTATGAGTTGATGGACTTTTTGACTCCGTATGAGAAAGCTCCTTATTTGATTAAATTGAATGCATTAATTGATAAATTAAATGCAATGTCACTGCCTAAAATAGGAGCACATCCATTCCGACCGAGTATGCCCCTCTACAAGCATCAAGATGATTTGCTTGAGCAATTAGATGCTGTAGAGATCAATGCGGCAGATATTTATCAGTTAAAAGAGAAACAGACGGATAAAGTGAAAGGTCTTGTTGACTCTTTAAATATTGGAATGGTTGGGAGTAGCGATGCCCATCATCCAATTCAATTAACGACTGTTTTGAATAAGTGTGATGATGTTGATGACGTGGAAGAATTAAAATCAACTATCCGTCATGATGATGTAGATGTATTGTGTAGTGATGAACTTCATTTAAGAGTGAAGGCAGCAGAAAAAATAGGAAAATTAATGAATAAATTATATAGTTCACGTTGACACAATGGCTATAAATGATATATAATAATTTTCAGTTGCAAAAATTATATATTATGATGGAGGAATACCCAAGTCCGGCTGAAGGGATCGGTCTTGAAAACCGACAGGGGCTTAACGGCTCGCGGGGGTTCGAATCCCTCTTCCTCCGTATTGAACACAAACCTTTTTAGGTTTGTGTTTTTTGTTATTTAAAAATAAATTTTTAATAAATTTGAGTAGTTTTTACGCTATAGATAATATTTTGTTCAGATTATCCTCTATTTTAATCAAAACTGCTTTTTGCTTATATTTTATAATCCTTATATGATGTGTGTATCAACGGTGGAGGATATCGAATGAGAGAAGCATCATTATTGTTACAACAGTTATACGCACTTCAAGGTAGGGCACTTTTGCCAACACAATTACAGAGTGAATTTGGACGGCTACGCTTTGGATTTCAAGGAGAACTAATAGTCGATGAATGGGTCGATAGTGTGGATTGTTTGAAGGCAGAGGATTTATATATTCAATGTAAAAGTGAAATGGTTCAACTAGATAAAGTCATTTTTATAGGGAATCATGTCATAGTAATTGATGCAAAAAATTTCTCGGGAAATTATTATGTAGACGGCTCTTTATTGGTTGGACCAAGAAGTACAATTGAAAATCCAATTCGCTCAAGATACCGAACTGAAAAGATATTAAAATCGATACTACCGAAGGTTAATGTCGTTGTGGCAATTGCATTTGTAAATAAAAAGTTTAACTTAAATGATCCTATCGAGTCTGAATATGTTTATTTTCATCATGAAAGGATGAAGCTGATTAAGGATTTGACGCGAATTGATAGGGATATGCAGCTTGAAGAAAGAAACTATAATCAGTTGTTATCATACGTTGTCAGCGGAGATAGATTTCAATCTTTATATGACGCCAGATACTTTGATGTAAACAAAGGGTTAATGTGTGATTGTCGAGCATTTGTACCAATTGAGATTAAAGAGAGACAAAAGTATGTTCAATGTTTTGGATGTGGTAAACGCCATATTTTAAGAGAGCTTGTGAAAAGAAATATTGATGAATGGATGTCTATTTATTCACGACCAATATCTTTTAGGGAAGCGGTTGATTGGTGTGAACCTGCAAAGAAATCTACTGTACATCGAGTTTTAAATGAAAATTACAATAAGACTGGTTCTAGAAGAAAACATATGTATGAGTGTAAAGATTTTTCTAAATTAAAATATATAAAGACGAAAATTAATTAAAACTGAGGAATAAAGAGGGTTTATATTCCACAGAAAAGAGAAAGATGTAAGAGGTCCGTCAAACTGAGGAATAAAGAAGGGTTATATTCCACAGAAAAGAGAAGGAAACAAGAGGTCCGTCAAACTGAGGAATAAAGAGGGTTTATATTCCGCAGAAAAGAGAAAGAAGTAAGAGATCCATCAAACTGAGGAATAAAGAGGGTTTATATTTCGCAGAAAAGAGAAGGAAACAAGAGATCCGTCAAACTGAGGAATAAAGAGGGTTTATATTCCGCAGAAAAGAGTTAGAAAAAAACAACCAACAAGAATGTAACCTTGTTGGTTGTTTCAGTTAAAGAATAATATTACTTAATTAAATCAAATAGAATGTTAGCATTGTCAGTGTTATCAACTAATCCAGCCCATTTAGTGCTACCTGGTCCAAATGCATATGTGTTTATATCGTCACCAACGTGACCTGATGTAGACCATCCAGCAAATGTTACTTCATTTACAGCGTTGTTTAATACTTCAACAGCTGTTTCTTCATCTTGCTTTTTGATTGCTTTCTTAAATGCTTTAACTTCTTCATCTAATAAATCAAAGCTAATGTTGTTATTTACAACGTCCATTGGAGCATCAGATTCTAATGCTTCTTTGACGATTGCTTGAACGTTCTTTTTCATTCCTTTGATTGGAGCAGTGTCGAATTTATATTCTCCGAATCCACCAACACTTAATCCACCAGTACCGTGGTCTGCAAAGAATAATACTAAAGTATCGCAATCTTCTTTCGCAAAATCAATTGCTGCTTGAACTGCTTCAGCGTATGCTACAGTATCTGTTACACCCCAAGTAATATCGTTTGCGTGACCAGCCCAGTCGATTTGAGAACCTTCAACCATTAAGAAGAATCCATCTTCATCAGTTGATAATTTATTGATTGCTGTTTCTGTCATTGTTTTGATATGTGGTTCACTTTCTGGACGATCTAATTCAGGCGCTAATGCTTCTTCAGCGAAAAGACCTAAAACTTGTTCGTTATCTGTTGATGCTAATTCTTGCGCAGTTTTAACGTAGTCATATCCAGCTTTTGTGAATTCTTCCGTGATGTTACGTCCATCTTGTTCGAAGAATCCTTGTCCACCACCTAAGATTACATCTGTAATTGGCTCACCATTTACTTGATTATCAAAGTATTGCTCAGCAACTTCTTCTTCTTGCTTACGTGATTCAACGTGTGCAATGAATGATGCAGGTGTAGCATGAGTTACTGATGAAGTTGATACAATACCAACTGATTTACCTTGTTCTTTTGCATGCTCACCTAAGTTTCTTACGTCGTTCATGTTAGGGTCTTTACCTAATGTTCCATTTGTTGTTTTGACACCTGTTGCGATTGCTGTACCAGCAGCTGCAGAATCTGTTACTTGATCTCCTTTATCTGCTGAATGTGTTGTTTGTTGCCCAACTAAATATTTGTCGAATACTGTTGGTTCACTATTTAACACGTCACCATCGTTCATGTAATGACGATATGCTGTAGTGTAAGCTGTGTTCATACCATCACCGATTAACATAATTACGTTTTTCGGTGTACCATCTACATCACAGCTTTGACTATCATCGCTATGTATTTTGTCTACGTTTCCACCTGACGCTCCGGCATTTGATACGTTTGGTGCAACTAAAGAAAGCGTTAATACTAAAGTTAATATTGACATTATAATGAATTTAAAATTTTTCATTATTATTCCTCCTCTATTTATAAATTATAGAAAAAGTTTATGAATTTTTAATTAATGAAATGTAAATTATATATAAAGTTAAAAAATATATATGAAAACGCTTTACTAATCTGTATATACATATTATACTATCAGTATAAAATTGTAGAGGAGAGTTAATATGGCAGTAAATAAAGAGGATGTTAAAAAAATTATTGAAGCCATTGGTGGTAAAGATAATGTCAGTGCGGCTACACACTGTGTTACGAGATTAAGATTAGCATTAAAAGATGATTCAAAAGTTGATAAAGAAACGTTAGATCAAATTGATTTAGTGAAGGGTTCGTTTAAAAACAATAATCAATTTCAAATCGTCATTGGACAAGGTACAGTGGATGAAGCGTATAAAATCTTTTCAAATGAAGTAGGTATTGAGCATGGTTCTAAAGAAGATGTAAAACAAGCAGCTACAGAAAAGATGAATCCATTACAACGTTTCATTAAAATGCTAGGTGATGTCTTCATTCCATTACTTCCAGCAATAGTCACAGCGGGTCTATTACTCGGTTTAAGTAACTTGCTACTTGAATCAGGGGCAATATTTAAAAATCAGGCAGTTGTTGATGCTTACCCTCAATTTAAAGGCATTGCAGAAATTATTAAATTGATTGCAGTGACACCGTTCCACTTCTTACCAGCTTTAATTGGTTGGTCGGCGATGCGTGTGTTTGGAGGTAGTCCGATTCTCGGGTTAGTATTAGGGCTTATTCTAGTTAACCCAGCGCTTGCTTCGCAATATGGACTTGCGGATGCACAAACTGGAGAAATGAATGAAATTCCAACGTGGGATGTGTTCGGACTTGAAGTGCAACAATTAAACTATGCAGCACAAGTGTTACCGATCCTTATTGCAACGTACTGTTTATCCGTTGTAGAACGTTTCTTAAACAAATATGTACATGATTCTATTAAAATGTTAGTTGTTGGACCTGTTGCATTATTACTCGTTGGTTTCCTGTCATTTGTAGTGATTGGACCTGTTGCATTCTGGTTAGGTGAGCAAATTACGAACTTCATCCAAATGATTTTTGAAAATGCTGGATGGCTAGGTGGATTAATCTACGGTTTGGTTTATGCACCACTTGTTATTACAGGTTTGCATCATATGTTCTTGGCGGTTGATTTCCAACTGATGAGTTCTAACTTAGGTGGAACATATTTATGGCCAATCCTTGCGATTTCAAATATTGCTCAAGGTGCTGCAGCATTTGGTGCTTGGTTTATGTATAAACGTAAAAAAATGGTGAAAGAAGAAGGGCTCGCATTGACAAGTGGTATTTCAGGAATGCTTGGAGTGACAGAGCCGGCAATGTTCGGTGTAAATATCCCACTTAAATATCCATTTATTTCAGCAGTCATTACAACGGGTCTTGTCGGAATATTATTCGGTTCTCAGCAAGTGTTAGGTAAAGTCGGTGTGGGTGGCGTGCCAGGTATTATGAGTATTAACTCTGGATTTAGAATAACTTTCTTAATCGGAATGATTATCGCGATTATATTGCCTTTCGTATTAACGGTTATATTTTCATTGTTCGCAGAAAAAAAAGGTGACAAAGTCGTTAAGCCAATTGATAAAGCATAAAGAGATAGGAGCTTATATATGAGTTTAATGGATTGGAAAAAAAGCGTTGTGTACCAGATTTATCCAGCGTCTTTCAATGATACGACTGGGAATGGAAAAGGTGATTTAAGAGGTATTATTGAAAAATTAGACTACTTGGACTTTTTAGGTGTGGACTACTTATGGTTAACACCGATTTATGAATCACCATTTAATGATAATGGGTATGATATTTCCAACTATTATAAAGTAAATGAAGACTTTGGCACTAAAGATGATTTTATAGATTTGCTTGAACAAGCACACGATCGAAATATTAAAATCATGATGGATATTGTCATTAATCATACATCAACAGAACATCCTTGGTTTTTAGAAAGCAAAAAATCTCGTGATAATAAATATAGAGATTATTATATATGGAGAGACGGACAAGATGGGCCGCCAACAAATTGGGAATCAAAATTTGGTGGGAATGCGTGGGCGTATGACCAAGAGACAGATCAATATTATTTACATTTATTTGATATTACTCAAGCTGATTTAAACTGGGAAAATGAAGAAATGAAACAAGATATCTATGAGATGATTAATTATTGGCTTGAATTAGGTGTAGATGGATTTAGATTTGATGTGATTAACTTAATATCGAAGGATCAATATATAGATTCACCAGCTATTGGTAAAGAGCTTTATACGGATGGTCCGAATGTTCATCAATATTTGAAAGAACTTAGAGCGAATACTTTCCAAGATAAAGATGTTATGACTGTGGGTGAAATGTCTAGTACGACGATAGAAGAGTGTATTAAATATACAAAACCATCACGTAAAGAATTGAATTCAGTATTTAATTTCCATCATTTAAAAGTTGATTATCCAAACGGTGAGAAGTGGGCGATAATGCCTTATGATTTTATCGAGTTAAAGCGTATACTCATGGATTGGCAAGTCGGTATCGACCAAGGTAATGGTTGGAATGCAATATTTTGGTGTAACCATGACCAACCGAGGGTTGTTTCACGATTTGGTAATGATTCAACAGAGCCATTAAGACAAAAGAGTGCGAAAATGCTTGCAATCACTTTGCATTGCTTAAAAGGAACACCTTATATTTATCAAGGTGAAGAGATCGGTATGACAAATCCTAATTTCAATTCGATTGATCAATACAGAGACGTCGAAAGTTTGAATGCTTATGATATAATGTTAAAAGAAGGAAAATCAAACACTGAAGCACTCAATATATTGAAAGAAAAATCTCGTGATAATTCAAGAACACCGATGCAATGGTCAACTAATAGACACGCTGGGTTCACGAGTGGAACACCTTGGATTGATGTTGCAGAAAATTACAAAACAATTAATGTTGCAGAAGCAATGAAGGACGAACAATCTGTTTTATACACATACAAATCATTGATTAAATTAAGACATGAGCATGATATATTGACTTGTGGCTCGATAGAACCATTAATGATGAACAATGAATCCATTTTTGCGTATAAGAGAACTTATCAAGATAAAGAATTATTTTGTGTAGCGAATTTCAGTAAAGAGGCTGTGAAAAGTCCTTATGAAATAAACGACAACAACATTTTAATTAAAAACGATGAAGTTATTGATGATATATTAGAACCATATACAGCAATCGTTTGGGTGAATGAAATTAAAGGATGATGAACTATGAATCGGAACAAATATTTAACGATTTATCAAACCATTACTCGAGAAATTTTGGAAGGTAAGTACCCTTATCAATCGATTCTTCCTTCTGAGAATAAGCTCGTTGAGATGTATGATGTATCGAGAGAAACCGTTCGTAAAGCGTTAAGCTTATTACAAAGTAACGGTTACATTCAAAAATTAAAAGGGAAAGGTTCGGTCGTAATCTTTAACGAAGCAAACCACTTCCCAGTATCTCAGCTAATTTCATTTAAAGAAATTCAAGAATCTTTGAATTTACATTATGAAACAATTGTAGAGCGGTTTGAAGTGGTCAGTGCAAAAGACTTCCCTCATGTTCAACAAGCGCTCAAATTAGGAGATTATGAGAAGTTATGGAAAGTTGTGAGATGTAGAGTTGAGAATGGTAAAACTGCAATCGTTGATATTGATTATTTCATTCAATCGTTGATGCCTGCGTTAAGTGAAGAGGTTGCACAGCAATCAATTTATGAGTATATCGAAGATCGTTTAGGTTTAACAATTAGTTTTTCAAATAAAGCAATCACATTTGAGCCGTTTGATGATGATGATTTTGACTATTTTGGTGAGACGAATCCACCATACGCAGCGGTTGTTCGCTCAGTTGTTCATCTGGATGACACGAGGCCATTCCAATATAACGTATCTAAACATAGAGCGAATGAATTTAAATTTGTTGATTTCTCGAGAAGAATTTCTGCTCAAGATGAGTAAAGCTTGAGTTTTATCTTTAAGTTATGGTAGAATATATCTTACCGTGCTAAGTGGGGAGTTAGCGGTGCCTTGTACTTGCAATCCGCTCAGCAAGACTGAATTCCACTTGTGAGGGCAATGTAGTGAAGTCTGCCTTGACCGCACAATGTTGACGTTCCGGTCCTACGCAATAGAGCCTTATGAACCATGTCAGGTCCTGACGGAAGCAGCATTAAGTAAGTCACTTTATGTGCCGTAGGGTCGCCGGGATTGAGTTGTTGCATAGAGTAACGTTTGTTGCACTTCGCTCGATCAAGTGGTGCACGGTAATACATAAGTAAAGAACCTATATGAATGAACTCATTCATATAGGTTCTTTCTATATAATATATATCATACAAATAATTTTAAGGTATCTTTGTTATAATAAATATATAACTGATGACGATGGAGTGACTGATATGAGTTATAAAGCTTTGTATAGAACGTATCGACCGCAAACGTTTGATGATGTGGTTGGCCAACAACATGTAAAAAAAACGATTAAAAACGCAGTGATGGCAAAACGCCATGCGCATGCATATTTATTTTCGGGTCCAAGAGGTACTGGTAAAACAAGTATCGCGAAAATATTTGCTAAAGCAATAAACTGTGCACATTCAAGTGATGGTGAGCCGTGTAATGATTGCAATACATGTATATCAATCACTAATAATGATCATCAAGATGTGTTGGAGATTGACGCTGCAAGTAATAATGGTGTTGACGAAATTAGAAGCATTCGCGATAAGGTGAAGTATGCACCCGTTGAATGTAAATATAAAGTGTACATTATAGATGAAGTACACATGTTGACAACATCAGCTTTTAACGCGTTGCTTAAGACTTTAGAAGAACCACCAAGTCATGCGGTTTTTATTCTTGCAACGACAGAACCACACAAAATCCCTAAAACGATTATTTCAAGATGCCAAAGATTTGACTTTAAAGCGATTAGTGAAGCGGATATGATAGATCGAATGGAGTTCATTGCAAAAGAGATTGGAATTCAGTATCAAATGGAAGCATTAGAATATATTGCAAACATTGCAGAAGGCGGTATGAGAGACTCCCTTGGTATTTTGGACCAAGCGATTTCTTTTAGTGAAGATAAAATATCAATCGAATCTGTAATTGATATTGTTGGTGGTATACAAAGGAAACAACTTGAAGCCTTGTTTAATTTTATTCAGAGCAATGAGCCGAAGCAAGCAATAGAACTATATCATCAACTATTAAAAGAAGGGAAAGAGAGCACGCGATTAGTTCACGAGATGTTATTTTATTTAAGGGATGCCCTTGTATTTGATACGCATGACTTCCATCATATTGAGCATGAAATGATTTTTGATATGATCAATGCGATTGATCGATCGATGCAATCGATGAGACATTCGGTGAATACTTCTGTTCATGTAGAAGTACTGATTATCAAACTTGTAAATCTAATGAGTGAACCAAAGAAAACAAAGTCTACCTCCATTGAAAATAATAGTTCACCGGACCGTCATGATGAAGAGTTGAAACGGTTATATAAAGAGCTTGAGACAATGAAGATTTCGATAGAAAGGATTACATCTAATCCATCTCCGAAGCCAAACCTCCAATCAAAATCGAAGAATAATAATATTAAAAAGCCATATTCTCAAGAAAAATTATTCGAAATATTAAAAGAAGCTCAAAAAGAGCAACTGAACCGACTAACAGCGGAATGGCCTCATATAATAGAAACATTCCATTCAAAATCAGAAAGTGGATTAGCAACTTTGTTGCACAAATCATCACCAGTAGCTGCAAGCCCTACAAAAGTAGTGATAAAGTTTGAGCAAGATATCCATTGTGAGATTGTAAATAAAGATGACCAAAAGAGGAGATTTATCGAACAGCATATCTCTGAAGTACTTGGTCGTGAAGTCGTGATGATTGGTGTTCCCGATTCTGAATGGCTTAACGCAAGACAAAGATATATTGATATTTATATTAAAAATAATAATGATCATTCTACAGATGAAAAAAAAACTGAAAAATCACCCCATGAAGAGATTATTAATATAGTGGGTGAAGACAATGTTAAGTTTGTTGACTAATGACATGCTTTTTAATACATTATAAAGTAGAGAATCATAAAGGAGAGATTTAAATGCGTGGAAATAACAATATGCAACAAATGATGAAGCAAATGCAGAAAATGCAAAAGAAAATGACTGAAGAGCAAGAGAAATTAAAAGAAGAACGTGTAGAAGGAACTGCTGGTGGTGGCATGGTCACTGTAACAGTATCTGGTCATAAAGAAGTGCTTGATGTTGTCGTGAAAGAAGATGTAGTAGACCCAGATGACGTTGATATGCTACAAGATTTAATTGTTGCTGCAACAAATGATGCATTAACAAAAGCAGATGAATTAACATCAGAACGGTTAGGTAAGCATACTAAAGGTATGAATATTCCTGGAATGATGTAATATGCATTACCCCGCATCGATTTCAAAATTGATTGATAGCTTTATGAAATTACCAGGGATAGGACAGAAGACTGCTGCAAGATTAGCTTTTTTCGTTATCGATATGAAAGAAGAAGATGTAATTCAATTTTCTAGAAGTCTAGTAGAAGTAAAAAGAGAACTTACATTTTGCTCATCATGTGGTCATATTACTGATGTCGATCCTTGCTATATATGTGAAGATAAAAATAGAGATCGCTCGACGATTTGTGTAGTTCAAGACGTAAAAGATGTCATTGCTATGGAAAGAATGCAAGAATACAAGGGGTTGTATCATGTTCTACATGGAGCCCTAAGTCCGATGGATGGAATAGGTCCAGAAGAATTAAATGTACAGTCATTGATAGAAAGACTACGAGATGATGAAGTCGAAGAAGTTATTCTTGCGACCAACCCTAATATTGAAGGTGAATCGACTGCTATATATATATCTAAATTGATTAAGCCAATTGGTATAAAGACTACAAGGCTTGCTCACGGGCTCCCTGTTGGTGGCGATTTAGAGTATGCAGATGAAGTCACATTGTCTAAAGCGATTATGGGTCGTAGCGAAATATAGAATGTGTTGAGATGTTTTTTTAAAAACATCTCAATTTTTTTATGAAAAAGTATTGCATCATATTTGAATTTCATGTATAGTATTATCTTGTCAGCAAGAAAACGACTAATGCGAAATTGGTAGCGAATCATTAATTAATAAAAAAACTTGAACAAAAGTATTGACTTGAAAAATGATTCCTGTATAATTGATTCTTGTGAGACAAAATAGAACATTGAAAACTAAATCAAGAAAGTCAACGTTAATTCCGATAGAAGAGTCATTCCCTAAAGGGATGAAGAGAAGCAAGGCAAACTTTTAA
>NZ_RKRK01000004.1 GCF_003815035.1 Abyssicoccus albus
CTTCTCTTCATCCCTTTAGGGAATGACTCTTCTATCGGAATTAACGTTGACTTTCTTGATTTAGTTTTCAATGTTCTATTTTGTCTCACAAGAATTAATTATACAGAAATCAAAATTGTTTTTCAAGTGTTAATTTTGTTTTTTAAAAATTAATTTCATCAAATGTAATCTTTGTCCTTTATTTGATGATTCCTTTGTGAGTGCATAAATTATTTTACACGATATCGCCATTGTCTTCAAGACCTAATTTACATTTAATTAATATTTTTAATTTCAATGTTTCGTCTCAAATTAGCGACTTAATTAATATATCAAATATTCTAATCCTGGTCAATCATTTGTTTAATATTTATTTACTTTATATATATGTGTATTGATTTTATTTATTGATTCATTGTCAATTCAAATTAACTTTAGTATTCTTATCTTATTAACTAGAGGTGATTATATGAAGAAAAATAGTAAAATTAATAGAATAAGAGGTTGGGCATTAGCGTTAGTCTTTATTGGTATGATAATAATGTACATTGGTGTCTTCTTCAGACAATATCCCATTGTATTTTCAATCTTTTTGATTATCGGTTTTATTCCTATTATTTTGAGCTTTATTGTCTACTTTTGGATTGGTATGTTAAGTACTAAAACGATACAAGTTAAATGTCCACACTGTGAACACTATACAAAAATGCTTGGACGTGCAGATATATGTTCAAATTGTAATGAAGCTATCACAATTGATCCAGAGCTTGACGGTAAGGAATTCAATGAAGATTACAACAATAGAAGAAAGCGTGAAAAATTACTTCAAGAAGATGAAAATAAAATCAATTAAAAAAACTGTTCCAATTAATTGGAACAGTTTTTTTAAGATTTACTAGTATTCTCTGCACATTCTGGACACAGTCCATAAACTTCCATTCTGTGATGTGTAATATCAAAATTAGTCACATGTTTTGCAAGTGTTTCTACTTCATTCAATGCTGGATAATTAAAGTCTGTAATTTTACCACACTCAGTACAAATAACGTGATAATGAGCTGATGTAATAAAATCGAATCTGCTCGATGCATCACCGTATGGCAATTCATTAACTAACCCAGTATCTTTAAATAATCTTAAATTATTATATATAGTTGCGACACTAATATTCGGGAACTCATCGACGAGTGCTTTATAAATATCATCTGCTGTCGGATGATCATCAGATTTAATCATGTAATTTAATACCGCTTGTCTTTGCGGCGTTATTCTGACACCTGTTTCACGTAACTTGTGAATCGATTCTTTCAAAATATCATGTTCAGTCGTGTGATGCATTGAACATTCACCTCACTTCGTATCAATTTCAATAGTACTATTTTAATCTTTATTAAATTTCATTGTCAATCATAAAAATTAATTATGCTTGTGCTATTTTAATTGCTTCAACGACTTCATCCATATGATTTTTAACTTTAACTTGGTCAAAACGTTTAACAATTTCATTCTGTTCATCTAATATGAACGTTGTTCTAACAATTCCTTTTGATTCTTTACCGAATACCTTCTTCAATTTATACACGTCTAATTGTTCCGACAATTGATAGTCTTCATCGACTAATAGTGAAAAGTTTAAATCATGTTTATTGATGAAGTTTGTATGCTTTTTAGCACTATCACCAGATATACCGTATACTTCTGCATTTAAAGATTTTAATGTATCTTTTATGTCTCTAAACATACATGCCTGTTGAGTACATGTCGGTGTATTATCTCTCGGATAAAAAAATAAAACTGTATACTGTCCTAATAAATCATTGTGCGAAACAATTTCATTATTTTCATTCATAAGTTCAAACTTTGGAAATTTCATAATTCAATCACTCCAGTTATTATTCATACTGTGACTATTTTAACATAATTTGATAAGATGATTGTATCTTATGATTTGAAAGGATGATATCAATGGATTTCTCTAAATCAGAATCACTAAAAAATATTAGTGAACAACATATATTAGGTGGTGTTAATTCACCATCAAGATCATACAAAGCAGTAGGAGGTGGTGCTCCAATTGTGATGGAACGAGGTAAAGGATCTAAGTTTTATGATGTGGATGGAAATGAGTACATCGATTATCTTGCGGCTTATGGACCAATTATTACTGGACACGCGCATCCTCATATTACAGAAGCAATAAAAAATGCTGCAGAAGATGGTATTTTATACGGTACATCGACAACACATGAAATTAAATTTGCTCAAATGTTACAAGATGCAATTCCTTCACTAGAACGTGTACGTTTCGTTAATTCAGGGACTGAAGCTGTTATGACGACGATTCGTATTGCAAGAGCGTATACGAAACGAAATAAAATTATAAAATTCGAAGGGTGTTATCACGGTCATTCCGACTTAGTACTTGTTGCAGCTGGTAGTGGTCCATCACAACTTGGAACACCTGATTCTGCTGGTGTTCCAATCGGTGTTGCGCAAGATGTCATTACTGTTCCGTTCAATGATATAGATCAATTAACAGAAGCGATTGAACACTTCGGTGATGAAATCGCTGCAGTCCTTGTTGAACCGATTGTTGGGAACTTCGGAATAGTGGAACCTTATGAAGGATTTCTTGAGCAAGTGAATGAAATTGCTCATCGTAATAATTCTTTAGTAATCTACGACGAAGTCATTACTGCGTTTAGATTTATGTATGGTGGAGCGCAAAACTTATTAAATGTACAACCAGACTTAACGGCAATGGGTAAAATTATTGGCGGAGGAACGCCAATCGGTGCTTACGGCGGTCGACTTGATATTATGGAACATGTCGCACCCCTTGGACCTGCATACCAAGCAGGCACAATGGCGGGAAATCCACTATCGATTCGTACAGGCATTGCTTGTCTTGAAGTATTGAAAGAAGACGGCGTATATGAACGATTAGAAAAACTCGGTCAACGTTTGGAAGAAGGAATTCAACAAGGTATTGATCAATACGGTATTAAAGCAAATATCAATCGACTTGTCGGGGCATTGACGATTTATTTCACTGAGGAAAAAGTTACTCAATATTCTCATGCTGAATCTTCTAACGCTGAACAATTCAGTGAATTCTTTAATTTATTACTGAGAGAAGGGATTCACCTAGCACCAAGTAAATATGAAGCTTGGTTTATTACGACTGAACATACAGAAGAGGATATCGAAAAAACGATTAAAGCAGTGCATCGTGTATTTGAAAAAATGTCATCGAAATAAATTTTATTCCATCAACAAATTTACTAATTTTGTTGATGGAATTTTTTTATCGTCTTATTCCATCTACAACTTCAACGATTTTGTTGACGGAATTTCTCTTCAAACAAAATAGCGATGAACACAATCGTTCATCGCCATACATCTTCCACGATATCTCTCTTTCGTCGTTTCGAAACACTATAATGACCTTTCACAGTAAATCGGTATAGATATTCTTTCGCTGTTTCTTTCGTGTCAATGCCAATTCGCTTTGACGCTTCAATTGATTTCGGTGTTTTACCATCCGACAACCAAAGCACGTCTGAATTAATCAATGTTCCATTATGTTCATCACGCTTCACGCCTAAACATTGCGTCACTTTGCCCGGACCTGTTGCTAAATCACTTCGTCCACGGCGTGATTTCATCGTGTCAATGCCGTGATTTGGTTCAATCGCACGAATTAATACTCCTTCTGGGACGCCATCACATTGTGTGACAACATTCATACAGTGCTGTCCATGCATTGAATAAATGTAAAAGTGTCCTGCTTCGTTGAAAATCTCATTATTCTTTTTATTTCTACCGACAAAACCGTGAGCCGCTTCATCATTATGTCCTAAATAAGCTTCAACTTCAGTAATGTAACCTGATGTATGAACACCATCAATAACACTGTGCACTTCCTTACCGAGCAATGACTTAGCAACATCTAATGTATCTTGATATAAATTAAGATTCAGTGCGTTGTCTAATTGTTTGCCACAACTTCGCTTTGTATTCATAACCATTTGCCACTTCCCCGTATTCATTGCGGTATGCGATATGACTTGCATTGATTTGAGTCGGCGTTGTTACTCCAACCGCTGCACTAACATTGTACAATCCTTCACTTAAAGCGATTAAATAATTCGTCACACGATACCTTTTCTCTTCAATCACAAGTCCTCGTTCTAACTTAGGGTTTGTTGTTGCTACGCCTACTGGACATTCATTCGTATGACATTGCAATGCCATAATACATCCGACACTCATCATCATACTTCTCGCAACTTGTATTAAATCGGCTCCAAGTCCTAACGCTATAGCTACTTTATCTGGAGTAATCAACTTTCCTGATGATATGATCTTCGTTCGTTCTCGTAAGCCATAATGTGTCAACATCATATCAACAATAGGTAATGCTGTTAATATCGGTAATCCAACACTATCTTCTAACTCTTGATAACTTGCCCCAGTTCCCCCTTCACCTCCATCAATTGAGATAAAGTCCGGTACAATATTGGTTTCCTTCATTGCTTGAACTAGCTGCTTTATATCATCAATATTGCCGACAACGATTTTGAATCCAACTGGTTTTTGACCGAGTTCTCTTAATTTCTGAACAAAGTATAGCAATTCATGACTATTATCAATGAATTCAAAGCGATTCGGTGAGTTAATTGTTTTGAACGGTTCAACGTTACGTATTTCAGCAATTTCTTCTGTCACTTTTTCACCTTCAACATGTCCGCCACGTGTTTTTGCACCTTGACCAAGCTTCAATTCAACAGCTTTGACGTTGTTTAATGCAACCTTCTTTTTATATAGTTCCTCACTAAACGTTCCATCTAAATTACGAACACCAAATAAACCTGGTCCAATTTGGAAAATTAAATCTGCTTCACCGTGCAAGTGATGTGGCGAAATACCACCTTCACCTGTGTTCATCCAGCTTCCTTTCGCATCGTGAATACCAATGGATAAAGTCTTGATTGCATTTTTACCTAATGCCCCATAACTCATTGCCGATTGTCCGATGAGACGTTGGAATGTGTGCGGATATTGTAAATCTTGACCGATCGTCACACCTTGTTCTTTCGGTATCAAATAAGGATCTACTGTCTTCTTTTCTTGGTGTTCTTTACGTGTAAAAATCGTATCTTCTTCAACCTCATAGATTTGAGTATGAATCTGTTCAGATTGATCGACATCAATTTCTGTACTTTGAAGTGGAAACATTGAATTATTAATATAAAATCCAGGCTGAGTAAAGTCACGCTGAGAACCAAATCCACCGATACGTGATTTATATTTACCTGCCAATACAACTGCCAAATAATCTTTTCTTGAGAATGGTCGTCCTTCATTGTCATTATGGAATAAATATTGTCTAATTTCTGGTCCGATTTTTTCTAAGAAATATCTTACCCGACCAAGCACCGGGAAATTTCTAAGAACACTATGCTGGTTTTGACCTGCATCCTTAAATCTAAAAAATAAAAAAGTCAATATAAGAAGTAGTATTATACTGATGATCAACACATTTGCAATAATTGCAACCCATGTTAGAAACGTCATAATTCGTTACCCCCAAATCATTAAATTCAACATTGCACAGTTAAACTCAATTAAATATTAACACAATTAAAAATTTTATCCATGAAAATTTTTAAAGCGCATACATTTATAAATCTTGGATTGAATATAAGTCATAATAATACTGTTTAGCTGCCATTAATGTTTGATGATTTCCTGTCTCGACAACTTCTCCATCTTTCAATACGACAATTTTATCCGCATGAGTGATGGTTGATAAGCGATGGGCAACAATAATGGTCGTTCTGTCTTTTGATAAAGTCTCTAACGTTTCTTGGATAATTGATTCACTTTCTAAGTCAAGCGCACTTGTTGCTTCATCCAATATGAGGATTGGAGGGTTTTTAAGAAACACTCGTGCAATTGCAATACGCTGCTTCTGGCCACCAGATAGTTTCACCCCACGTTCACCGACTTGTGTATCATAACCTTGTGGTAAGTTCATAATAAAGTCGTGCGCATTGGCTTGTTTTGCCGCTTCAATGACCTCGCCATCTGTTGCATTAGGCAATCCTAACAAAATATTCTCCTTAATCGTGTCACTGAATAAAACGTTATCCTGCATGACCATTCCGATTTGATCGCGGAGAGATTTAACCGTCACATCAGTAATTTTATAATCATCTATCTCAATAGACCCAGTCGTCACGTCGAAAAATCTTGGAATTAATGATATTAAAGTTGATTTACCTCCACCACTCATTCCAACGAATGCAACCGTTTCACCAGCTTGGATATCTAAGTTAATATCTCTTAACACATATGAATCATCATCATGATATTTAAACGTCACATCATTAAATCGAACATGACCATTTGATGCAGGTAATGGTATTGCATTCGGCTTATCTTCAATGTCATATTCCTCGTCAAATAGTTGGAACACACGGTCCATCGATGCAATACTTTGTGTAAGCATTGTTGAAGAACTTACTAGCCGTCTAAGTGGTCCGTATAAACGTTCCATATAGGCTACAAATGCTGCCAAAACACCTACTGTCAAGTTTCCTTGAATGACACTCATCGCACCGAAACCAATTACTAATAAAGGCCCAATATCAGTAATCGTATTCACAACCCCGAAGCTCAATGCATTCCACTTCGCATGGTCTGTTGCTTTATTTAAAAATTCTTTATTCTCTACTCCAAAACGTTTTGATTCATTAGATTCTATAGCAAAGCTTTTAACAATTGTCATTCCTTGAATTCTCTCATGTAAAAATGCTTGGACATCAGCAAGTGCTGCCGAGCGATTTCGTGTTAATTTACGCAATCTTCCAAAGAAAAACCACACACTTAATATGTAGAATGGGAAAATAATCATCGAAACTAACGTCAACTTTACATCCATCGTAAACATAATTGATAATGCAATGATAATCGTCACAAGGTCTAACCATACATTCATTAACCCAGTAATAACAAACGTTTTCGTCTGCTCAACATCATTAATGACCCGACTAATAATCTCACCGACTTTACGATCAGCATAAAACCTCACTGACAATGCTTGGAGGTGATCAAATAGTTTGTCTCGAATATCATACAATATTTTGTTCCCTGTCCATTGCGCTAAATACTGCCTGAAATATTCAATCGGTGGTCTCACAACGACAAAGATAAACATAAATACTCCAAGCATCATGAATAACTGATTAATTTTTTCATTTACGGTTAACGCATCGTTGATGATAATGTCATCAATAACATATTTAATTAAAAGTGGTATAAGTAACGGAATACCGAACTTAAATATACCAATGATAATCGTTAACACAACAAGTAACCAATATGGTTTCACGAATTGCATATATCTTTTAATCATAATCTATACTCCTCTATATAAAATAAACATCAACAAAAAAAGTTGATGTTTACCGTAATTGTTTTGTTTTAATATCGATAAATTTGTTGTGCCATACTTTTATAAAGTCAGGGGCAAATGGTCCTTTCTTCTCTTCAATCCAAGATTGGAGAATATCGACATTTTTGCGAACGACATAATCGATGTCATCAGAATATCTCATCCGCTGCTTGTGCAACTTATATTCATCCTCATCGAGTAAATGATACTTACCATCCGGATATACTTTAATGTCGAGATCATAGTCTATATACTTAATTGCTTCACCATCATAAATAAACGGCGAACTTAAATTACAGTAATAATAAACACCATCATCTCTAAACATACAAATGACATTAAACCAGTATTCACTATGGAAATATACGATTGCTGGTTCTCTGGTCACCCAAGTCCTTCGATCACTTTCCGTGACAAGTGTATGGTCATTTCCTCCGATGATAATATTATCATCACCATATAAAATTAACGTTTCACTCCATACACGATGAATATGACCGTTATGTTTATAACTTTGTATTCGTAGGGTCTCACCTTCTATTAAATTAACGTCCTCCATGTCATCACACTTTCTTCATCTATATCATTAATATACAAATTATATCATACGTACTCATGATTTAAGAATTGTTCTGTTCAAATGCTTCTTTGATTTTTTTCATACTCACACTCATTGGGTAGTTGTGTTTTTCATCAAGGACAATATGTTTCGAACCATCTGTTAAACATATGCCATAATGAACGGTTAAATGCCATACTTTATGAGTAAATATATGTTCTATTTCATGAACTGCTTTATCATAAATATGAATTCTTTCATTGATATGTTGTTCCACATGTTCTTCATCATAATAATCGAACATCGGAAATTGATACATATTTCTTAGTAGACCTGTCTTTGGACGTTGTTCAATAATTAACTCATCTTGTTTTGTTTTAATGACGAACACGTCATAATATTCATGCTGTTTTTTAGTCTTTTTCTTTTTCACAGGAAACTCATCAACACGATATGTTTCATACGCTTCGCAATGTTGTTGAACTGGACATTGTTCACATTTTGGTGCCTTCGGAGTACAAACTGTTGCACCAAGTTCCATTAAAGATTGATTAAAATCTCCTGCTTCAAGAGGGATCAATGTTTCAACTCTATCCTTGATATACTTCTTTCCTTTAGATGATACAACTTCATAAGGTTTACAATCGAGCCTAGAAAAAACTCGTACTACATTCCCGTCAACTGCCGGTAGTAATTGATTAAAGGCGATACTCATCACAGCGCCTTCTGTATAATCACCGACGCCTTTCAGTTGTCGAAATTGATTTGCATTATGAGGTACTTCACCACCATATACTGATTGAACTTCTTTAATCGCATCATGGAAGTGCTCTATTCGACGGTAATAACCTAACCCTTCAAAATACGGATACACTTCTTCAATCGGTGCATTAGCCAACGTTTCAATGGTTGGAAATTTATGAATAAATGCATTATAATAAGGTATCACAGTTGATACTTGAGTTTGTTGTAACATCATTTCACTCAACCAAATATAATAAGGATTTGACGTATGTCTCCACGGCAAATCTCGTTTGTTTACTTCATACCAATTCAGTAAATTATTCGCATATTGACTTTCATTATACATATTGTCACCTCATATAAGGAGTTGGATAGAATGGATACATTGACTCATACATGTATGGGTGTAGGTCTAGTTGCTTTCGGTACAATCGACCCATCGATACAAAGTACATCATTACCATTCATTATTACTGCAATTACCGCTTCACAAATACCAGATATTGATACTGTGCTTAAATTAACAGGTAACGCTAATTATATTACACATCATCGTGGATTTACACATAGTTTACCAATGCAATTAATATGGCCAATTTTAATTACTGCATTAATTTATTTAATCTTTAAAGATATCAATATATTGCACTACTACTTGTTTGCTCAACTCGGCGTGAGTCTTCATATCTTTGTAGATATTTTTAACGCATATGGTACCCAGGCTTTAAGGCCATTTAGCAATCAATGGATTCAACTTGCTGTCATAAATACGATTGATTACTTCATCTTATTCATGCATGGCATTGGTTTTATATTATGGTATTTCATCGGTCACGGATTTATCATTTTTACAATCATATATATAATTCTAATTTTATATTATATAAGTCGCTTTTATTATCAATATACAATTAAGAAATATATCCATCATTTTATCGATTCAGAAACAATCGAACAATATTTTATCGCACCAACAATGCGGTATAAAGTATGGCGTATTGCCATTCGAACATCTGAATATGATTACGTTGGAAGAGCACATGGGTTAACGATTAACTTTTACGACAAATTCAAAAGAAAAGAACCATTCAACTTCGAAAAATATCCTGAAATCAAACACGATAAAAATGTACGTGCCTTTATTCATTTTAGTCCATTTTATCGCTATGAATGGGATTATGCTCGAAATGAATTGCGATTCATAGACTTAAGATACCTTGAGAAAGGACATTATCCATTTGTCGCCATCGTTAAATATGATGATCAATTTAATGTACCAAGCTCATATACTGGATGGGTTTTTTCTGAAGATAAATTACAACAAAAAGTCCCAATTCAAAATTAATCATAATACTTCATTGGAAAGAGCCTAAATCAACGTTGATTTAGGCTCTTTATTAACCTTTATTAAAATTAATCCTAACTAACAGGCTGATACATTACTCATCTTGAGAAAGTTTCTTTAAACCTAAATAGCTATACACTGACCATATCGACAACATGACTAAAACCGCCAAAAACAAGACGTGTATAACAGTATTGAACAATTGATCATAACCTAACACGTAACTACTTTGTATACCATTCACCGTATAATACAATGGGTTAATATTCATAAGTAATATAAACCGTCCTAATGAATTCGGTAGCCAAAAAATAGGTGTTGAGAGTAACATAATTAAAGAGCAAATCGCAATAAAAACTTTATCGAAAGGAATTATTTGTAAAATAATAAAATAAATTAAAATTAACGGCATCATGAGTAATGTAAACATAATTGCAAAAAATATAATACTTAAAACTGATAAATTAAAATCAATTGATAATAATCTTAAGAAAATATATATGATGATGAGATGAATATATAAACTAAAAAAATGCGGAAACAGTCTTGAGAATAATTGATAATACAACGGTGTACTTGATAGCTTCCATAGTGAGTTTTTATTCGCATTTGTTCGATATAATTGAATCAGTAATAACATCACCCAAAACCACAAAATAAAACCGATCAATCTAAATACAGCCGTATGCCAAGATAATTCATCAACGCCTTTTAACTTGAGGAAAATCGTTAAAAGTATAAATAATGTCAACCCAATTACATTGAACATCAAATGGAGTTGATAATCTGTTTTAAATGACAAGATGGAACGTTTAAACATTTGAAGGAGAAGTTTATAATGTTGTTTTATTGTATCCATTCAATTCACCCCTTAATAATATAAAACGGTCCATAATTTATGCTTTTGTTGATATACAACAAACCCATTATTAACTCTAAATACAATTTGGCCATCATCAATATTATTTTTGAATTCTTTATCTAATGCTTTCGCTTTTTTCGCCTTCACAACAAATCCTATCGCTTCATCCGACCCATTGAATAGCATGCTGAAGTTCTGAGCCGCAACAGGTTGAATAAAATCATTACCTTCATCACCGATAAATAAGTGGTCACCATTTCCAGCTGTAAATATATTATCTTTACTTTCGCCAATAAAGTTATTTTGAATACGCTGTATACTTACCGGTGTAATGTCCATATATTGTTGTAAATCATCCATTGACTTTTCGTTATATAGTGCGGCTTTATTAATATAGATTAAGTCTTCTTTACTTAATTCAACGATATCTTGTTCTATTTCCACATTATAAAATTTTTCAGTATAGCTTTCTGTTAATAATGCAGCACCTACAGGTACATTAAATGCTTGTGATTTAGTCTTAATATGCTTATTTTCTGTCATCACAACGATGCCCGATTGTTCTGTAATTGTCGATTGCTCTTGAATCACTTTTTCTTCTGACGTCGGTATCAACCCTTGTTCTAATGGATTCAATGTAATGTTTTTGTATAATAAGAACATACATATACATAGCACGATTACACATAATCCAGTAAGTAATAATAAGTTGCGAATTCTCGGGTTCATCTGATAAAGATTTCGCCGCTTCAGACGACTCAAGTCTTCTGAATCAACGTCGGTTAAACTCTTTCTATTCTCAATCAACTTGTTATCTTGTGCCGAGAAAAAACTAGACTTATGTTTATTTTTTTCATAATAATAGTTGCGAATTACAGGATAAACGGTGCTCGCTTTACCATGTTCTCTAATTTGGCCATAAGATAACCATATTAATTCATCTGATTTATTTTTTAGAAATTCGAGTTGTTCACTTAATACGATCGATTTACCTTCTTTAGACATTTTTTGAATAAATGAATCATATAATGACATTTGTTCGTCATTTAAGTATAGCGATAAATTATGACAGAGTACTAAATTAAATTCACTTTGCTCAAGCAATTTCATTATTGTTATTATGTTTTGACCATATGTAAATGATGACAATGGTTTATCTGCTAATTCATCGAATTGAACATTCTTTTTATTCACACCAAACCCACTGTGCTCTTCATAAAGGTGTTGAACATTTATTTTCTTCAATGAAATATTACTATTAGTAATGATAGATAATTGTGAAGATATTTCATTAAGTGTGCTATGTTGGAAATGCTTCATAATGTATTCGATTGAGAAGTAAAAACTATTCGCAAAATAAGATGCTTGCCCTATATCAACTTGTTCATTTCGCCCGATAATATGTAACAAATGCCTTGCATCGATAATATCTTCACTATACAATCCATATACAGTATTTGGTTTGATGGTCAGGTTAATATTTTTTAGAAGTATTCTCTTTTGAACGCGTACTGGTAATAATTGATTTACAAATTGCTTAATCCCATGATGAGCATAATGAATTGTTGTAACATCTTCTAGTTTAACTAAATAATTCATACATACTCACTCCTAGTCTATCTTTAATATTGCAACAGGCAATCCTTCTTCTTCTCCATTACCACGAATTCGGTATCCCCATGCAAAGATCCCTTTTAAATATTCAACTTTAAAGTATTCATCTGTATCTTTCAGCTGATAAATCTTATGAAGATCTATCTTTGATTCATCGACTAAATAGCTTTTAGCAATCATTACTTTTCGCACATATACTTCATATTCATTCATAATTCCTGCCATTTCGGCTTTACGTGCCTTCTCATATAATGATTTTATGAGCTCATTTAATTCATCTTCTGTCATTTCATTCATCGGCTTCGAATGCACTCAGATCACCTTCCAAGATTTCTTTAATTTTATCATAATCATATTGCTTCATCATTAACATCGCCATATACTTTTGTTTACGTTCATATAATGGTAAATGCTTAACTTTCTTATACTTCTTTTCTAAGTCACGAATCATCTTATCTTCTATAACATCAGACTTTTCATCGAATTGAAAGTGTTTAAGTACTTCCTCAATGGAATGTCTTTCATAACCTTTTCGAATTAGTTTTAATAGAACTTTTTGTTCATGCTTACGCTTCGGTATAGATAATGGTTTATCTTCTTTTTGAATCAAGTGATTAAGTCGTTCATGAATAATATCATCCGTGAAATAGTCACGGATAACACGATCAATCTCTTCAACATAGTTCTGTCCGACTTTGTTTAATAACTCTTTTTTGACTCTTTGAGGTCCCTTTTGAGTTGTATTCAATGCGGTTCTAACGAAACTAGTGATATAGTCTTCATCATCTATATACCCTTGATCTGTTAATTTTTGAACTAATCGATTGATGTCCTCTTCGGTCAGTTGATCTTCAGATAAATGTGTTTTCAGTTCTTTCGCAGAACGTTTCTTAAACGATAAATACCGTATCGCTCGTTGATATCCTGTATAATATAATTCTGTCGATTCAATTTGACGAATATACTCAGTTGTTAACGACTGACCTTTTGTTAGATGATGCTTAACCAATGTATCCATACTAATTCCAAAAGCGAATTCACTATCTAAATAGATGTTGAATCGCTCTTTGTTATTTTTTTGTACTTCAATGGATGTAATTTTCTTCGCCACGAAATCACCTTAATTTTTCACCATTATATTTTATATATGTTCCTTCTGCATACACATTTTATAGAAGTTATTTCTTTTTACGCTCTAATGTCGCTACAAGTTCAATTCTAGATGTTTGTGGGAACATATCAACCGGTGTAATACGCGTCACATGATAACGGCTTGATAAATGGGCTATATCTTTCGCAAATGTTGATGGATTGCAACTTGTATAAATAATATGGTCGCTACCTTTTGTTAATAATGTATCTACAATGTGTCTATTAATCCCTGTTCTCGGTGGGTCAAACATCATACAGTCGTAATCAAGATGATTAGATGTAATATAATCTTTCGCATCAGCGTGAATGAATTCTATATTTTGAATATTGTTTTTTTGTTGGTTTATCTTAGCACTTCGGATACTTGCTTCGCTATCGTCTACGCCTGTAATGTGCATCCCTTCATCTTGAACATATATTCCGATTGTTCCTGCTCCACAATAAGCATCAAGAATTTTCATCTCTTGATCAGACTTAATATCATTTAAATGGTCTTTTATCGTATCATACAAATCTTTAACCATTGCATCATTCAATTGATAGAAACTTTCAAGTTCAACGTCAAATAATTTATCGCCGATTGACATTTCCATTGTTTTCTTACCTTTAAGTAATTTCATCGAATGTCCAGTAATGACTGAATCATCAAAATCTTTATACACATATGACACACTAATTACTTTATCGATATCCATGATTTTAGATGCGATTAAGTCTAATTTTTTGACCTCTTTACTATTACCCATCAATCCGACTTGCATTTCATTGTTATGATTTTGTCGAATAATAATATGCGTTAATCCATGTTTTTTACTGCTCATTCCTACAGGGATATTTAAATCTTCAATTAATCTTTTAATCTTTAAATGGAGTGTCATCGTTTCCTTCTGCTGAACGATACAATCTTTTAAATCGATCAGTTGATGGCTTCCTTCTGCATACATTCCTGAAATGACACGTCCGGTATTCATTTGTTTGATTGGGAATTGTAGTTTATTACGGTACCGAAATGGTTCAGTCATACCTTTCATCGGTTCAATGATATCGAACTTCACTTTAGGTGCATAACGTGTCAAAGCATCTTTAATGATTCCAACTTTTTCAGAAAGTTGAGCAGGATACTTTAAATGTTGAAGTTGACACCCTCCACATTCTTCATAAACAGGACAAGGTGGCTCAATTCTGTCAGATGATTTCTCAAGTACTTTAGTCATTTTGACAGACATAAACTTATCTTTTTCAAATTCAACTTCCCCACGAATCACTTCACCGGGTAAAGCGCCTTTAACGAATGCGATCTTTTTTTTGTAATATCCGATACCTTCTCCATTAATACCAAGTCGTTTGATGGTAATCGTGACAGGTTTGTTTTTTGTATTTTGTGTCATATAATTCTCCTTATTTACTATTCACTCTTTGCTTCATAATAGCCTAATTATATCAAAAAAAGTGAGCACTACCCAATAAAGTAGTACTCACTTCTATATCGATTAATGTACTAAATCTTTAAATACTTTCTTTTCTAAAGCTTCATCTGGTGTATCAATAATGACTGATTCTTTCGTTTCAAAGAACTTTCCTATAGTAAACATCATGAACATACCAAAACCAAAAATTGCAAATAAAAATGCAATTAAAATTAATGTCATCATCGCCATTGACATAATATCCACCTCACTTGAATTGTTATATCCTTTAATCTACATTAGTATATCATATCTCTTCAATGAAATATATGTTTTTCTAGATCACGAAATTACCATCTTTCATAATCATCTCAGTTGAGCCATCAGCATGTACACCTTCAATATTTAATTCATTTGAACCAACCATAAAATCTTCATGCGTAATCGATTGATTTAAGTCATGTTCAATCAATTGTTCTTCTGTCATTTCTTTACCACCTTCTAGGCAGAAAGAATATGCACTACCAAGCGCTAAATGGCAACTCGCATTCTCATCAAATAAAGTATTATAGAACAATGTTTTCGTGTTTGAAATTGGTGAATCATCAGGGACTAAAGCGACTTCACCTAGTCTCATCGCACCTTCATCTGTCTCAAGTAAACTCTTTAATACTTCTTCACCAACACCTGCTTGATAATCAGTTACTTTACCATCAACAAAAGTGAGTGTGAAATCATCAATAATATTACCACCATAACTTAACGGCATTGTATTCTTTATCGTACCATTGACACCCGTTCTTGATGGAACTGTAAAAACTTCCTCTGTCGGCATATTTGCAACGAATGTTGTTCCTGCTTTATTGACACTTGATGCGCCAGCCCATAAATGCCCTTCAGGTAAATCAATTATCAGGTCAGTACCAGGTGCTGAATATTTCAATTGCTTGAATCGTTTCTCATTTAAAAGTTTTGCTTTATTATCTAAAGTATCCGTATGTTTCTTCCACGCAACTGTAGGATCCTCTTCTTCAGTTCTCACTGTATATAAGATTAAGTCTAGTAATTTCTCTTCAGCATCGTCTTCGCCTGGAAATACTAATTCTGCCCAATCTTTTGATGGATAACCTGCAACACACCATGCAATCTCATCGCTTTGAATTGCTTGTCTGAATTCGTTTAACGCTTTACCACCAGCGATTGAAGCCGACTTAATTCGATTTTGGTCAACGCCTTTCATTAATTCAGGTGAGCTCGCAGTTAAGGATAGAAATGCTGCGTTATTGTTAACATAGTACATTCTTTCATCGATCACATGTTGTGGTACATTTTCTAAAACAGCCATGTCACTATTTTCCATATAAAGACGACGACAGACATCATCACTGAAGTTGACCTTAACCTCTGAAGCACCTAACTCATAAGCTTGTTTGTATAACGCTCTAACAAGTGGCGTACAATCCACCGTTGCATTGATGTATAACGGTTGACCTTTTTGAATATTTAATCCTACAGAAACGAGTAATTTTGCATATTCACTTATTTTATTCAATCTTTCTTGAGTTAGTTCCATATTTAATTCTCCTTTATAATCTTTAATGTTATAACTAATCGATCTTATAACCGATAAACTATAGCTTTAATTTCAAATATTATTTCTTAAGTTCTCTCAACTGTTGTAATACTGCTTCTCTTTCATTGGGTGATAAATTATTTCTCGAATTCGTAAAGTTCATCACGTCTTCAAGATCATCCTTTTTATTTTCGTCGAAATCTTCCGGGTTTATAACACCTGCATTCACAAGGTTTAAGTTTTCTTTAATTTGTTCTACAATTTCTTCAATCGTCATTTGTTTACTCCTTCCAATATTTCTGATAATTCGTAATTAATTTTATCATATCATACAATGAAATGAATTGATAAATTCATATATACAATGATAATTGATAAAAGTATAAGATAGATTAGAATTAAATCAAATATTAGTTTATTAATCAATATTAATCAAAAATGTTTATATTAATATTTAATTGGTTATAATAAAATTAAATCACAATTAAAGGAGCAATTAATTATGAACTTAAAGTTAAATAACAAATTCGTCCCTGCTATTATCATCGGAGCTTTAGCTGGTGGTGCGTTAAGCTTAATTGATAAAAATACTCGTCAGTCAATGAAAAACTTACCAAATGATGTACAAAAAGTACAAAGTGACCTTCAAGTAAGAAACGATCCTAACCAAGGTTTTATTGGTAAAATTCAAGACGAAGTATTGTTCTGGAAAGAAACAATTGAAGATATACGTCGTGAAAACCCTGAATTAGAACGTCAAGTAATGAATGCTAAAGATACGTTAATGGAAAAGCGTAACCAAAAGCGCTTAAAATAAATGATTATTAATTTATAAACAATGAGTTAAATGATTATATAAACTAGATGAGTGTAAATCGTTCATCTAGTTTATTTTTTAACCAATAAATTCTGTTCTCATCACTTCTTAGAAAAACTAGGATCAAGATATATAATGAACAACAACGTTTATTATGCGTCTATAAAGGTAATACATAGATAGATTAAAATAATTTATTAAATTTAATAGAGGGTGATATTATGAATAAAATGCCTAAAGGCAATCAAGTTTATCAGAGTGTCCCAGATGCACCTGAACAAAATGAATACTACGTTGGAGATGTTCCTTTCAAGTCTAAACGAGCAAAAAAGGACAATGAGAATTTCTATGTCTCCAAGATGAATAAACCAGCTAAAAAGAAAGAAAATGGAGGGTTTTTCTCTACGTTAATGTATCGTTTCGGAAAAGATGATACATCAGGTCTCGCGGCTCAACTTGCTTATTATTTCATGTTGAGTTTATTCCCTTTACTTATTTTCTTATTAACATTAATTCCATTAATGAATATTGATCAATCAACAATCACTAATATGATTGAACAAAATGCACCTGGTCAAACAAGTGAATTAATTACAGGTATTATTGAAGACGTGATGAAAAACTCTGGTGGGGGCATTCTATCATTCGGTTTATTGATGACACTTTGGACAGCGTCTAATGGAATGACTGCGATGATGAATGCATTTAACGTTGCATATGGTGTAGAAGATAATCGTAATGCGATTGTTGCTAAACTTTTAAGTGTATTATTTACTGTGATCATGATTTCAGTATTATTACTATCACTTGTATTAATCGTATTCGGAAAACAAATTGGTGATTTATTATTCGGTGTTGTCGGATTAAATGATCAGTTCACATGGGTTTGGAATTTAGTTCGTGGTGTATTACCAGTTATTGTCATATTCATTGTATTCTCAATGCTTTACTTCATTGCACCAAACTTAAAAGTAACTTGGAAAAGCATTTGGCCAGGGGCATTGTTTGCAACGATTATATGGCTAGGTGCGACATATTTATTCGGATTCTATGTTTCTAACTTCGGCAGCTATTCAAAAACTTACGGCTCAATTGCCGGTGTGATTATCCTTATGTTATGGTTATATTTAACAGGTGTTATCATTATTCTAGGCGCTCAAATCAATGCCATTAAGCATCATCGAAAGCGTCAACAAGAAGGATTTTTAAATTAATTAAGAGAAGAGGATTTCGAATGCAAAAGAAGTTGTACAAGCTATTAGAATTCAATAAACAATTCGTTCAAGATGAACAATACGAGCCAATGATTACAGATGGTCATCCAAATGAAGGATTACTGATTTTAAGTTGTATGGATGCTAGACTTGTGGAACTTGCTCATCGCTCACTTGGATTGAAAAATGGCGATGTGAAGTTTTTAAAAAATGCTGGAGCTCAAATTCAATCTGATGATGATAGTATAATGGGCAGTATTTTAGTAGGGACATACGCATTAGGCTGTGAAGAAGTTGTCATTATGGGACATACTGACTGCGGTTTCGGAAAACTAAAGCCTGAAGTAATGTTTGATGCTATGAAGGAGAAAGGGATTACGGATGAACTCATTCAATCATTAGATTATGACTTCGACAATATGTTCACTGGATTCAGTGTTACAGAAGACAATGTAAGAAAAAATGTCGAAAAAGTAAGAAACCACCCATTATTCAATAAAGAGATTCCTGTACACGGTGTCATTATTGATTCCAAAACAGGTGAAGTGACATTGATTGATGATGGCTATAAACAATAATTAAGCAAAGAAAGAACACGTAAATTATTTTTACGTGTTCTTTCTTTATCTATTATACTTCTGTCACTAGTAATGGACCATCCTTCGTGACAACAACCGTATGTTCAATTTGTGCGACATAACTTTTGTCTTTCGTCTCAAATGCCCACTCATCTTTACCATCGGTTACGAGCGTGGCATTCGATGAAATAAACGGCTCTACTGCAAGGACCATACCTTCTTTTAATAACATCTTTTCATTGGGATCATAGTAATTCAATATATGTTTCGGTGTTTCGTGCAAACTTTGACCAACACCGTGTCCTGTCAAATTTTTAATGACCTTTAAATCATTCTTCATCGCCGTTGCGTTCACCGCGCGGCCAATTTGTGATAATTTGGCACCTGGTTTCACTTTCTTCATCGCTTCATTAAACGCCATTTCTGCAACGTCAATCACTTTCTGCTTCATTGCGATATCTGTTTCACCTACGATAAATGATATTCCTGTATCTGCATAAAATCCATCTTTACTCGCAGACACATCAACATTGACCAAATCACCATTATTTATGACACGTGTCCCTGGTATACCATGAGCAACTTCTTCATTGACAGATATACATGTGTACCCTGGAAAATCATATTCTGCAATCGGAGCGCTCGTCGCACCAAATTGTTCAAATAATCGTTTCGCGATATCATCAAGTTCTTTAGTCGTCATACCCACTTTTGCATTTTGCTTTAATGTATCACGAATTGTCCCACAAATTTTACCGATTTCTTTTAATTTTTCAAGTTGTTGCTCATTTTCTATAATCATACTTTTACCTACCTTTATCTTTGATATAATGTAATTGTTATATTCGTATATTATTGTTACACTTTTATGCCATATTATCAATCACACAATATGAAGAAGGTGATTTAATTTGACTGATTTCACGCAAACATTATATAAGTTTATAGGTCCAAGAATTATTAAAACAGGTATTGCGACCCTTATCACCGCATTCATTTGCGTCTGGCTAGATTTACCTGCTATTTTTGCAGTGATCACTGCCATTGTATCGATTGATCCAACATCGTATGACTCCATCAATAAAGCGAAAGTTCGGTTTCCTGCTTCGGTCATTGGTTCACTCATTGCCGTCTCAAGTGCTTATTTTTTCAAAGAATCTGCACTCACTTATTCTTTAAGTGCAACATTAACAATTTTGATTTGTCATAAATTAAAGCTTAATGAAGGGATACTCGTTGCGGCAATTACAAGTGTTGCGATGATTCCAGATATACATGATGAATTTGTACATACGTTTGTGACTCGTTTATTTACGACAACACTCGGTATCGTGGTTGCTTCAAGCATTAACTTCATCGTCTTACCACCAGTATATTATGGCAATATTAATGATTCCATCCGAAAGTTCGAACATGCTATGCGTACTCTACTTACGAAACGAACGGATGAATTAATCAATTATAAATACATCTCGAAAGACTCTGAACAGATGTACAATCAATTATACAAACACTTAAATAACATTGAGAAATATATGCATTACCAACAAAATGAAATAAAATATCACATTACAAAGCGTGAAGATTTAAGAAAGCTAAATCACCTTCAAAATGAACTGCAATATAAAAAATTACTCATTACTCATATAGGTAATTTAATATTTTTACCTAACGAAATAGATATTAAATGGGATCAAAAAGAAAAAGACGCTCTAAAAGCAATTATGAAAAGTACGAATAGCTTACACACAGACACCCATTATAATTGTCAACAATCACTTGAAACATTACATCATTTGAAATTTGATCATAGCCGTCCAAATGAGATTTTTAAAATCGATATTTTGCACGAAATGGAAATTATATATCGGATGCTGCATTCATATTATACGAAGCGAAATAAACAAGCTACTAAACAAAGTCATATATCGTCATATTAACATAACCTTTTTTCGCCAAATGTGACACAGACACACCAATGAGCCGAATCGATTCATTGGTGTCTTTTAATTCATAATAAAGGTGCGTTGCATATTCCAATATATCCTCGTGCTTCATGATCGGACGCTCTTCCGTCCATTGCTTCGTATGTGTGTCATAATTTGAATACTTCAACTTAACTGTGACTGTATGTGCGATTAGTCCCATATCATTAAGACGTGCTGCAACGCGTTCGCTTAATTTTTTGATCGTTTGAATCACTTCATCATCGTCTTCGATATCACGATCAAAAGTTGTCTCTTTTCCAATCGATTTGCGCTCACGTGACACAACGACTTCACCATAGTCTATCCCTCTTACTCGGTCATAATATACTTTACCTCTCTTACCAAATAACGTATCCATCTCACTCATTGAAAGCGCTCTAAGATCAGCACCTGTATTGATCCCTTTCACTCTTAAACGCTCTTGGCTCACTTTACCGATACCAGGGAACTTACCAATATCAAGTGTTCGTAAAATTTCATCTACATTTTGATAATTGATCACTGTAAGCCCATACGGCTTATTCATATCCGATGCGATTTTTGCTAAAAACTTATTATATGAAACCCCCATCGTACATGTTAAATTCAATGTATCCAGCACTTCTTGTTGAATTTGTAATGCAATTTTATGAGCCGGTCGACCACGATGAACTAAATGTGTTATATCTAAAAACGCTTCATCTAATGAAATGTTTTGCAATAATGTTGAATAACTCTTTAATATATTCATAAACTGGTCAGACACTTCTTTATAATAAGACATTCTAGGTTTAATATAGACACCATGTGGACAAAGTTTATAGGCTGTACTTGCAGGCATTGCAGAATGAACGCCGAACTTTCGAGCTTCATAGCTACACGTTGATACAACACTTCTCGTATTCGGGCTACCTGAAATAATCACCGGTTGTCCCTTTAACCTTGGATTATCACGCTGTTCAATCTGTGCATAGAACGCATCCATATCAACATGGATAATCCGACGCTCACTCATACAATCACCTCCCGATATTTTTTAAGTGAATTCCGTCCCGTATTCAGAGTATTTCTGATTTACTCTGAATACCAGCTTATTTCCAATTAATTTCGGTCCCGTATTCAGAGTATTCTCGGTTTACTCTGAATACCAGGTCATTTCCAATCAATTTCCGTCCCGTATTCAGAGTATTTACGATATACTCTGATTACCAGGTCATTTCCAATCAATTTCCGTCCCGTATTCAGAGTATTCCCGGTTTACTCTGAATACCAGGTCATTTCCAATCAATTTCCGTCCCGTATTCAGAGTATTCCCGGTTTACTCTGAATACTAGGTCATTTCCAGTTCAAGACTAAAAAAACTGATCAAATCAGTTCTAATTTATTTATGACTTTCTTTGTAAAACTGTTACACACTCAACATGGGATGAGTTGATAGCATTGATGTATTTCCGATTTATAACAAAACGGTCGTATGCGGGAACATGTCGACTATTTTGTACGTCTACGGAAACGAGTCAAGACACTTATTTAGTTCTGGTTCAGAGTTAATTCACCTTCAATTATTTCTGTACTAAACTTGGAGGAGATTTCATATTTTATATATGGTGGAATTTCCTTAAACATAAGAACAGAAGGAAATGCCATTGTAGTATTATGTTTTAAATAATCAATATGAAATAAAACCACATCATTATTTTTATTTTCGAATGTTCTGTAACAAAATAGGTATTCAAACTCAGATAAAAACTCATCTTTATAATATTCATATTCTTGTTCAATACTTCTTTGATTAAGTAATAATGGATTTTTTAAATGACTTGAGATGTTTAATGGATAGTTATGATGCCCAGAATACTCATCCATTGTTTCAGTTTCTTCAATAGAAAAAATATAATCAATAAATTTAATATCAATTAATTCTTTTATAATATTTATACCTGGCATGGGTAGATCTGAATAATTAATTAAATGTTTTTTGGGGATTATAAATTTTATGTCAATATCCTCATCAAATGTTGTTCCGTTATTAGATATTGCTAATTTCAAAAAATTAATCTTATCAATTTCTCCAAAATAAATTACATATTCATTATAAGTTCGGATATCCCAGTATAATTTTTTAATCTGTTTGAATCTTTCCTTTTCTGCTTCCGAACCTTCATATGTAGGAGCAGCTAATTTTAACTGCAATGGTGATTTCTTTAAATTACCCAAATTCCAAAAGTCATCTTCAATAATAAGTTGGTTAGCTTTTATGAAATCTTTAATTACCTTTTTAATATCCTCACTTATTGTAACATCTGTATAAAAACTTCCTTTTGTTATACTTTGAAGAAGTTCAGTATTCTTCGAATCTATTCCAGAACTTTCAACCTTTTTTAAGCTATCTTCAGTATCAATGTCATTATCTTTCACTTTATCATTTAATGGTAAACTAGTCTTTTTCAGTTCTAGAATGTCATTAAATATTTCCTCTTTCTGTTCAACCATAAATTTACTTTCTAACAAACTTGTTTTATGTACAGTATAAAACGCTTCTGAATAGTCCTCAGTATTTCTTATATTTAATTCTGGTTTTTCCTTATTATTAACTGCTACACTTTCACCCGAAATAATTGGAATAAAATGCATAGCTAAATGATTTGATAATTCTCTTTGTAATTCATGCTTGTCTTTTATAACAGCGTAAAGACCTTTCTCTTTATATTTATTCCTAAAATCTAATACCTTTTGATATTGTTCCATATCAATTTCTGAAGGATTAATTGGTAAATCTAAAAAATACATAAATACTTGCTTATCGGAATTTAACATTATCTCTATTTCTTCCTCTGTTCCAGACCCATATTTATCTGTAGGTGTTCCAAAACGAGTCCAAAAAATTGCTATTGCTGCATCACAGTCATTAACAAATTGTTTGTTTAATAATTCCTGTGGTTTATCGCCCGACTGCGGGTAACTATCCTTTGACCAATGTTTTATTACAAGAGTGATATTATTCAGCTCTCCAAACATTCTATTAAAATTATCAATACTTTGATTTATCACTTCCAAATAATCCGAAACATCCCCTGGACAAGATATCAGTACATCATATGCTGTAATCCCTGGTCTTGGCATTATCTTTTCACCTTCTATATTAATTATTTGTTTTCATATCTTAACATTAATGTCTTATCAGCATTATTTAATAAATCATCAGGATGTTTTTCTGAATCCCGAATCCAATTGGCCTTTTCCATCGCCCATCTATACTCCTCTGAATCTTTTTCCATTTCAGTAGTAACATACTCCTGAACTAATTTAGAATAGAAGTAATTCAAGGAATTGTTTATGAGTTGCTTTGTTTTTGTGTATTCATTGTCCCGATTTTCCTGTAAGATTAATCTTTTTTCCTCCTCTTTCAAACGTTGTTTTTCTTGTATTATATACTCCTTTTCTCGCTCATCAATTATTTCTGGTAACGAAAAAATATAGACAAATACTTTTCTTAAAAGATCCTCAGTAGACATTCTTTTGGTTTGATTTATATTTTTTTCACTTCTTCCCCAGTTACGCCAATACAGCTTATAACCAATTTCCACATTTATTGTTCCTTTAGTTTCATATTCAAACGTATGATATGTGGAATATCTTTCATCTTTTGGTGATAAGTTAATTTTTCTACATGGCAATTTAAAGTTCAAAGTAATAGTATATTTATCTTTCAATATAATTTCCGTTTCCTCATATTTGGTAACAATCTTAGCGCCCGCTTTCTCAAGGGCTTTGAACAAACTATCTATAAATGGTAAAACTTCCGGGAATATTTCTCCAGATGCCGATTTAATTCTCAGTTGATCCTCTCGATAGAATTGAGTTTTTTTACGATATCCAACTATCACCTTATGTGGTTTTGAAGATAGTGTTTTATTAATTTTTAAATTATTATAAATACCTATTAACCTATTTTCATCTTGTTTAAAATAAGAAAAATAACTTTTTTCCTGTTCTGATAATTTGCCGTGACTTGTTTTTAATGGTGATGATTCTTGTTTTTCTTTTTGTTTTGTAGACTTAACAATCTTTTTTGGAGCTAATTTAACTTGTTGCTTTTTCGCTTTTTTAATTGTAATCACTACATTATCTTCTGCCTTAGGCAATTCAGGTTGAGACGGTTTTTCATTTCCCATATATAATTTACTCCAATAAGACTGAGTTGGTAGTGGAATATCATGATCAACACATGCCTTTTTCAACTTATCATAAGGTATATCAATCTTCTTAGCTGCTTTCGTCATTCCAACAGACCATATTTCACCATATAAGTCTTTCCTAGAAATTGATAACAAAAATACCACTCCATCTAGTTTGATTTAATTATATTCTATAACTATTAAAATTTTCGGTCAATTTAACAGAAGCAAAAGCCCCTGCCTTTTCCGACACGGGCTTGTTAGATATCCTTGTTATATTTCCACTTTAAATTTCATGGTTAATTCTCTACTTTGATTCACTATCTTTTTTTAAATGTTTTCGATTCCAATATGCATACTTTTTCTATTATTTAGCATTACTCCTTTTATGACGATGTCGATTCATACGGGCAATAGAAGTTTTTATAGTTTTTTTGTCAGTTCTTTCTTTTCTTTCAATAATCTTTGAAATTCATCTTCTAACTCTTGCGAAGGTTCCAAGCTTAATCTACCCAGAACGTCAGATATTTTAGTTTCAATTAGTAAAATTTGGTCATCATTTTTAGACTTTGTTTTATTCTCCAGCCACTCTTCATATGCTTCGTACGATCCATCGAATACTGTTATCTTACCATCTTTTATATCAATTATTTTTGTAGCTATATTTTTTACTAACATTCGGTCGTGCGTAACAAATAGAATCGTTCCATGATAACTTTTCATTAATGTTTCTAGCGCTTCTAAAGATATAATGTCTAAAAAGTTAGTCGGCTCATCTAAAACGAGCATATTCACATCACTTAAAAATAGTTTAGCTAACGCTAGCTTTACTTTTTCACCACCACTTAATATGCCCACCTTTTTATAGACATCTTCATCCCAAAAATGCATTCTTGCTAAAACCGTTCTTATTAATGTCTCATTCTGACTAGAGGATGATTGTACATTTTCTATGATTGATTGCTCATCATTTAGGATGGTTAAGTGTTGAGAGAAGTAGCCGATCTTAACTTTTTTTGGAATTGTGAAACCTTCGTCTTGCTTCACTATTTTTTTAAGTAACGCTGTTTTACCTGAGCCATTTTTCCCAATGATAGCAACTTTATCGCCGCCATATAAATAAAAGGTAAAGGGATCCCAGAGCTTACTTCCGCCAATCTCTCCCTTAACATTTTCAGCACGTAACACAGATTGGTTTGTGAATTTTTCTTCATTTAACATATCCATCTTAATTTCAGGTAGCTCTTTCACTTTGTCAACCTTATCCAATTGTTCCAGTCTTGTTTCTAAAGCCTTTGCAGAACCTCTCAGCTTTTTCTGTATGTTGGCGTAGTGGGTTTTAGTACCCTTTATTCTCGCTTCTGATGAACTTAGATTCTTAGGTTTTTTTGTTGCTCGTTGAGCTCTTTCTTCTTTTTGACGTATTGCTCTTTTTAATTTTTGTTTCTCACGTTCATACTTTTCAAATTCAGTTTGTTCTTGTTTTTTCAATAAGTCTTTTTGCTTTGCATATTCATCATAATTTCCTTTAAATATTTTAAACGTATTATTTTCAATTTCCCATATTTCAGTACATACATTATTTAAAAATGCACGATCATGTGATACTACGACAGTTGCTCCTTGATAGTTTCTTATCTTTTTTTCTAACCAAGCAATTCTTTCCGTATCTAAGTGTGTTGTTGGTTCATCTAAAAGAAGCAGGCCTGGGTTCTCATTGAAAGCCTTCTGTAAATATTGCTGTGTTATTTCGCCACCACTTTTCTCCAATCTTGATTCTTTAAATTGTGGCACTAATTTCACAGAGGTAAAAGGAGTAATATTACCTTCATCAGGTAATTCTTCACCTGTAATAATTTTTAATAGGCTTGTTTTTCCTGTTCCATTCCTACCTACTAAACCTATACGTTGATTATCATGCACTTGCATTAAATCAATATAAAATAGCAATCTGTCTTGTAATTGTTTTTTGATTGATGTTCCTTCAAATAAAAGCATAATACCATCTCCTTATATAGAGGGGATATAAAAAACCCCCTAATTCTATTCAGAATAGGAGGTCAGTAAAATTTATAAGTATACACCTAAAAAAGCATTACAATATTAGGGTAAACCACACTTCACAATTCAATCCTATTCTGAAAATGATACATAAAAAGCTCCACAAATAACCTAGCTTAAGTTATTGATTCACTTTTTTATGTTGATTTTCTTTAATAAATAGGATTAATTGTTCATTGTGATAAAGTAACACCCTTTCTCATATCATTTAATCTCAATATAAGACATCTATATGGCCCTGTCAACATTTCTATGCTTTACTTAGATGAAAATTGATTCTTTTAAATTTTTCTTTTAACTTTGATCCCAGACTTAAATTCAATTGTTAATTGTCTTTCATGAATCGTTATCTTTTCAATCAATCTCCTTACAAGTAAATCATTATACTCTTTTAACAGATGAGGTTGCTCTTTTGAAAACTTTGTCATTTCTTCAATCCGCTGTCTGATTCTTTCCCTTGCTGCATTTTTCATCATAACTTCTTGCTTCAGTTCCCGCAATCGGTATATTTCTTCCGCTACATTATCAAGCACGATAATTTTCAATTGCTGGTTTTAGAATATCATTAGCAAACACTATGTTAAATCCAGAATTAATTACACCTAGATCTAACCCTCCTGCTCCACTAAATAATGAAATAGTATCTAGTGACATTGATAAACCTTATTTTCATTTACATACTCAACAATATCTTCTAATCTACAATCTAATGTTTTACAAATACGACCTAATATTTCCATAATTACATTTTGATTTTTACTTAGACGTGATAGTGTTTGATTAGTTATTTTTGCTCTATCTCTCAATTAAGTTTTATTAATATTTTCCTCTAATATTAACTTCCATAATGGTTTATAAGAAAATGCCAATTTACTCACTCTTTCTAGAATAAAATTCTCTATTAATAGAATATTACATTTGGATATCAATCCAAAATGAAAACATCCGTTCTGTCAACTCCTCCACCCAAAAGTCATCCTATCAACTCAACCCTACCTTTACTGAAACTACTCTTCCTTTTCAGCAAAATAAAAAATAAGATTCCCCAGCTTGGACATTCTCCAAAACCACTGGAAAACCTTATTATATCAATACTTCAACTTCTTTTATTCATCCACTCTTGACATCACTACTACCGTCTCAACATGATAAGTCTGACTAAACATATCAACAGGTGTGACATCTCCTATATCATAATGGCTTGATAGTAATTTCAAATCTCTTGCGAGTGTTGATGGATTACATGAAATATAAGTGATTTGCTCTACACCAATATCTATCAAGCATTGTAAAAAGTTTTGATCGCATCCTTTACGTGGTGGATCAACGATCACTGTAGATGGTTTCTCACCATTTTGAATAAGTTGATGAATAATATCTTCAACTTTGCCACTATAATAAGTTACGTTATCAATACCATTTAGCTTCGCATTATCTTTCGCATTTTCTACCGCTTCTTCAACAACTTCAATACCGATGACTTCTTTCACTTTATTCGCTATGCTTTGACCTATCGTTCCAATACCACAATACGCATCAATCACGACATCATCTTTTGAAAAATTCGTTTGGTCAATGGCTGTTTGATATAATCGTTCTGTTTGTTCAGGGTTCACTTGATAAAACGATGGCAAATATAATTCATACGTTTCCGTAAACAACTGATCTTTGATTGACGGTTCACCATATAATACGATTGATTCTTTACCTAAAATGACATTTGTTTCATGTGGGTTTATATTTAACTGAATGGATTTGACATTTGGAAATTGATCTGTGATCTGTTGAATAAATGCTTGCTCTTCTTGAGCATTCATCCATCGTTCAATCGCTGTGACAAATCCAATCATCACTTCATCTCCGGATTTATTGGTTCTAATGATGACATGCTTTAAATGGCCTGAATTCGTTCGTTCATCATACACTTTGATATGAAAGTCATTCAACAATTTACGAATATGACGCATCAATTCGTTTAATTCATTCCGTTGAATTAAGCATTCTTCAATTGGAATGACGTCATGACTTCGATTTCGATAAAAACCTAGTTCAGTAACGCCACCGATCATTTGAACAGGCAGTTTTGTTTTATTTCGGTAGTGGAAAGGATTTTCTGCACGTACAACATCATTCACATGAACATCTAATTTGCCTATACGTTTCATTGCATTGATGACTTTATTTTTCTTGAACTTCATCTGTTCTTCATACGACATATGTTGTAATTGACATCCTCCACATTGTGCATAATACATACACGGTGGGTCCACTCGGGCATCACTTGGTGTATCAATATGAACAAGTTTACCAATACCATATTTACTTGTCGCTTTAATGACTTTCACTTCAACCTCTTCACCAATCATTGCATTTGGGATGAAAATTGGATATTTATCAATTTTCATAACCCCTTGGCCTTCGTGATTATAATCAATGACTTTTGCTTTTACATATTCATTTTTTTGGACAGGTTTTGCCATATTATACACGCCTTCATCGGTTTATATTTCTTTATATACTTTACTCCAAAGTTCACCATGATCATCAAGTTTAAATGATTTATCAATCACGTCCAATGATATCGTTGGTACATACATATAAAGTTTCCCAGGGTATTGATTATAATGATATTGAATTGGCAGTTGTCTTAACTTCGATAACCCGTATTTTTTTACATCATTTAGTACAATTTTATTGATCGGCACTGGATGTTCGACAAGGTTAGTGCACGATTTAAGAGGTTCAAATGTATTAATACGATATTCATTCGTAATGACATAGAATTCATCATAATCATCAAATATTTCAGTTGAATTGTCTTCTTTATCGTTAAGTACCGTGGACAATTCAATATTTTGAACTCGCTCATGATCACTTTCTTGTATCCCTTTTGAATTATATCTCCTCGGTTTATCTAGATTGATTGAATAATTCAATCCATAAAAGATATCACAATTGTAAGTTGGAAATCCTGGCTTCACAATATATTGCTCATCTTCTACGGTCAAGTGACCATTTGAGAATTCCATCCATTCTTTCAATTGTTTTTTATTCACTTTTACAACTGCTAAATTGTTTTCATGCTTATATAGATTAATTGCATCTAACATCGTCAATGTTGGTGGTGTCATATGGATGAAATCTTTTATCCCATCACGTCCACCTTTGAATAGAGCTTGAGATGATATGACTGGAATATCTTTATCTAGAATGTCTAACATTTCATTCACATATCGATATGTTGCTTTCGCAATCGTAAATGTTGTTTCATTCGGTGTGATTTGATGTGTGTAACTCATGACTGGCTCTTCTATTTGTGTTACCGGTTCATCAACGTATTGTAGTAAAACTTCATGTAATCGCAACACATCATGAGGAATATCAGTTCCTTCATGATCACTCATAATGTGCTCAGTAAATTGGTCTCTAATCATATATCGATCGGTTGTAGCATCATACGAAACATCGAAGTTAAGTACACCGATAGAACGTCCTGATGACAATGGTTGAACAGCCAGTGTGTTGTGAATTAAAGATTTATCATTGTCCACTTCGTCTAACCCATCATAATATAACCCGGGAAATTGTTCGTGTGTATGACCAAAAACAATCCCATCCAAATATTCATCCTTTGCAATTAAATGGGCTTGATTTTCATGATGAATATCTTCCTTTAAGTTTAATTGCATACCCGTATGTGCTAAACACACGACGAGATCACATTGATGTTGTTCTTTTAATTGCTTGCTCATGTTCTGACTACATTGATACATACTTTCAACATTTAATATGCCTTCCAAATTAAATTTGTCCCAATTCAATATTTGTTCTGGGACAACACTATATATACCAATCTTCAATGGTCTTGTCGATTCATCTACTTGAAGAGAACGAATAACATACGGAGTCGTAAAATGTTCATTTGTTTGTTCATATGTCACATTTGAATTGACGACAGTCGCATTTAAGTGATTCATCGTATATTGTAAATAATCAAGACCATAATTGAACTCATGATTCCCTAAAGCTATAACGTCATAACCAACTTTATTCATATATTGAATCAACTCATTTGGTGAGTCTTGGTCATCTTTTTTAAAATGGTCAAAGCTCATATTACCGATGATATCCCCTTGTAGAAAGTCTCCATTATCCAATAGTAAAGACTTCTCTTTATCGCGTTCCTTTATTTGATCCATTAATACAGATAACCCTTCTTTTGTCACTTGCTTAAAACGATAATCATAATTCGGAATGCCATTATGGACATCGGATGTCGCAAAACATTGGATGATTGTCATAAAAGTGTATCACTCCATATCTAAAAATTCTTCTTGTTCTTCCACATTGGTATCGACATGCCCTTCAATATTTGTAAATACTTCTATATGTTGCTTTAAATTTACAAAGTGGGCAGGGGCATTTCCACCAAATTCTCCATCGATATTTAATTGAACCGTTTCACCACTCGTCACACGAACTTCACGTGCTTTCTTATAATGAACTTTTGGATGATGGATATGTTCTCCTCTAGTTGTTAATGTAATAATATGAGCAAGTTCAGCTAGTGATACTTCTTCTAAAAACATAAATGCAAAATATCCATCATCAAATTCTGAGTCAGGTGCAATCTTATCAAAGCCACCGATAGAATTTGTTAATCCGAGTAAAAATAACATGACCTTACCTTCATAGACTTCATCATCGTATTCCAATCGCATATCAATGGCAGATAAATTCGGTAACATTTCTATCCCTTTAACATAATAAGCAACCGGACCGAGTAATGTTTTCAACCTGCTTGGTGCTTCATAAGATACTTCTGTAATCTTTCCGCCACCAGCAATATTCATAAAGTATCGATTGTTCATCTTACCGATATCTAATTTAGTAGGTGTGTTATTTGTAATCACATCAATGGCTTGTTGGATATTTTTCTTAATGCCTAATGCTTTACCATAATCATTTACAGTCCCCATAGGAATAATACCGAGTTTTGGCTTTACTTCAAAGTCAGCGATACCGTTGATGACTTCATTGACAGTACCATCACCACCCGCTGCTATCACTAAATCGAAACCATCTTTAGCTGCATACTGAGCTGCGAGTGTTGCATCTCCTTCTGCAGTCGTTGCATGAGCACTCGTAATATATCCGGCTTGCTCTAACTGAATTAAACAGTCAGGCAATTGCTTTTTAAATAATTCTCTTCCTGAAGTCGGATTATATATAATCCTTGCACGTTTTTTCATGATTAATCCCCTTTCTTTCTTTTATCCACTTTTTTCATACTGAATACTAAATATATTGCGATAACAAATACTGAAATTTTTAATATTTGAACGATCGTAGTATCCATCTTCGAATGAAATAAAATTAGAATAATTAGTAATAAAATATTAAGCAAATATAGTACACTGTTAATTCTCATGAAAGTTTCCTCTTTTTTTGAACTATAAATAGTTATACATGTTATATTATAAAGTATCACAATAAATTGTTAAACTTATCTATATTAATTGTGCGATTTATTCTATATTTTGTTAAAATAATATTGATTAAATAAATTTAGGAGTAAAAAAATATGATTTATAGATTACCTCTATTATTATACGCAATTATTATTGGTGCAATTATTGTAGGCGGATTCTTGCTTTGGCAAGATAAAGTGCAATTAGATGATCAAAAAATTGTGAATGACTTTAAAGCACAAGCACAAAATGACCCTGCAGTGAAAAAACAAAAGGAACTTGAAAACTTTGAATTGAAGCCTAAGGAAGCTAATACTGCATATAAAAAAGCAATTAAAGATGATAAAGAATTTAACATAACATTCGTCACGAATAACAAATTACAAAATGAAGATGGTTCGAAATTAGTTAGTGAACAATTAGAACAACAATTCAATGAGCGTATAAAAATTCATGAAGTGATGCTTGAAGGAGATTCAAGCCAATTGAATGATGAAGAAGTTCGTTCTACAATCTATGAAGAAGATATGGATATGTTGCTCATTGATTCATTTCTATTAAATGATTATTTACAAGGGGTTTCGACAGACAATCATCGTTTAAATATCGGCAGATTATATGTCGATGCATATAACAATCAAGAAGTACCAGTGTATATTGTCGGTCAACGTCTGGCAGCGGATAATGTTTATAATGAAATATTAGCGAGTGAAGAAGATTTCTTCGAATCGAACGACTATGAATATATCGATCAATATTCGGAATGGGAATCATTAACGAATTATGATGAATACGTCAATGGTGACGGAACACTGACAGAAAAAGGAACAGAATTTTGGGCGAATAATATTTATGATTACTTTGTGAAAGATTAGTATTAACGCTATCATCTGGTAATCAGAGTATTTCTCTTTTACTCTGATTACGAAACAAAAACAAAGGTAGACCTCTATTAATTAAGAGGTCTACCTTTTCTTCATTATAACTTCTCATTGAAAATTTGAATCTTATGTTCATTTCGTTCTTCTTGTATTAACGTTTGATATTCTTTAGATACATGGAAATTCACTTCATCTTTTTTGGCATCTTTTTTATCAGCTTTATACATCTTTTTTAACTCTTCAATCACACGATCTTTCATCAAATCTTGTTCGATATATCTTTCTAACTTTTTATCATAATTTTCACCGGCAATTTCTGCTGCCTTCTATAATACCGACTATAGTCCATGCGATTAAAATCACAGTATTTTTCAAAACAAAAAACTAGATGGATATCCATCTAGTTCATTGTTCTAATATTTTGTGCTCTCGTATTCAGAGTATTTGCCGTTTACTCTGAATATCAGACGAATTCTTGCCTTTTTATCCCCTGTATTCAGAGTATTTGCCGTTTACTCTGAATATCAGACGAATTCTTGTCTTTTTTCACCCCGTATTCAGAGTATTTGTCGTTTACTCTGAATACGAGCATGAGAGCGATCTAACGTTTGTTGATTTCTTCCATTAAAATCTTATTTACCAACGGTGGGTTTGCTTGTCCTTTTGATTTCTTCATAATTTGACCCACTAAGAACCCTATCGCTTTATCTTTACCATTTTTGAAATCTTCGATTGATTGAGGATTTTCATCTAAAGCCTCTGTTACAAATTGAGTCAATGTCCCAACATCCGAAATTTGCTCCATTCCTAAATCTTTTACGATCTTTTTAGGAGAATCCCCAGACTTAGCAGTTTCTTGGAATACTTTCTTCGCTTGCTTACTTGAAATCGCTTGATCATCAACAAGCTGTAACAATTCGACTAAATTGCTTGGTTTAATGTTAGAATTAGCTAATTCCATTTGCTCTTTATTCAAGTATTCATTCACATTACCCATTAAGTAATTCGATGCACTCTTCGCATTTGCACCGAGCGCTACCATTTCATCAAAGAAATCAGACATTTCTTTCGTTAACGTCAATACTTTAGCATCGTATGCTGGTAATCCTAGTTCGTTAATGTATTTATCTTTTCGTTCATCAGGTAACATTGGGATTGTTTCTCTTACTGCATTCTTCCATTCGTCATCGATATATAACGGAACGAGATCTGGCTCTGGGAAGTAACGATAATCATCAGCACCTTCTTTTACACGCATTAATACCGTTTGACCCGTAGATTCATCGAATCGTCTCGTTTCTTGGAGGATTTCCCCGCCTCCAAGTAATACTTGACGTTGTCTCTTCTCTTCAAATTCTAACCCTTTTTTAACAAAAGAGAATGAGTTCAAGTTTTTGAGCTCTGTCTTCGTACCAAATTCGTCTTGACCATACGGTCTAATCGAAATATTCGCATCACATCTTAAGGAACCTTGCTCCATCTTACAATCTGACACTCCGGTATATTGAATGATGGACTTCAATTTCTCTAGATAAGCATAAGCTTCATCAGGTGTTCTTATATCTGGTTCAGATACGATTTCGATCAAAGGTGTTCCTTGACGGTTAATATCGACAAGTGAATACCCTGACTTATGTGTTGATTTCCCGGCATCCTCTTCTAAATGTAGCCTTGTAATCCCGATTGTTTTCTTCTGACCATCGACTTCAATTTCAATTGATCCATGTTCACCGAGTGGCTGGTCGAATTGAGAGATTTGATATGCTTTCGGGTTATCTGGGTAAAAATAATTTTTACGATCAAATTTAGAGTGCGTTGCGATATCCATATTTAACGCCATCGCTGCTCTCATCCCAAAATCTATCGCTCTTTTATTCACGACGGGTAAAACACCTGGATACCCTAAGTCGATTGGATTTGTGTTCGTATTTGGTTCAGCTCCAAAATGTGCAGGTGAAGGAGAGAACATTTTCGAATCTGTCTTTAATTCAACGTGAACCTCTAATCCGATTACTGTTTCAAAATTCATGTAAACTCCTCCTATTGATTCAATTTCTTATAGTGATCATGTAAATTAAATTGCGTCTCAAATGCATGTGCTACTTGATATATTGTAGATTCATCAAATGCTTTACCGATGATTTGTAATCCAATCGGTCTGTCATTTTCTGATAATCCCGATGGAATACTAATCGCTGGAAGACCTGCTAAATTGACTGGAATGGTCAATAAATCATTTGCATACATCGTTAAATTATCTTCTACTTGTTCACCTAAATCAAAGGCAGGTGTTGGAGCGGTTGGACCTACAATAATATCGTATTCATTAAATACTTTATCGAAATCTTCTTTGATTAACGTTCTAATTTTTTGAGCCTTCGTATAATATGCATCAAAATGTCCTGCACTTAATGAATAAGTACCGAGCATAATACGACGCTTCACTTCGTCACCGAATCCTATTGAACGCGTCTTTTTGTATAATTCTTCTAATGATTCAACACCTTCTGCTTGATACCCATAATGGATACCATCAAAGCGCGCAAGGTTAGAACTTGCTTCAGATGATGCGAGAATATAGTACGCCGGCAATCCATATTTAGAGTGTGGTAATGATACTTCATCTACTGTTGCACCAAGTGATTTAAATGTTTCAAGGGCATCTTGAATATTTGCTTTTACTTCATCAGAGACCCCTTCGCCTAAATATTCTTTTGGTACCGCTATTTTTAAGTTTTTAATATCTTGACCGATTTTTTGTGTGAAATCAGGGACCTCGACATTGGCGCTTGTTGAATCATGCTTATCATATCCACTAATTGCATTTAATACATATGCATTATCTTTCACCGAACGAGTCATTGGTCCAATTTGATCAAGAGATGATGCAAATGCAACGAGTCCAAAACGAGATACTCGTCCATACGTTGGCTTCATTCCTACGATGCCGCAATATGCTGCAGGTTGTCTTACTGACCCTCCAGTATCTGATCCTAGTGAATAAGGGACTAGTGATTTTGCAACCGCCGCTGCTGAACCACCAGATGAACCACCAGGTACTGCTTTATGGTCAAATGGATTTACAGTTTTCTTATAGTATGAAGTCTCCGTTGAACCACCCATCGCAAATTCATCTAAATTTAATTTCCCAAGATTAACAGCATTTACCTCATTTAATTTGTTCATGACTGTTGCGTCATAGACAGGGATAAAGCCTTCCAATATTTTACTTGCACATGTCGTTTCGATATTTTTAGTGACGATATTATCTTTAATTCCGGCCGGAATACCGAATAATGGATTCGTCACTTTACCTTCAGATTGTAGTTCATCTAACGCTTTAGCTGCTTCAAGCGCTTTGTCTTTATTCACGTACAAAAATGAATTGATCGTTTGATCATCTTGCTCAATTGCATCAAGAAAAACTGACGTTAATTCTGAAACAGTCACTTCTTGATTGACTAATTTTTCATGTAATTGTTCTATAGAATCGTAACGCATCATATATCACTCCTTAGTTAAAAAATTATTCGCTATCATTCATGACTTGTGGTACTTTAAATTGTCCATCTATTGTTGAATGCGCATTAGATAAAGCATCTTCTTGACTTAACGGATCTACAACCGCATCATCACGAAATACATTCACTAAATCTAATACATGATACGTTGGTTTGACACCTTCAGTATCGACTTCATCTAATTGATCAGCAAAACTCATAATTTTTTCTAACTGTTCACTGAATTTTTCTGCATCTTGGTCATTAATTTCAATTTTTGATAAATGAGCAACATGTTTCACTTGCTCCTTATTTATATGCTCCATGTCAATCCTCCTCTATGGAAATGTCAATCGTATTAAATTTTATCAAAATTAGCTTAAAAATGCTATCGAACTCAGTTGAAATACTGAATCAAAATGTTAGATTCAATACTAACATTTTCATTTTTCGTAGATATATTAGCGTTTAATGGTTATTGATATTAAAGCTTAAATATTCAGATTATTAGTTCTCAACTATTGGTACAATAGTAAATATCCTCGAAACCATTGAGAATACTGAATAAAATTAGGTCAACTAACTTGATTATTCTTAGTCATTTATGTACTCTTAAATATAGGAGGCGATAAAATGATATTAAATTCAGCTCAATTTACGTTTACAGCTGGATGGGAAGAATACTTAATGATGGTATTGTATTTCCTTGTTTTAATTGGTATTGGTATTTATGCATATAAACAATCTACAGCTAATTTAGATGAATATATGCTTGGTGGTCGTAACATTGGACCATATGTAACAGCATTATCTGCTGGTGCATCTGACATGAGTGGTTGGATGCTAATGGGATTACCTGGAGCGATGTATGCAACAGGACTAGCATCTGGTTGGATTGCAATCGGATTAACAGTCGGAGCTTATATTAACTACTTCGTAGTCGCACCAAAATTACGTGTATACTCTGAAGTTGCAAATAATTCAATCACAATCCCTGACTTTTTAGAGAACAGATTCGAAGATACGAAAGGTACTTTAAAAATTATTTCAGGTATTGTCATTGTATTATTCTTTACAGTGTATACGGCGTCTGGAATGGTATCTGGCGGTAAGTTATTCGATAGTGCATTCGGATTGAATTACTATTGGGGATTATTAATTACTGCTGGTGTCGTTGTGATTTATACATTCTTTGGTGGATATTTAGCAGTAAGTTTAACAGATTTCTTCCAAGGAACTGTCATGTTCATTGCTTTGATCGTAGTACCAGTTGTTGCATTTACAGAGCTTGGTGGAATGGAAGCATTCGATACAATTCGTTCAATTGATGAGACGAAGATGGATATCTTCAAAGGAACAGCACTTGTTGGTATTATTTCTAACTTAGCATGGGGACTTGGTTATTTCGGACAACCACACATTATTGTTCGTTTTATGTCAATTCGCTCAGTGAAAGACATTCCAACTGCAAGACGTTTCGGTATTGCATGGATGGCCATCGCAATTGTCGGTGCTTGTTTTACTGGTTTACTAGGTATTGCATTTATCGATCAAACAAAGCATAACGTAGAAGACCCTGAGACAATCTTAATCTTAATGAGTCAAGTATTAACTCACCCATTAATTGGTGGATTTTTCTTAGCGGCAATTCTTGCAGCGATTATGAGTACAATTTCTTCTCAATTGCTTGTAACATCAAGTTCATTAATTCAAGACTTCTATCAAATGTTCCGTAACAAAACAGGTCGCAATGATCATATTGATCAAGAGAAGCTTGATAATCATTTAGTATTAATGAGTAGATTATCAGTTGTTTTAGTTGCTGTAATTGCAATTATCATTGCATGGGATCCAAACTCAAGCGTATTAGACATCGTCGCAAACGCATGGGCAGGATTCGGTGCAGCATTCGGACCAATTATGATCTTAGCATTGAACTGGAAACGCTTTAACCGTCAAGGCGCCATCGCAGGTATGATTGTCGGTGCATTAACAGTCGTTGTATGGATTGTTGCAGGTGGATTCGGTACAGATTTATATGAAATCGTACCAGGATTTATCCTTGCTATGATTGCAGCCATTGTTACAACATTAATGACACCAGAACCATCAGAACGAATGGTTGAACAATTTGACGAATCTAGAAGATTATTGAGAGATTATAAATAATAGTCACATATTTTAACTATATATTAAAACCCACACTGAACATTTTTTTCAGTGTGGGTTTATTTTTAGCCAGATTAATTAAATATGTTTTTTAGACAATCCTAATAAACCATCTGTCACTTCAACAGTGACTGGTCCACTAAATGTTGTACGTGCATCAAATACAAATACATTATTAGAAGGTTGTCTTACAAACTGAACATCTTTATATCCTTCGTTTCTTAAGTATCTTTCGACATCCCCTTTCGATTTTGCCATGTTGTTTCACCTCCTTTTAATAATTTCCTCTTTTAGTAAGACATATTATTTATTACAGATTCTTCATCAAATTTACTTGATTTTTCTTTATATTCATCAGTATCTTCTTTATAGAACGTAATCCCTTTTCCTAACCCTTCAATATTCATAATAATCTTATCTCCATCAACTTCATATGTCACATCTACCTTATCACCCGCTTCATTGCGTAGCTTCATTTCTTTTTTCTTTGAATCAATTTTACCTGTTAATTTATTCATTGATGTATCAATATCTGGAGCAAAGAGTCCGGATGACATAATTTCAGCATACTCATTACGGCTAGAAAAAATCACATCAATATCTTCTTCATAGATTGACATTTCGACAATACCTGCATTCTTGTTAAATGCTTTATAGTCCCCAGATACATCTTTTGAACAACCAACTAACATAGCGAATACTGAAACAATCGTTAATAATGTAATAATTTTTTTCATAATATAATCCCATCCTTATTGAATATTTTCATTTTAAAAGCATAAAGTTAAATTTATTTCACCGTAATTAATTACCGACTTCCTACTTCATCTGATTGACCTATAAAGCCTTCATCACCGCCTTTAGATTTAGATTCAATAGTCACTTCAATTCTACTTTTAGATGCACTGAAAGAAACTTTATCTCCTTCATTTAATAACCCTTCTATAACGAGTTCAGAGAGTTTATCATCAACAGACTTTGTAATACCTCTTTTGATTGGCCTTGCACCATTCACTGGATCATAAAAACTCGTTACAATAAAATCTATCAGTTTTCGATCGTAAGACACTTTGAATCCCATTTCTTCAATCGCTTCAAACTTTTTATTTAACTCAAGTTCAGTAATCTTATATATGCTATCCACATCAAATGGCTTGAATGTTACAATTTCATCAATTCTATTAATAAATTCTGGTCGAAAATAATCATTAATTGCTTCTTGAGTTGACATTGTAACTGTGCCATAATCTAGTTCAGATAACTCAGGTGCACCAAATCCGACTTGTTTACGATGTTTAATATCACTCGCTCCGATATTTGATGTTAAGATAATGATCGTCTCAGTAAAATCAACGACTTTGCCCATCGAATCAGTTAATCTTCCGTCGTCAAATACTTGTAGTAAGATATCATAAACTTTTGGGTGGGCTTTCTCTATCTCATCGAACAATATGACTGACTTTGGTTTATTCGAGACCTGCTTAGTTAATTCACCAGAACTACCATATCCAACATATCCCGGTGGTGCCCCAATCAACTTCGATACTTCATGGGCGGCCTGATATTCACTCATATCGAATCTAATATATTCATCTTCTCGCCCATACATTGTCTTGGCTAATACTTTTGCTGTTTCCGTCTTACCTACACCGGTCGTCCCAACAAACATAAACACACCAATAGGCTTCGACTGATCTCTAAAACCTGTTTTAGATCTTATAACGGCTTTAGACACAATATCTACCGCTTCAGATTGCCCTATAATTTGCTTTTGCATTTGGGTATTTAATGTTTGTAAACGATTAAACTCTTCTTGTTTGCGAGCCTTTTGGTCTTGAATTACATAATCTGGAATATTACGGTCTACCTTCTTTTGAATGACTTGCTTTAAATATTCAAAAGACAACTTAATTGGATATTCCTTCTTGTCATAGTCATTGACTTTGATATTATATTGTTCCTCTAGTTTCTTTAATTCAAGCCTCTTTTCCTCTACTGCTGCTTCATTAAATTTAATCGCTGCAAGTTTGTCTACTTCTTTTAATAATTTTTTCCTTTCATCGATATACCATCGATCAAGATTATGGTCTATATCTAATTGTTGATCTAATTTGCACATCGTACATGCATTATCAATTAAAGTAAATACACTATCAGGCATATATTCTTCAGTTAAGTAATCACTGGATAAAATGACTGCAGCTTCAATAACTTCTTTTGGAACAGTCACTTGATGATAATTTTCATACGAGTGAATCGTATCACTTACAATTTTAATCGTGTCTTCAATAGTAGGCTCTTCTACATACACTTTCTCGAATCTTCTGACTAAAGCTTGGTCATTCGCAATATTTCGATTCCATTCATTAGGCGTTGTAGCCCCTATAATTGTAAAGTCTCCTCTGGCCATTAAAGGTTTGAATATATCCGTCATTCGTTTATGATCACCTAACATATGAATTTCATCGATAAATAAGATAATATCCTTCTCGCTTGAAATCTCTTCTTTAAATTTATTCAAAACTCTATCCTGATATTTATCATGAAGATCGGCCATACTAAATTGCAATATTTTCATAGAATCTAAAGGTTTTATGTCACCTAATGCTATTTTATTTGCCAAGCCTTCAACAATTGCAGATTTACCGACACCACCAGGTCCTATCAATACAGCATTATTTTTATTCTTTCGACAAATGGTATGAACAATTTGATCAATTTCATCATCACGTCCTATGACGTTTGGAAGTTGACCATTTTTTGCACATTCGGTTAAATCCGTTGATATATCACGTAGTAATGAGTAGTTTGGATTTTCTAACTTATTAGTCAGCCTATTATCTTCAATTTCTTTGTCTTGTTTCTTTCTCTTCACATGTCCATCATACTTCCTATTAAGCATACTGTATCGTATACTAAAGTTATCTTTTAAATCTACTCGATAATCTGAGTAATATGTTGCCATGAGCTTGTTTAATAAATGATGTGCATTACATTCTTCGTTTTCTACGATTGCAACAAGTAAATAATACGTATCCATTCCACTATCTAAAGAAAGTTGGACTCTAAATTCATCTGCAGCATCAAAAATAGCTTTAACATGTTCCGAAACACATAAATCAATACCGTTAATTGATATATCAGACGGGGGCTCATTAATAAATTCCAGATCATTTTCTTTGATTTTCTTCACATGTTCGGAAGTCGCGCTAAATAATCCTTCACTCACCTCTATAACTGTTCTGTCTCTTACAACTATTGCACTGTCTAACATTTTACTTACTTTTGAACGCGTGATTGAATGACGTCCTAACGAATATCCTGCACCAGTATCTTGAGCAGAAATAATCGCAAGTAAAATATCCTCAGTCTGTATTAATGATTTATTTTTACATTGAGTTTCTAAAATATTCAATGCTTCATTACATTCTCTTGTCACTTCATATTCAACACGATTCATACAATTCATTACATCGACCCCTTCGAATAGTTTATTAATATATAACTTCTCCCATCCATTGTATTGGCACAGTATTTACATATTCATATCAACTTTCACCATTACCCAATTGTTTTTTTCTTGATCATTTCAAATTCTTCTTCCGAAATAACACCGTTATTTTTCAATTCATATGCCTTTTCAAGATCCATAACATTACCAGATCCAGTTGACTGGTCATTGGACTGTTTCGCACTACTTAATTTCATATAAGCGAGTATTGCTAGTACGCCTCCTAATACCGATGTCACTAAGAAAATCAATCCGAACACTAAAATCCCAGTCGACTTAGAAGCAAATTTCTCATCGGTAAAGCCTTTAGATCGTATGAATAATATCCCCCCAATGATATCTAACCAAGCCCATAACAAACCAACACCTGTAAAACACCAAATTACACCTGCAATTATTGCTACAACACCCGCTGCAAAAGTTAATGTTTTAGCAGCTTCCATCTCTTTGTTTCTTCTCACTTGATTATTCATATAAAAATCTCCTTTATAAAATATTTTTTATAATTTATTTAAAGCAACTTTAATCCCTAATTCATCTTGCGCAATGCGCTCTTGCTCTTGTCGTTTTGTGTTGATTAATAATTTGTACATATTACCGATATGTTGTTGATACTCTAGAAGTGGTAATGATATTTCAAAGTCATCTAATGCTTGATGTGTCAATTTCATCTTCTTATGTTGTGACTTCCTTAATTGATTCAATTGAGTACTCACCTCCCATGAATGATTGAACCAAGCGACAAAAAAACAATCATCAATTGCATCGGGCACAACGACCTTTGAATAGTTGTATGGCAATAAATATCCATCATTAACCCTTGATACCCGTGTGCAATAACCACGTGATAAATTCACTATGATATCCCCTTCGTGAACGACTTTTACTTTCGCATCGTCTTGAATTCGAACAGTATTAACTTCAATTGAATTTGCGTTAATCTCTCCACAATCATAAAGAAAGCTGTGATGATGATAGACGTTATACACCAAGCCTTTATCATCGTATTCAATCACCCTATTCACATTAATCCCACCTTCAAAGACAACACAGTCTTGTAACAACATATCTTTTCTCCTTTCTAATACTTAACGAGCTATGTTGTATATTGTAAATTACAATATTATATAATTAATATACAACTAACCATGCAGATGAATATACAATGTAATTAACATAATGTATATTTTAAAATATTTATATTATAACTTGTATATCAACTGTTATATTTAATATACCACATATCTGTAATAAGTAAACTGTTTAATACAAATTTTTGTAAAAAAAAATCTTCTCACACTTGAGAAGATTTTAATCGCTAAAATATATTTAGTTCTTTAATATGCTTTTTAACACGTTCTAGATCATTGCTTATTTCTGTATCTAACCGTTCTAAGTCTAATTTAACCTGTTTAGGATCTACATATTCCTGGTAAATAATCGGCGTAATAAAGTCTGACATTTCCCAATTCCATCCGAAATCGGTTTGAAGTTGATTCGGTTCAACTATTGCACTAAATCCAGGATGATCTTCCTTTGATTTGTATATACTCACTATTTTACTAATATGTCGATCAGATATTTCATTATATTTCTCACTCGCTATATAATTTCTCGTTGCATCAATAAGAAGTATTTTATCATCTTCATATCTATTTTTGTTTAATATAGTTATTCTTGGGTTCGTATAACGTTCACCTAACACATTTGTTGGTAAATCAATGATGCAGTCCACTACATTTTGATCGGAAAATATTGAATCACATAATTCATCATCCAATGAATTATAAAAGCTCCTGTCAGAAACTACAATCATTATTCCATCGTCACTCATCATGTCAATGTATTTCAAAAGTAATTCAGCTTTTTTTTCTTTTAATAATGTATGATTTTCAGCATACATATTATTCTCGTCATACTTTTTTATATCCCTAACGGATCTAATTTTCATAAAATCTGCATATATAAGATCAACTTTATCTTTTATATATTTTATTCCATAATCCAAATTAAAGAGACCACGATTCTTTATATTTATATTGTTAATACCATGTATTAAATAATTTTGCCGTGAAATGTTATGTTCTAAATCATTCCAAGTTTCGCTTTGTATTTTCATAATATCATTATTCTCTGCTATATATGCTGAAGGAACACCATTTTTTTCAAATGGGACATACAGATTATTATATTTCTTTTTTGGTATAAGACCTTCACTAATCATCATTGCAATATTAAGTGGAAAATCCTGTTCAATAGATTCAGCTAATACATGCTTCTTGTTGCTACTGAAAGATGAGATTATAAATCTTGTTTCATTTAAAGATAATTTAAAGATATCTGAATACAATTCCAAGTTAATATCTTGAGTAGCCTTATTAATACTTATGAGTATAAGGTATAATGTCTCTTTTCTATCTTGTAATTTCTGTCCTAATATTGTTGAATTTAGATTAATGTGAGAAAACAGTCCATCAACATCTATATTCACAACTTTATCCTTGATATTCATGTTTTCGAATTCATATCGTGATTCAGTAAATTTAATTAATGCTTGTTCAAAATAAAGTAATTCGAATTTCAAAATGTCTTCTTCAACAATAAAGTCTTCATAAAAATTTCCAGGCTCGATAATGTATCCAACATTCTGATAAAGGTAAACTTTAAATTGATTAAATAATATGTCATCCTCAAAGATTTCATTATAGCTTTCATTAATATCATTATCTTCTTTATATTCTTCAATATGCATTTTATATTTTTCACATAAGTACTTATATAATAATATTGAACGTAATAATTCTATATATTGTGTTTTATGAAATTCTCTTTGCCCAAAAAGCATTTCAATTTCATTAATTATATTTTTATAAATATCTCTTGCGTCATTCATCTTCTTCACTCTCCTTTAAAATTTCTTGAGATATCAATTTGTTTATAAGTTTTGTTTTCTCAATTTGCTTTATAATAATATTTTGATTTGCTCTATAAAGTTCACCAATTTTCATTTGAGTCTCCATATCTGGTAATGCAACTTCTATATCTTTAATTTTTTTTATAGATAATCTTCTTGAGTACTCTGAATTATCATTAACTCTCTCTTTAAATGTCTTAGATTCATTCACCCAATATTCTAAAAATTTATCATCAATTTGATTGTTTTTAACTTTTACTTTGGAATAATTGTAAGGCAAAAGTAAATCTTTATTCGCTGCTGAGACTCTGACCAATTCACCTGTTGACATATTCATGATTAAGTCATTTTCATGCGTTAGCATCGAACTTGTGATGTCATCACTTCTAATTACTTTATACTCGTTATCAATGCCATCACTTATTTCAAAACCATTTTTATCACTTGTAAAGCTCAACTGGTTATAGATCCTAGTACCTGACTTACTTTCATCATCATAACGATTTAGCCGAGACACTGAAGTCCCCGGCGAAATCGTTACTAGATCATCTAGCTTTGCATATTTTAATTCATACGTAAAGTGGTTTTCTTTTTTATCGTTACTTTTAATATCTATCATTTTTTCACCTCATTAAGTATATTTTGTATACTTTATATTATACATAAATTATTATAAAATATTAAAAATATTTTATAGATATTACTATATAAATATTGAAAAAAATAAACATTCCATTAGAGGAATGTTTATTTAAATATACATATTAACTCAAATAGTATATATTTAGTTTTCAAATTAATTTCCAAAAATCATTAATCCAATTATCATCTGTTAAATTTACAAATGCAACTTCAATTATTGCTATAGTACCTCCTGCTTCACTTAAAGATTGAAATACTGTTCGGGGGTAACTACCACTATATGGATACAATAGAATTACCTTTTTAACATTAATACCATGATGTCTATATCTTGTAAAATATGCATACATTTGATAAATATCCATTTGACTGGGGCCATTACTACCAAGTATCTTCCACTTTGTGTCAACTATGATTACATCTTCATTTTTTTTAATAACTATATCTGGTTTCAATTTATATATACTAGTATATTCATTATTTTTCTTGTTAAATAGCGAGTATTTATTTTGTTGACTTACAATTTCAATATTATCAATATTATTATACTTCAATTTATTATATACATACTCTTCATAAAGCCTTTCCATAGGAAATAGAAATGCTAATGAAGAATTAACACCTGAAAATGTATTAAATGTGTTATTATTTAAAATCATTTTGGACCATTCAATTGCTTTATCATATATTTCAAACCTTCTATTAATATGTGGAGATATTTTATTAATATCAAGTAGCCTAGCATTAATATCTTCAAAAAAAGGTAGCAAATTATTAATTTTACGATTAACATTATTTGACACATTTACTTTAGAAAGATAGATTAAAGTTGCTTTAATTAACCTATTCAAATTATGGTCTAAAATAAAGTCGTCATATTCATTATAAAAGTTAGAGTAATTAAATTTATTAACTTTAACATGTTTATGAATAAGTAATTTACCTTTTAAAAATTTGAAGTTCTCCTCTACTTTTTGATATTCGGATACTAACCCTACTTTACAAATTTTTTCGACTTCATCCAAAAACATGTTAATAAAAATTTCTAACATCGAATTATTATCTTTATCCATAGCTATTTCATCAAATAACTTAGATTTTACATGTTTTGTGTCTCTAAGCATTGTAAATACCAATTTCTTTGATTCTTCATCACTATTTATGCCATAAAGTTTGGGAAGAATTTCAACAATTAAACCAGAGTTTATTTTTAAAACCCCTACATAATTCTTAAATTGTACACCCTTTCTTATTGGATTTAAAAAGTCTTCTACATTTGCCTTGGATTTATCTATTTTTAAATTTTGCAATTGTTCAATATCAGTATTAGTAATTATAACATCATTAATTTTTTCGCCAATATAAATGCGGTCAAATTCTTTAAGTACAATTAACCTCTTCATTTTATAGGTTCTCATTGTCAATGCTATTTATATATTTAATAAAATCTTCATGCGTTACATCAGTAACTAAATCATATTGTTCTTCAATATCATATAGATCCTCAATCAATCCACTATCAAATAAATGTGGTTTCAGTTGTTTTCTTTTTACAAAAATACTATGTTTATCATTTAAAACTGCTTTGACCTTAATTAAATCCCCATAAAAATAGTCTTGCAAAGTAGGAATAACTTTTTTTTGAAATACCTTCTGTAAATCTTCTAATGAACTAACATTAATAAATAATGCATGTCCTAGCATGTGGTCTCTATCATACAAAACAGATATACGTTCATTAAGTAAAGTTAATATTTTAGGCACATTAACCCCTTTAATTATTCCATTTTCATCTAATATATTTGATAATGTTTTTGGAGAAGGCATTAGCTCTATGAAGTCAAATCTTCTTCGTAAAGCCGAGTCAATCAAGGTTATTGATTTATCTGATGTATTCATTGTTCCAACTAAATAGACGTTATCAGGTACACCAAACTTTTTTCCAGAGTACGGCAAGGTAACCATGCTACCGTTCCATTTTCCATCTACAAATTTTATACGCTTATCATCTTCAATCAAAGTTATTAACTCACCGAATACTTTACTAATATTAGCTCTATTTATTTCATCAATAGCAAATAAAAAGTTTTTATTTTCACCTTTTCTTTTTGATTCCATAGCTCTTTCACAAAAATCAACAAATATTCCATTTTCTACAATGTATTCAATATGTCCATTAATAGTTTTAGCTTTGATACCTTCTATAAATTCCTCATACCCAAATGATTGATGAAATGTCACCATTTCAAAATTACCATTATAATCTTCCTTATAAACTTCTTTAAAATCTATATCAATTTCATTAGCCTTTTCAATACCTTTTTCAGTTATTCCCCACTTATTATTATCTTTCTTAAATAATTGATTTTTATCTTTATAAATTGCACCTCGAATAGTTGATTTATAATTTTCAGGATTTGACTGTTTTATCTTTTCTTTTATATATTTATTTTCATAAATATCATTTAAATTTAATGGTATAAAATCATACTCCTTAAATACCAACAATATAGCATTTATCCATGTTAATCCTTCCAAATTTTTTTTTGATACATCACTAGAAATAAGATTTGCATAAAAATCTTTTTTGATTTTATGTGTTTTACCTGTACCAGGAGGCCCATAGATTATTGTATTTAGAGATATATTATCATCTATTTCCGATTTATTAATATTATTTTCATCATCTGTATCATTTGAAGATTTATCATTAGAATAAAATTCTAACTCAATAATGTCATCAGTACTACCGTAAACATTTATTAATCCTTGTAGAAGCAAAATATTATCCATTGCAGTGTAACATGCATAATATATAGGGATTGATGTATCACTCATTTTAATTTTTTGATTATTATCTGATGATTTCTGATCCATTTTTTGTTCGACTTCAATTTCAGTCTTAAATATTCCAACTACATTTTTTAAAATTTTCTTTTGATGTTGCTCTGAGTCATCAATTTTCTCATTTGGAAAAATATCGTTAAAAAGAATCTCTCTAACTTTTAATTCATCAATATGCTTAGCTTTAATATATGAAGCTACTATTGAGTTCCAATGTATATTGCCAGATTTTTGTTTCACACCTATTTCATGATTATTTAATTTACATGAATGTAGAAGGTGCCCTTTTGTATCCTTATCATTTATTGTTAATGGTTTACCTTTCTCTAATCTTAAAATTTTACTAGTCATATTATCATCATGCCTTTCTTCATTTGAAATTTTAACAATGTTTTTAAAATCTTTTGGATTATTTTGATATCCATCTAATAAACTGTCTTCACCAGTAACTTGTATCAACACATCACTTTTTGTTCCGTAGATATATGATGATACTTTATTCACACCTGTTAATCTTTGAACTGCTTTCGTATACAATGTCAACTGCTCTTCATATCGATTTAATAACTCTTTTTTCTCATCTTTACTGATCGTATCCGTCTTATAGTCGATAATAATAAATTCATCATCTTTCTCTAGTAATAAATCAATAATCCCTTCAAATAGAAGTTCTTCATCATCGCTCGCTTGAACAATATCATTATAGCTTGCAAAGAAAGGCTGTTCAGTATGAATTTCCTTAACATCTTTTAATAATGTTTTCACTTCATGATTTTTTAAGAAATTCATCGCATTCTCTTTGAATTTATAGTTTGGACTCATGAACAATGAATGCTCTTTCGCTTTTCTTTCCGCTTCCTCTGCAATCAATTCTTCACCTTTATCACGATTCATTCTATAATCATTCATCGCATGCATCATGACTTCATGCATTAACGTACCTGTCAACATACCATAATCTTCTGAATGCCCCTTTAGCGGATTACTCGGCCTTCTAAACTGAACCATTTCTTTATTTAATGCTTCCCCTGTTGCTTCAAGTTGCTGTTGTTGTCTTAACTGCTTCAACTCAGTTACTGAAACTTTTTTGACATCTGGTCGTTGTTGTTCATAATTCTGATCCAACTGACTTAAATCGATTTCTGATGAAGTTTTATCCTCATGATTAAATGATTCTAATATTGAATTCAGTCTAGAAGAATGATCTTTCTGAAATGATCTTTCTGATGAATCATTCTTTTTTGATTCATCTTCTTTTAGTGAGGTACTATCTTGTTTCAACTTTATTAATTCATCCATATCTTTATGATTAATATTGATGAACTGTTCATCACTGAAATGGTTAATCACATCTAAAATGTATAATGCTGGTTTACTTTGCTTTATAGGATCATCTTTTTCATTCATTTTAGATTTTTCAATCTCTTTGTCATCGACAATCAATGGGATATGAATTGAGTTTTCCGCTCTCGTAAACGCTACATACATCTTTCGTAATTCTTCACCTTGTTGTTTATTAATCATTTGATTCTTGATTAATTTATTATAGAATGATTCTTCATACCCATAAACTTCAGAACTTACATGAGAATACAATTGATCGATACCGTATCCTAATTTACTATCAATCACTAAACGGCTCTCTGCAGATTTCTTATTAAATTTAGTTTCAGTATCAACATAAATTACATGTTTAAACTCTAATCCTTTAGCTCCGTGAATTGTCATAATCTTTACTGCATCGTCTTCAGAAACGAAAGATTCTTCACCAAAATCTTGTTCTTTAGAGATTAAATGATTCATTTGATTAATAAATTCATGAACAGAGCGATGTCCTTGACGATTAAATTCAACTGCTTTATTAATTAATCCAGTTAAGTTAGCCTCTCGTGATTCACTTAATGGCATCGATACAAAGAATGATTCAATCTCAAGATCTTCATATAATTTTCTTAGAATTTCATCTACTGAGTGATACCTTACATATCGTCTTAAATCATATAAAGTCTCTTTAAAATAAACTAGCCTGTCATATAAGTCCTTATCTTTATTGTCTTCATCATTAATAAAATTAAATATACTGTACAAATAATGACTATAACTATTCGGATTCTTAATTGTTGCAATATCTTTCACCGAAAGATTAAAGATAGGCAACCTCATCATTGAAATTAAATCTACATCTTGTAATGGGTTATCTAATGCCCGTAAGACACTTAAAACCACTTTAACTTCCAATGACTCAAGAAATCCTTTACGAGTATTCATAACACTATTAATACCAACATTATAAAGTTCTTTACTATAATGACGATGATTTTTTCTAGAAGTTGACAAGATTGCTACATCACTATATTTAAAAGACGGATTTCCTTCTTTTAGCTTTTGAATCGTATCAATAATATATTGACTCGTCATCTCTTCTCTGCTTAACTTTTTACCATTCTGCTCATCAGAAGTTTTTTTATTTATCACAGTGACATCACATTTCGTATTATCGATATTAGAACCACCGAACTGTAATGCATGTCCTGAACGGTAATTAATACCACCACGATCTTCTATCATAATTTGGTCAAATACACTATTCGTAAAGTCAATGACATTCTGATTCGAACGATAGTTCTTATTCAGTTCTATAACAATGTTTCGAGGTGAAACATCTTTAAACTTCGAATCAAGTTCATCATTTGTAAATGGAATAATCATATATTTATCTAGATCTTTATTTAATTCCCACTCATCAAGTTTCAAAGCCTGTGCATACTTACTATTGAACAACTCCGGATCCGCTTGACGGAATTGATAAATAGATTGTTTCACGTCACCAACCATAAACACTGTTGTAGGTTTCTCATCATGAATAGGCTCTCTAATTTTATTAATTATCGCTTCTTGGACATTATTGAAATCTTGATATTCATCAATCATAATCTCTTTAAACTTATCATGATAAAATTCTCGAACATCTTCATACTCTGTTAACAACTTTAATGTCAAATGTTCGTAGTCTGAGAAATCTATTAAGTTATTTTCTTTTTTGTATAAATCAAATTTCTTGATAATACTTTTTACAATTTCATTTAATGTTGCAATATAATTATGACTCACTTCAGCAAAGTTTTGATACTGAAAATTATTATTTGGGATAATTGGGTCTATACTCAAACTATTATTTAACTCTTTAAAAGAACCTTCTTTTATAAGTTTCTCACCATTTATAAAAAGCTCTGAAAAGACTGAATCTTCATCAATTAAATCTCTAACTCTCTTTCCACTTGACCCTGGAATAGGATTTAAAAACTTTGGTAAGTTTTCTTTGATTTTATAATCATTATAATTATTTGGATTTTTCTTAATATTTGATTCTATATTTTTAAGATCTGATAAAGCATTTGGAATATTATCTAACATATTTTTCAATTGGTTATAAACATCATTTAACGGTTTGGACTCACTATACATTTTCAAATCATCATCAGGCTCAAAAGTGTACACTTTACTTTCATTTATAGATTTAACTGTCTCCTCATACATATAAGAAACGTCATTTTGTAGGCTTAATAAATTCTCTTTCAAATTATCAATATAATTTTCAATATAATTTAAAGTAAGTTTTTTAATAGGTTTATTTATATTTTCTTTGCTTTCAAAGTTCAAATAACTTTCAAAGATATCTAATAAACCTTCTTTATTCTCATTCGCTAATACTATATCAATAATTTCTTTGATTTTATCAACGATATACTTTCTGTTTTTAATCGATAGTATATTTGCTATTGTAATGAAGTTTTCATGATCATCTGGATTTTCATAATATGGCTCTAAACATTCTTCAATAATTTGCTCTAATAAGACATCCCTTTCCACTTCATCCAATGAACGAAGATTAGGTGACAAGCCTAGTTTATAATAATTATCTTGAATAACATCTAAGCAGAAACTATGCAATGTTGATATTTGAGCTTTATTTATTTGCTCAACTGCAGTTTTATATTTTTCATTATGCTCATGATCAGAATTTATATTTTCTTCTAACAAATCCTCTAAACGTGATTTCATATTTTTAGCCGCTTCAATCGTAAATGTCGAGACTAACATTTCATCGATTTTCACACCTAATTCAATGTTTCTCTTAATTCTTTGAACAAGCACCGCTGTTTTACCCGAACCTGCAGCCGCCGACACCAATATATTGTCATATTGTTTAAACCCATCATAATTTTCAACACCATTGCCCAATGCATTAATAGAGAACTCTTGTTGAGGATTAAATTTAATCTCTTTAGTACTCACCTGGCTTAACCCCCTTTAATATATCTTCTAGAATGATTCTTTCATATTCTTCTTTATCAGGTTTACGTGATTCACTATTTGTAATATCAAAATAACAAGCTGACTTGAATTCACAATATTCACAAGGCTGCAATTCACCATCGTCATTTTCTTTAGGCGATACTAAGGCATGACCATTAAATATCTCACTAGTATTTTTCTCATAAATATCTTTAACTTTGGAGATGACTTCTTCAAATCCATCATGTGAGATAAATTTATGTTGACTTTGATTTCTAATTAAAAATAATTCATCCATTTCCTTTTCTGGATTTCTTTTCTTATAATCTTTTTCCGGTTCTGGTCCACCATATTCAGATGGATAAAAATGAGAAAAAATTTTCCTATAACTTTCTTTGTCAATTGAATTCTCATCACTATTGTATTTTTGTAGCAAAGCCATTAAACCTTCTGATTGACTAAAGTGAACTTCTTTATTAAATGCTTCAGCTTCATTGATAAACATACCTTTTGGTTTGTAATCTTTCTTTGTTTTATCAAAAATAAAAGTTTTAAATTTCGACTCATATTCATTTTCATCATTTCTATTATCTAAAATTTCTTTTACCTTTTTCTTATCTGTATCATATTCAACTTTTCCATTTTTACTATGCACTGGCAAAAACATCATCGTATTTGGTAAGACTTCATATCCTTCCAATCCAAATTGTTCCTTATTTTCTTTAATCACATACATATAGCTAAATTGTTGAAGCTGACCTCCGTCTAATACATCTTCTAATAACAAATCTTTCTTGCTTAATTTATAATCTATAACGTTTATATAAGCTTTTTTGTTCTCTTCATCCCTATAAATATCCACTCTATCTATTTGACCTTTAATATGAACTTTATAAGACTTATTATCAACTTTGGCTGTAGTGATTTCTTTAACATTTGCTACTTTAGACTTCTTGTTACTTTTATCATCTTCACGCACAAAACCAAAATCTGCTTCAAATCTTTCTGGATTATACTTACCAATACTTAAAGACATAATAGAGAATATTGCTGCATTACGAACTGAACGATGAATTTTCCGTTTCAAATACTGGTTATAATGTGAATGGTTGTACTTCCCATTCACATACGCACTGTCACTTAAAACATCTTCGATAATTTCATGTATTCGATCGCTTAATTCTTGATTCGCTACAATCTTTTCATCATCTTCCTCATGTCGAAGGGTTTCAATAATGTCTGAATCTTTAAAGAGACGTTCCAATACTTCATGTTGAACTGTTCCTGTATCTTTAGATTCTATGTCGAATGCTTCCCTAGTCTGTAAATGTAATCCATATTGAGCGAAATGTTTAAACGCACATCCGTTATATGTCTGGAACCTCGATACACTTGGCTCAAAAATATATTCGTTCGATGCTTGATCTCTTTCAGATTCAGATAGGTATAACTCATGCGCCAATGATGGCCCTATAAACTGATTCGATACTTTAGAATAAAAATTATAATAATCATTTATTTCATCATATAAATCTTTATTATTATCTTTAATATAGTTCAACGCATGAACCCATGGCTTCAATACTTCAGTTTTTGATTTATTTTGTGCTTGTTGATCCTCATGATGTCTTATAACTTTACTTTCATTTGTTTGAATCTTAGATAATTCATTTAACCTATGAATTAAAGGTGTTTTAATATGATCTTTGGAAGTTAATAGATTTATATATTCATCAAAGTGAATAATTTCATCATATTCATTATCTTTATTTTTCTTATATTCAATCCATTCTCCGAGTAATGAATTTCTGTAGACTCTATACCTATTTGTATACTTATTAATATTTAACTTGCTATCATTAATCAATTCACCAATGAATGGACTTTCTTTTGTTACACGTCCATCATGATTAATTAAAGAATAAGTAATAACGACTTTTTCCTCAGCTGATTGAATTGCTCTATAAAATAAAGATTTGTCTTTATCTCTTAACTCTATAGTCGTTGGTGATAATCTATTTTTGAACTTCTCTTTGATTCGATCAGAAATTAGTTTATTGTCCTTAATCGTTCTTGGTGTATTATTTCGATCAAAATTTGCAATAAACACATATTTGTAGGAATCAAAGGAAACGTCATCTAATGATTTTATATATACCGCATCTTTTAATAATTGTTGTTGTTGAAATACTGATTTTGAGAAGGTCGTTCTAAACAAATCAGTCATTAACTTTAATGATTTAGATCGATTGTCAAGTATAATACCATTCAGTGATATATAACCACTCTCAATAATATTGACGACTGTATTATATACTTGTTGAACCTCATGCTTTTCCTCATCTTCATAATATGAGTACTGTCCAGATAACTTAGTATATATACCGTAATGATTAAAGTATTGGTTTATGTCGTCGAGAACATCAATCAAAGGAATTTCTTTTTTAATTTCACCACCAACGTTTCTATTTGAATCTTCATTTATCTCTTCTTCAAAAATTGCCTTAAAGTTATTAACACCATCGATAATATGTCGTAGTACAATGACAGTATTAACAAAGCTCTCAGTATAGTCACTATCCACTTTATTTGATTGGTTCAATTCAACACTCTCTTCGATTGCTTCTTCATCATCATCTTTTGCATTCAGTTGACCAATATCTTTAATCTCTTTGTCATTCAATGCATCCTCTAAATCAACATTGCCTTCATCTGTATTCTGATTTAGTGATTCATAGTACTCCTTTTGCCTTTCAACGAGTGCTTTGTATGCTTTGCTTTCAGGTTTATTTATGTTTTCTTTTTCTACTTCAGTTGTATTAACTTCATCTTTAGCAAGTTCTTTTTCATACCGTTTTAACGCTATATCTTTAAGGAATTCGTCATTCTCATTCGTACGTTCTTTATACTTTTTATAAAAAAGTACCTCAGGATCAAATTCATGATCTTCATTGAATAATTCCCCATACGTTACAGCATATGAATGAACGAAATCATCAATTCTATCAAGATAAGTGTTGAGTACAGAAGACGTTAAGTATCTTGTTTTAGCAATTTTAATAATAGTCTCTAAATATTTAGGGTGATGGAGATTATCATAATTTATATTCGCATACTCAAATAAGCCATCTACAAATTGAGTAAATGGATGTGTTGTCATCGGTTTGTTCTCGTTATATTGAACATTGATATTATAACGATTAAATGTTCTAAGTAATTGTTGTAATACCATATCATCTCGATAATACACTACAAAATCCTTAAAATTTGTATCAGAAGATGTATGTACTAAATTTTCAATTCTTTTCGCAATCAGTTCAAATTCTACCCGGTGATTTGGTGTTTCGAATATTTGAAGCTTATTCACTAGATTTTCTTGTTTATGTAAGCTGGACTTCATTTCAATCGGCTTAAGTATGCCGTCTTCTCTTCTTTCAAACGTTTCCTGATGTAATGAATCATCTGTCGTAGATATTTCTATATGGAGACCTAATCGGCTTAACTCTTGTATTAACTTAATTTCTATCGGTGTAAAATCAGTTATGCCATGTATGTATATTTTTGCATGTTGTAATGCGCGTATTTCTTCACTATTGTTATATGATTTTAATCTCTCTATAAAATCTTTCAACATATTAATAGACGATAATGAAATATCCTTATTAGGAGACGTTGATAACCTTTTAATTTCCTCTTTATATTTATCATATATAAAACTAATTGCCTTTAGTTTAGGCATTTCATTTAAGTTGACTATCTCATCCATATTGACGTCCACTAAATAATCTTCAAATTCTTGGATAGCATTTAATATTGCATATGCAAATTCAATATGTTCAATTGAATTTTGCTTTGAAACATCATCATTATCATTAAGTTGTGCCTTAAATACACTCATCTCTTCTTCATGTTGATAGTCATTCATAATTCTGTAAATTAATAATGCATGAGCATCTTTTGAGGCTTGTATTTTTTTGCCAAAACCAATTTCATTATATATATGCCACATTAAACGTGTATATGTAAATACTGCAATATTAAAAGATCCATTATTTTGAACTGTATTCGTCATAGTATGTTGATATTTTAAAACATTATCAGCACGTGTTAATACATAAATCGGTGAACCAAATAATTTACCTGATTTTGAATCTTCCTCTATAATACGTTCAAACAAATGATTCGTGTTGACTGCATCAACTAGTTTGATCACGATAAGTCTACCTCCAAATATATGTTTATATATTTAATTATGACGGAAATTAGGAAAATATTAAATTGATATCCAGTAATACTTATCTATTACGACAAAAAAATGACATTTTTCATTAAAAAAATAGCCTCCTAATAAAAGGCTATGTTTAATTGTCTATTGAATTAATTTATATTCATCCTATTTATTTCTTCTTTAATTTCGTATATCTCTTTTTCCCTATAACTTCAATATAACTTTCTTCGAGCCATTGCTTTATAAATACTGATGATTCTTTGATAATATTTTTCATAAAATAATTATAGTCTTCTTTATATTTTTTTAAATTTTTATTTATAACTTGTTCGTCCAATGTCTCATCATCAATCTTTCCAACACATTCTTTAATGTTTATCTTAATCACATTGCTTAATTCTGTATAACGCTCATTAATTTTCTTAGTATCCACAAGCGGGTCTATAGACAATAAATATAAGGAGAGTAAATTATACAGATGTGAATGTTCTGCAATCAATTCATAATATTCACTTTCTAGTTGAATACGTTCTTCTTTATGTTCTTCAGGATTTTGATTATATTTTTTCTGACATGAACACAACTTACTCACGTGACTTCTCACTTTATGTGCTGAAGATAAGTTATCCGCCATTAAACCTCTAACCTTTTCTATATTTAAATTTCTTTCTTTAGTAATCGTTTCAATTTTAATACTCCTATTTTGCATACGATTAGTCATATATAAATTTATCCCTATCAAAACAATAGCAACTACGATGCTAGTAATACCATGTTCTTGAATTGAATCAAAAATTCCCATTGAAATTTCCCCTTTAATGTTATTGAAACCAAATCTTCAACTTCATTTTAACATAATATAATTTTCTGTATAAAAATGGTTATAATGATATAAAAAAAGCAGACTAGTGTCTGCTTTTTTTAATGTATTAAAGATTTTAAGTAAAATAAATATTAGATTTTGTGATATTACATCTTTAATAATTTGCTCACTTATTTCATTTTTAGTTAAAAGTCATTATTTACACCGTATTCAAAAATATCTACTCAAAAATATGAATAAACGGCTCTTCCTCACCTGCTTCTTTAATGATTGTTGCTTTCGGTTTCTGATTATCTGAGATGATTAATTCGATGTTTGGTACACTACTAAAATATTTATTTAATAAGTCTCCTACGAATTGGGTTAATGCAACGACTTCTGATTGACCGTAGTAATCCATTGGTATATCAATCTTCAATTCTTCAGCTTTACCGTCTTTCACTTCTAACAGTCCGATTGATGTCGTATAGTTCGGGAAGAAATCTTTCAAGTCTTGATTGAATCGTTTATAATTTTCATTTATATTTTTATCAAGTTTTGCTGCTTCATTCGTTGGAACAGTTACAAATTGTTGATCAACATTTTCCCATTTCCCAATTTTTTTACTCTTTTTACTCACATGCGCATATTTCACGAATTCACCAGGTGACAATGATGTATCCGTTGATTGAACATAAATCGCGAATGTAATTGGAATATCATTCACTTGGTCATTCACTCGAATTCGATTTAATATTTCTTGTGCCATTTTTTGTCCTTCTTTAATCACTTTATCTTCATCTAAGTTTTTTGAAAGAATTGGGCCGTTTTTTTCCTTTTGATAGTAGTGAACACTATTCATCGCGAGTCCAAGTGTCATTCCACTCAGTTTGTTATTCTTTGCATCGGTTTCAATATAGAAGTCCTGTTCTAGGATATGTGCCAAATATGTTGGAGAATTTTCTGCAATTTTCTCTGGATCGTCTTCACCTTTGTGAGATGGATTCAGTCCTAAATTAGCGAATGCTCTTTTTTCTTCTTTCTCACTATCAGACATCTCTTTAATTTCTGATTTAGTATATTTAGGATTCAAGTAGCCTTCGATGATGTCTTTATTCAACACTTCGCCTTCTGAGTAAAGATAATCATTCGGGTTGAAATTTTTTTGACTAATGGTCAGTAATCCTTTCTCAAAATGTTCAGCGTTATACGAAGATACCATGTTACTACTCGTTAATCCTCTTGTATCTGTCGGTTCAAATGGTAATAAATGGCGATAATAATCCTTAGAAATTTGAACTTTTGTCGTTCTTTTCTGTTCTTCTTTCGTGACTTCTTTATCGTCCACCTTCTCGTCTTGATCATTCGTATTAGCACATGCTGTAAGGAGTAATGTTGTTGTCAGTATCAACAAAATCTTCTTCATATCTTAACCTCTATTCTTGTAATTCATTCAATAGTTGCGCTTCATCCCATATCGTAATACCTAGCGATTTCGCTTTATCGAGTTTACTACCGGCATCAACTCCAGCGACTAACACATCTGTATTCCGACTTACAGAACCTGTAACTTTCGCTCCTAATTGTGTCAGTTGTTCTTTCGCCTCATCTCTTGTTAATTGTTCAAGTTTGCCTGTCAGTACGAAAGTTTGTCCTTCTAGTTTACTTGATACTAGACTTTCATCATTTAAATAGTCCATATTGACGCCTTTAGCTTTGAACTTTTCGATTAAATGATGAATATCTTCATTATCTAAATATTGTACTATAGATTGTGCAGTAATTTCACCTATATCATCAATATTTATAATTTCCTCTTCAGTAGCTTCCATGAGCATATCTATATTCTTGAAATGCTTTGCAACACTATGACTTGCTTTACCGCCAAGGTGTCTAATACCAAGTCCATGGAGTAGCTTTTCTAACGAATTATGTTTGCTTTGTTCAATAGCATTCAATATATTTGTTGCTTTTTTGACCCCCATTCGTTCGAGTTGAATTAAATCCTCTTTATTTAAATAGTATAGATCAGCGACATCTGATATAAGAGATTCATCATAAAACTGATCGATAATTTTATCTCCTAATCCGTCAATATTCATTGCTGTTCGTGAAACGAAGTGTTTCAAACCTTCTTTTAATTGAGCAGGACACTTCGGATTAATGCATCTTAATGCAACTTCACCAGCTACCCTAATGAGTTCGTGTTCACAGCTTGGACAATGCGTCGGCATCTTATATTTTTGAAGAGTATCGTCACGCTTTTCTAATATAGGTCTAACAACTTCAGGAATAATATCACCAGCCTTCTTGATGATGACATAATCACCTACGCGAATGTCTTTGTCATGGATTAAATCTTCATTATGAAGGGAAGCTCTACTCACAACAGTCCCTTGTACTTCAACGGGTTCTAAAATTGCCGTTGGTGTGACGACCCCCGTTCTACCAATTGATAGTTCTACATCATGTAAATAGGTTTCGACTTCTTCAGCTGGAAATTTATACGCAATCGCCCAACGTGGTGATTTCTCAGTAAATCCCAGTTGTTGTTGTTGTTCTAAGTCATTCACTTTGATGACAATACCATCAATTTCGTATCGTAAATCATGACGATGTTCAGTCCAATATTTTATATAATCCAATACACCTTCTATATTATCTTTTAGCGATCTTTCTTGGTTTGTTTTGAACTTCAATGTATCTAAACGTGACAGGGCTTCGTGTTGAGTTGATGCATTAATCTCTGTTAAATCATTGACGCTATATAAGAAAATATCTAACTTTCGTTTACTCGCAAGCCTTGAATCTAATTGTCTTAAGCTTCCAGCCGCACTATTTCTAGGGTTCTTGAATGTATCTAATCCTTCACTTTCACGTGATTCATTTAATGATTTAAAGACATCCTTACTCATAAAAGCTTCTCCACGGACTTCAAATGACAATGGTTCTTCAATAGATAACCGTATATTGTGGATTGTTTTTAAGTTCTCTGTAATATTCTCACCTGTTGTACCATCGCCACGTGTTAATCCCTGAATGAACTTACCATCTTCATACTTTAGTGATACTGCGAGCCCATCAATCTTCAATTCACACATATATTGAACTGAGCCCACAGCTTGTGTAATCCGATGGTCGAATGCACGTAGATCTTCTTCATTAAATGCATTACCTAAACTTAACATTGGTGTATCATGTTTAACTTTTTCGAACTTATCTAACACTACTCCTCCAACTCTAACGGTCGGTGAATCGTCGGTTTTGAATTCCGGATGTTGTTGCTCTAATTCGATTAATTCACGAAGCAGTGCATCGTATTCACTATCTTCAATCGTCGGTTGGTCAAGCACATGATATTCATAATTGTATTGGTTTAATTTTTTTTGTAATGATTTGATTCGTGCTTCTACAGTCATTATTTCTCTACCCTTTCGATTGGTGCAAACTCTGCAATTAATCTTTTTGGACCTACTTTATCAAACACAATATCTAATTCTGTTTGACCCTTCTTTTGTTTAATATTACTAACTAAACCTTGTCCAAATGATTTATGTTGAACTTTATCGCCAATATTAAAGTTAACGTTTTGATTTGGTGTTGGTCTTACGCTACGACGCTTAGGTTGTTGAAAAATTGATGTCGCAGAATTATTATCCTTTGATTTATAGCTAGGTCTCGTTGAGGCATTATAACTTTCTAACAAATCTTCTGGAATTTCATCAAGAAACCTTGATCTCTTGTTCATTTGAGTCTTACCATAAATCGTTCGGCTCGATGCATGTGTTAAGTACAATTGTTCTTCTGCACGTGTGATGGCGACATACATTAAACGTCTTTCCTCTTCCATCTCACTATCTTCAAATAACGCTCTACGATGTGGGAATAACCCTTCTTCTACTCCGACAACGAATACCACTTTAAATTCTAATCCTTTCGCTGCATGCATTGTCATCATCGTCACTTCGCTCTCTTCATCAACTTCATCTTGCGCTGAAGATAAAGATAACTCTGTTAAAAAGTCAGTCAGTGACTCCTCCTCATTTGCTTCATCAAATTCTTTCGCAACGGTCAAAAATTCTTCGATATTTTCACGTCTTGATTGAGCCTCTATCGGTTTGTCTTTAGCGAGCATTTCATAATATTGTGTGACTTCGATGATATATTCAACAGTTTGTTGTACTGTATGGGATTGACTATATCGATTAAATGATTGAATCATGTCAACGAATTGAATCAATGCGGAAGTCGCCTTCTTACTTACGCCGATAAAATCTGCATCACTACATGCATTAAGCAGTGAAATGTCATGGATTAAAGCATGCTGTTGCAATTTATCAACGCTCGTTTTGCCTATGCCACGCTTCGGTGTATTCACTACACGTGCAAAACTAATATCATCATGTGGGTTTTCAGCAAGTCTTAAGTATGCAAGTAAATCTTTGATTTCCATACGGTCGTAAAACTTCGTTCCTCCGACCATTTTATATGGAATGTTAGATTTCATAAACATTTCTTCAAAAACTCTCGACTGCGCACCAGTACGGTAAAGTACAGCGATATCATTATAATCATATCCGTCTTCTGTTAACTTAATCATTTCACGAATTGCAAACTCCGCTTCGTCTCTTTCTGAACTTGCTTTATAATATCCGACTTTCTCTCCATATTCACTTTCAGTCCATAGTGCTTTTGGTTTACGTGTTGTGTTATGTCGAATCACTTCATTTGCTGCATTCAATATATTTTTTGTCGAGCGATAGTTTTGTTCTAGGTAGATAGTTTTGCAATTCGAATAATCGTTTTCGAAGTTAAGGATATTCTCAATATTCGCACCACGCCATCCGTAAATAGATTGATCTGAATCTCCTACGACACATAAATTTTTGTGACGTTTACTTAACAGTTGAATGAGTTTATACTGCGCTTCATTCGTATCTTGATATTCATCGACATGAATATATTGGAATTTATTCTGATAATAGCCTAATGTATCTTCATCCCTAGTGAATAATTCAATCGTCACCATAATTAAATCATCGAAATCTAATGATTGATTTCGATGTAATTTCTTTTGATAACGCTCATAACATCTAGATACGATTTCATCGTAGTAAGACTCAACTTGCTTTTTATACTCATCAGGTGTAATGAGATCATTTTTTAAATTCGATATCGTTTGAAGAACAGTTCTTGGCTCAAATTTTTTGCTATCTATGTTTTCTTCTTTGAAGACGTCTTTCATGACACTTTTCTGATCATTTGGGTCAATAATTGTGAAGTTTCTTTCATAGCCAATTTTATCGATATCGCGTCTTAAAATTCGGACACACATCGCATGGAATGTTGCGACAAATACATCTTTACCGGCTTCTCCAACAAGCTTTGTCACACGTTGCTTCATCTCTTCTGCGGCTTTGTTCGTAAAGGTGATGGCCAATATATTGTATGGATTCACTTCTTTTTCACCAAGTAAATAAGCAATGCGATGTGTCAGTACTCTTGTTTTCCCAGACCCAGCACCAGCCATAATTAATAAAGGTCCTTCTGTTGTCAGTACTGCTTGTCTTTGTTCTTCATTCATATGTCTTACGTATTGTTCCATTTATGACCATCCTTTAATTGATAAGTTTTGTCTGTGAATTCACTTTGATTTTATGACTTTAACGGTTTTCAATGCCGACTTTATATCTTCATATACTCCATTTCCGACAATGATTGTATCAACATACTGCATGACTTCTTTGGCAATGCGCTCATTTGTAATACCACCACCATAAATAATATGGCTATGAGTTACTTGCTCTTTAATCATCTTTAACCGTTCAATGTCTATAAGATCTCCACTATGTTCAATGTATATATACGGACTCTTCATTACCTTATCCAAAATATCTATATATGAAAGCAAATCAACATCTTGGACTACAGTGTGACACTTTGCGGCATGAAAAACTTTAGCTTTATCATTCGTCACGATATATGGAACCCATTGAATAGATGAATAATCGATCATATGACCATATGACCGAATCCCTTCGAATAAATATCCTGTATGAAATTGTACTTCTTTTGATTGAATCATATATGGAAAAATATAGCCATCAAATCCTAATGTTGCCACTTCAACATCATTCGGTTCTTGAATACAATCGACAGCATAACGTCTTACTCTACTCATTAAGTTTAAGACATTATCTTCTGTCACATCATCTGAGCCACCGATAATCACTGCATCTGTACCACTTTCACAAATTTGCATTAATTCATCATCTGAAATCTCTTTTGCAGGGTCAAGTTTAAAAATATGTTGATAATCTTTTAAATTCATCCAATCATCCTTTATTCCTCTATCTAATATCTATATGAAGACTTATTTCAAATTATAGTACTCTTCCATTGTTAATTTAGATTTATATATTTTAGTCGCATCATCGATATTCAAATATCTTAAGTGCCAAGGCTCATACATATATCCAGTAATATGCTCTTTTCCTTTAGGATATCTCACAATAAAACCATATCGATGGGCGTTCACTTTAACCCAATCCGACGCTTTCGTTTGACCAAACGACGTCATACTATTTTGTGCACTTTCCGGTGTTGCAACGTCAATTGCAAGCCCTGTTTGGTGTTCCGAATGGCCCGGCGGTGCACTAAATCGATCTGCTGCTTGTTTGCCATGTTGTTGAATGTAATTTTGATATAAATTCTGTTGATATGTATATGATCTAAATTCACTTACAATGATCAACTGATAGCCTTCACTTAGTGCATTTTGTTGCATTTTATCAAACTGCTTTTTCGCTTCATGACTTAAACCGGGATTATAGTCTGCTGGCAACTTATAATCTTTGTTGACGATAATATGACCTCCAACATACGGTATACCATCTTTATACTCTACTTGACCATCACGTGATGATTCTGAAGACGGTTCCTCAGTGGTCGGCTTTTCTGTCGTCGGCGCTTCTGTCGTTGGTTTCTCCGTTGTTGCTATTTCTTCTTTAACTTGTTCAGTCGAACGCGTTGACTGCTCATCTAATAACAGTTCAGAGTGATTATTTTCATCAGAAACTTGTTGTTTAGCACGGTCATCAATTTCTTTCAAAGAGTATTGCTGAGTATCATTTTCACAGCCTGTTGTGAGTAGGACAAAAGAAAGTATAGACATCAGTTTGAATCTCATTCAATCAAACACCTTTACAAAATATTTACTATTATCATTTTATCATGAAATTGAATGTAATTAATCTAAAACAGATGAAAAACCACTTACAAATAAAATAAATGTAAGTGGTTAAAATATAACGGTACAACTTTGGTATGTTTATAAATTTTTAATACTTTATTGTATTCCAGCACGTTCAAATATTGTGTCAACTTCTTTTAAATGATGGTTTTCATTAAAGCATTCATCTAATTCAGATTGAGATAAATGTTTTGTAATATCAGAATCTTGCTCAACTAATTCTCTAAACGGTACTTTAGTTTCCCATGATTTCATTGCTTTAGGCTGTACTAAGTCGTAAGCTTCTTCACGAACTAATCCTTTGTCAATTAAAGCGAGCATGACACGTTGTGAATAAATTAGACCAAACGTCTTATTCATGTTTTCTTTCATATTTTCTTCGAATACTGTTAAGTTATCTAAAATATTTGTGAAGCGATTCATCATATAATCTAGTGCGATTGTCACATCAGGTAACATAATACGTTCAGCAGATGAATGTGAAATATCACGTTCATGCCATAACGGTACATTCTCATATGCTGTTGTTAAGTAACCACGAATGACACGTGCAATCCCTGTAACATTTTCAGAACCTACAGGATTACGTTTATGCGGCATTGCAGATGATCCTTTTTGACCTTTACCGAATGCTTCTTCAACTTCACGCGTTTCAGTTTTTTGTAAGCCTCGAACTTCTACAGCAAATTTCTCTATCGACGTTGCGATGAGGGATAAAGTTGCAATGTAATACGCATGACGATCTCGTTGTAATGTTTGAGTTGATACTTCTGCTGTATCTAACCCTAATTCTTTACATACATACGCTTCAATACTTGGTGGAATATTAGCAAACGTTCCAACAGCTCCACTCATCTTTCCAACTTCGATTTCTTTACGAACACGTTTGAAACGCTCTAAATTACGTTTCATTTCCATATACCATAATGCCATTTTAATTCCGAATGTTGTCGGTTCGGCATGGACACCATGCGTTCTACCCATCATCAATGTCGTTTTATGTTCGATGGCTTTGTTTTTAATCACTTCGATAAAACGTTCTAAATCGTCTTCGATGATATCATTTGCTTGTTTGATTAAATAGCTTAACGCTGTATCTACAACATCTGTTGATGTTAAACCATAGTGAACCCACTTTTTCTCGTCACCTAAAGTTTCAGACACTTGACGTGTAAAAGCCACGACATCGTGACGAGTAGACGCTTCAATCTCTTTAATGCGATCGACATCAATCGAAGCATTCTCTCTAATTTTTTTCACATCTTCACTAGGTATATGCCCCTCTTCAACCCAAGCCTCACAGGCTAGAATTTCAACTTCTAGCCATGCTTTGAACCTATTCTCTTCACTCCAAATGTTCTCCATCTCTTCTCTAGAATAACGTGATATCATGTACAGACCTCCAATTATTTTATATCGATTATAGTATATCAATTATTTGAAGTTTATTCATTAAAAAACGAACATTTCACAATAATTTTTAGTGAATGTTCGTTAATTTTTTTGAAAATGATAATATTTTTTACATGCTCGCAAAAACAATTTGCGAGCATGTACACTTTGTTTAGACAAGTTTTTTTCGTATATAGCTTGATATCATATCAACTGTAATCACTAAAATAATTATTCCAATTAAAATAATAGCGACTCTGTTCCAATCTCGCATTTGTAGTGCAAATATTAACGGTGTTCCAATCCCACCAGCACCAATTAAACCTAATATAGATGCACTTCTCAAGTTAATCTCAAAACGATAGAGTACAAATGATAGGTAAGCAGGTAGTACTTGAGGTACCACAGCAAAAATAATACTTTTAAATCGATTGGCTCCTGCTGATTTTAAAGCTTCAGTTGCACCCATATCAAGATTCTCAATGTCATCTGAAAATAATTTTCCAAGCATTCCTATTGAGTTGACTCCAACTGCAAGTACACCGGCAAATGCACCAGGTCCAACTGCTTTAATAAATATTAAAGCCATAATAATTTCTGGAAATACACGTATAAAACTTAATATAAATTTATTCGCTTCTGCGATATATTTATTTTGAGTAATATTGTATGCCGCTAAAAAGCCAAACGGAATGCATAAAATTGCAGAAATAAATGTACCTAAAAATGCGATTGCTAATGTTTGTAGAAGCATCCTCAAAAGATCTTCACCTTCTGGATCATATATGTAATCTAAATCCGGATTCATTAGCCCATCTAACATAGATTGCATCGTTGGGATTGCATTCTCTTTAATATTAATCTCATCAAGTCCCAATATTGCCCATAAATATATTGCAATGACTATAATCGCTATTGTAATCCACTTCAATCGTTGAGTCATTGTCACTTGAGGTTTCATATATTGATCCAAGTTCCTCATATGAAATACCTCCTCACACGCTTACTTACAAAATCAATCACCATCACGATAACAAGCGTGTATATAATTAAAGTCGTTACTTTAGGATAATCAAAGTAACCTAATGCTTGATCATAGTACAATCCTATACCACCTGCACCAACTAAACCTAAAACAGCTGCCGCTCTAATGTTTATTTCAAATGTAAATAAGACGTAGTTAAAGTATGCTGCAATAGATTGTGGAACAACACCATATGTAATCCACTTTGCCTTGTTCGCACCTACTGCAGTCATTGCTTCTAATGGTCCAGGATCTATTCCTTCCAATGATTCATAAAATAGTTTTGCAACAATACCAAATGATAAAACTGATAGCGCAAGAATCCCTGAAAACTCACCAATTCCAAAAATAGCAACAAATAAAGAGGCAAGCAATAGGTCGGGTATTGTACGGATAACATTCAATATTATTCTAATGGGTATAAATACCCAATGAGACTTGAATACATTACTCGCACATAAAAATGCAACTGGTAATGCTAAAATCGATCCTGTAGTTGTTCCTAATACAGCCATACGAATCGTATCTAACATTGGCTCTGTCACTTCTTTAAAATGGTTCATATCAGGTGGCCACATTTCAATAATTAAATTTTGCATTTCTGTAGCACCCATGACTAATGTACTGAATTGAAACTCTGTTGCACGGGCACTTAAATAAGCACAAAGTAATACAAAGAGGATAGTAAATACACTTTTATAGTTCTTCTTTCGATTCAGTTGAGACTCAATACGCTCGTTACTCATGAGAATTGTCTCCTAACGTTTCTGATGATTCAATCGAACGACCATAAATTGTTTCGAAATCTTCTTCAGATGTATTCACTTTTAGGTCATCATAGACAACTTTCCCATCTCGCATTCCTATAATTCTTTCACCGTACTCTAATGCTAAGTCGATAAAATGAAGATTAATTATAATTGTGATACCCATATCTTCGTTGATACGCTTTAAATCATTCATAACCTGCCTAGTTGTCTTAGGGTCTAATGATGCTGTCGGTTCATCCGCTAGAATAATTTTAGGCTGTTGACTTAATGCTCTCGCAATACTGACACGCTGTTGTTGACCTCCACTTAAGCTATCGGCCCGATCATGGGCTTTTTCTAATATATTCACTCTATCTAATGCTTCAAGTGCAATAATTTTATCCTTCTTCGGAAATAAACCGAGAATCATTTTCCATGTTGAATGATAGCCAACACGACCGCTTAAGACATTCTTCAAAACAGAAGATCTCTTTACTAAGTTAAATGTTTGAAATATCATGCCAATATTTCTTCTTATTTCTAAAAGCTTTTTCCCTTTCGCTTTCGTAATAGATTCACCACTAATTATAATATCACCCGAAGTGACATCATGAAGTCGGTTAATCGAGCGAAGCAAAGTAGATTTACCAGCTCCACTTAATCCGACAACAATAACAAACTCACCTTCATCAATTGATAAGTTAATATCCTTTAGACCAATATGGCCGTTAGGATATATTTTTGATACATTATGAAATTCTATCTGACTCATATTATTTCTCCTAGAAAAAGCTAACCCTTCGGTTAGCTTTTTAATTTTATATAAACACTGTAATGAACTTATTCTTTTTCTTTATTCTCTGGATCTACTTTTTTATAATAGTCACGTACTACATCAAAGTTTGAATCTTCAGATTCGATATATCCTTCATGTGAATATACATCTTTAATAATTTTTTGACCTTCTTCATCTTTACCAATGTTAATGAAAGCTTCTGTAATTTTCTTCTTCATATCATCAGATACTCCAGGGCGAACTGAAATTGTATCGTTAGGAATCTTTTCTGTTAATTTTACTATTTCAGTTTTTTCAAATACTTCTGGTGCATCTTCTTTTACAATATTACGTGCATCTTGGAATGTAACTGCAACATCTACATCATCATTCAATACTGCCATAACAGCTTGATCATGTCCTTTAACTGTTACAGGTTCCATATCTTTCAACACATCAATTCCCGCTTCTTTTAGCTCAGCAACTGGGTATACATAACCAGCAGTTGATGTAGTATCTTGAAGTGCAATTTTCTTACCTTTCATATCTTTAAGATCTTTAATGTCTGAATCTTTCTTGACGATAAATTGAGATTTATAGAAGTCTACTAATTCTTCTGTTGGTGAACCATCATCACTCACTCCATAACGTTGTGCTTGTAAAAGTACTTCAGCAGCACCTTGCTCTTTAGCAAGTGTATAAGCTGATGGAGGTAGGAAACCAACATCTACTTTTTCTGATTTCATCGCTTCAACAATTGTATTGTAGTTTGTTGATACTGATACTTCAGCATCAATACCTAATTCTTCTTTTAATAATTTTTCTAACGGCTTCGCTTTTGCTTCAAGTGTATCAGCATTTTGAGAAGGAACGAATTGAACACGTAACTTTTCAAGTTCACCTTCATCTGATTTCTTGTCTTCTCCTTCTTTTGCTGTCTCAGATGATTCTTTTGATCCACTGTCCTCAGATTTTTCAGTAGATTCATTACCACATGCAACGATTACAATAGAAATCATTGCTGCTAAAATTAACATTAAATACTTTTTCATAAAATATCCTCCTCATTAGGAATAATTTAATATGTATATCGTATCGCTTATTAAACAATACAAATTTAGTATATCATTATTAAAATGAATGAAAATATAGTAATTTTTTTAACTTAGTATCTCTGAGTAACTTCTTGTATTCGAATAATAATTTTAATTAAATTTATCTTATCCCAAATAAAAATTTCAGAGTGACCATACATGCGCGCAAAATTGATTTGCGCGCATGTATGACAAAAAAGGTCTCTAAACAAAGTGTACGTGCGCACAAAAACGATTTGCGCGCACGTACACTATTTATCATATATCAATCAGTTCGTTGACCGACAAAAACAATTTCTTGATGATCTACAACAACTTCTCCATTATCACGCTCAATAAACACTGGCTTTTCCATTCTTCTAATTGGCGTATAACCTTCTTTTTTCATTTGATTTAATACATCTTCAATCTTTTGATTTTTACCAACTTTATAGTTCTTCCGGTTCATACTGTGCTAACCTCTTTCTACGTACACCTTTCACCCAGAACCCGCCGTTAATATTTGTTGGTTCATACGTAATGATAAACGCTTTGTCATCTAACTCTTTAATCGTTGCCATTAACTTTCTTTCATATTTACGGGGCGTAAGAATCTGCATTACCGTCCGCTGACCGTCTCGTCCGTATGCAAAATAGTGTGTTACACCGTAACCTAAATTTCTTAATTGGTTCGGCATGTCAGGTTCTTTACCACTAATGGTCACATTAACGACAAGATATCCTAACGCTAACATCTCTTCAATCTTAAGCCCTACAATAATACCAACTCCGAATCCTAATGCATAAGCAATGACATTAAAGAAGTTGTCTAAATTATCTAACACAAGACCTAGCCCAATAACATAGACGAGGATTTCTAACACGCTAAATCCAGCAGCCACATATCGGTAGCCTTTCAATGTCATAATCGTTCTCATCGTTAGAAATGTAACATAAACGATATTGACGACAAAGATGATGAAAATCATCGCGATCGGATGATTCATAATTTCTTGCATATGCTTTCCACTTCTTTCTTATCATTTTGTTAAACCTTATGAAAAATAAATAATAAGCAATTATTTATGATTCGTTTTTCATCTGAGTGGGTGGAATATATCACATTTTATTTTCACTGTATATTAATTTATCTTATATTTTATATTATTTTGATTTACTGCATTTGTTCAGGTAAATGAAATCGATGATACGGAAGTACTCTTTTATGTTCTGTCTTTTTATACCATTTTTCTATTGCCTTTCTTGCTGATGGATTGATTTCTTTTCCTTCTAAATAATCATCAATCTCATCATACGTAACTCCAAGTGCTTCTTCATCTGAAATCATTGGACGCTCTTCTTCTAAATCTGCAACTGGTATTTTATGACTTAAATGATAGGGTGCATCTAAATACTGTAATATTTGTCTACCTTGCCTTTTGTTTAATCCAAATAATGGAATAATATCTGCAGCACCGTCTCCAAACTTAGTAAAAAAGCCTGTTACATTTTCAGCAGCATGGTCTGTTCCTAATACAATACCATTATGTTGTGCGGCAATCGCATATTGCACTTTCATGCGCTCTCTTGCTTTATCATTTCCTTTGGTGAAGTCTGATATTTCTACATTAGCATCCTCTAATGATTGATACGTCGCATCGACAGATGGCTTAATATTTACTGTAAACGTTTGGTCTGGTTGAATAAAGTTAATCGCATCGATAGCATCTTCAGCATCATTTTGCTCACCATAAGGTAATCTTACTGCAATAAATTGTGCTGTATAGCCTTCATTTCTTAATAATTCAGCGGCTTGTTGTGCTAATTTTCCTAGCAATGTTGAATCTTGTCCACCAGATATACCAAGGACAAAACACTTAATGAATGGGTGCGACTTAACATAATCCATCATAAATTGAACAATATGTTCTGCTTCTTCTTTCGGATCGATAGTCTTTTTTACATGAAGTAATTCAATAATTTCATCTTGCAATGTCATTTCTTGTTCACCACTTGTTTAACGTATTTACCAACATTTTTAATGATTTGATTTTTATTTTCCCAACACGCTTCGCTTAGATCGACAGGGTATTCTTCTGGGTTGCTCGGTCTCTTATATTCATCCCATAGCTCTTCTAATGAATGATTAACTCTCTCTTGAATTGCTTCAATAGATTCTTTAGCGTAACGTCGTTGTCCTGATTCCATCACGAGTTGTAATAACGGTCTTGCTGTAAAATCGTGAATAAACTTTTGCTTAAATGTATGGACCGGATGGAACAAATGAATCATCTGTTCTTCTTCTGGCTCTTCATCTGCTAATGTGATGTAATCACCTTCTGATTTACCTGTCACATTATTGATAATTCGATACACATCTTTTCGTCCTGGTGTTGACACTTTAATCGCATTGTTCGATAACTTAATCCGATCCTCCAACTGACCTTCTTCATTCTCAATCGCTGTCAATTTGTATACCGCACCGAGTGCTGGATCGTCATAGCCTGTGATCAATTTCGTTCCAATACCCCATGAATCAACTTTCGCACCTTGATGCATTAAGTCTTGAATTGTATATTCATCAAGGTCATTACTGACGATAATTTTAGTATCTGTATACCCTGCTTCGTCTAACAATTTACGTGATTCTTTAGAGAGATATGCGATATCTCCTGAATCCAATCGAATCCCATTGAAATTAATCGAATCCTTTAATTCATTAGCAACTTTAATGGCTGTTGGAACACCTGATTTTAATGTATGGAATGTATCCACTAAGAATACACATTCTTTATGACTTCTTGCGTACGCTTTAAATGCCTCATACTCGTCATTATATGCTTGCACAAATGAATGAGCGTGTGTTCCGACAGGTACTAAATCGAATCGCTTCGCCGCTTCGACATTACTCGTTCCATTAAATCCCGCGATGACACTGGCTCTTGCGCCCCACTGGGCAGCATCCATTTCATGCGCTCGTCGTGTACCGAATTCCATCAATTGTTGGTTATCCGTTGTAACTTGTTTAATTCGACTTGCTTTCGTTGCAATTAATGTTTGATAATTGACAAAGTTTAATAATGCAGTCTCTACAAGTTGTACTTCGATTAAAGGGCCTTCTACTCGTATTAGTGGTTCATTGTTAAAGCACGCTTCACCTTCTAACATTGAATAAACATCTCCACTAAATCTTAATGACTTTAATACATTTAAGAAGTCATCATCATAGTTTAATGATTTCAAATATGCGACATCTTCATCTGTTAACTGCCACTCTTGTAAATATTGGAGCACACGCTCTAATCCAACAAAAATTGCATACCCGTTATCAAATGGCATCGACCTAAAATATAAGTCAAAGACTGCACGTCGACGATGCACGCCTTCATCATAATAAGCTTTTGCCATATTAATTTGGTATAAATCTGTATGTAAAAAATGATGTGTATTGCTCATTGTTTTCGCTCCTCTGGTGGTTTTTATTTTCATCATTATTATAGCCTTATTATCACACAGTTGTGATAAAATATTAAGAGATATTGCTTTAGTAGAGGGGGCTATTTATGCACTTCAAACGTATCTTCTATATATTGTCGTTAACCGTGATCACTTCTGGATTATCACAAGGCATGTTATTACCACTCATTTCAATCATTTTTGATCAACGTGGTATTCCAGCAGAATTAAACGGCTTACATGCAACAGGTTTATACATAGGAATTTTAGTTACTTCATTATTTATAGAAATTCCATTACAACGTTTTGGTTATATGAAGTTAATCGTTTCTGGTGGATTTATTGTCACCGTATCGCTATTACTTTTCCCTTTTTTAGATAATATTTGGATATGGTTTGTCTTAAGGTTATTCATCGGTATCGGTGATAATATGTTGCACTTTGCTTCCCAAACGTGGGTTACACATATTATTCCTAAACCAAAACTCGGACGATATATTTCATTGTATGGATTATGTTTCTCTGGTGGATTCATGCTTGGGCCTTTGCTCACTCAGCTAAGTGAGATCAATCTTGCATTACCATTCATTGTATCAAGTGTTCTAACATTATTGAGTTGGATTGGTGTTGTGTTTATTGGACAGTATGCACCAGCGACAATGAATGAATATCAATCGATTAGAAGGACTTTCATTAAATTCCGTGAAACATTAAAAGTGAGTTGGATTGCCTTCTTATTTCCGATGTTATATGGCATATTAGAATCATCTTTGAGCAGTAACTTTCCAGTCTTTGCATTGCATTATGACGTTTCTATTGTATGGATTTCTTATATTATTGCGGCGTTCTCACTTGGGTCGATTATATTTCAATATCCAATTGGTACGTTAAGTGATTCTGTGAGTCGTAAATCATTAATGATTTGCTTGTTAGTTTTTGGAGCGGGTGTTGTGTTTTTAGGTGAGTTTTTCATGCATTCACCCATTTTATTATTACTACTATTTATTGTGATTGGCGCTTTATTAGGATCAATGTTTTCACTCGGTATGAGTTTTATGGCAGAGATCACACCGAAAGACATGCTTCCAAGTGGGAATTTACTATGTGGTATTGCCTTTAGTATCGGAAGCATGTTCGCACCTTACATTGGCGGGGTTGTCATCGAACAGTCCAATCATACAGTATACTTTACATTCATTTCTATACTGATCATTATTATATTGTTGTTACTACTGATTTATCCATATGAGAAAATTAAACAAATTCAATTGAAGAAGATGGAGCATGAATAAAACAATTTCATTCTAGAACAATTTTTGGTACGATTTGTATGACTTTAATTTCGAGGAGAGATACTATGACAAAACTATTAGTTTTTGGACATCAAAGTCCTGATACAGATACAATTACTTCAGCGATTGTATATTCACACTTAAAGCAATCGATTGGTGAAGAAGCAGAAGCGGTTCGTTTAGGTGAAATTAATCAAGAAACACAGTATGCATTGGATTACTTCGAGGTTGAAGCTCCAAGATTACTAGAAGATATGAAAGCTGACCATCAAGATGTTGTATTAGTCGATCATAACGAGTTTCAACAATCAGCTGTCAATATTAAAGAGTTAACAATACACGGTGTTATTGACCACCATCGTGTGTCAAACTTCGAAACTGAAGGACCACTCTATATGAGAATAGAGCCAGTTGGATGTACAGCAACTGTGCTTTACACGATTTACAAAGAACATCAAGTTGAAATCCCTCAACATATTGCAGGATTAATGTTATCAGCCATTATTTCTGATACATTATTACTTAAATCACCAACATGCACTGAGCGTGACATTGAAGTTGCCAATCAACTTGCAAAAATTGCTGACGTTGACATCAACACATACGGGTTTGAAATGTTGAAAAAAGGTGCATCAATTGACGGAATGAGTGCTGCAGATATTGTTGGAAACGATGCCAAATCATTTGAATTAAATGGTCATACTGTACGCATTGCTCAAATCAACACTGTTGACCCTGTCGAAATCTTAGCATTAAAAGATGACTTACTACAAAACATCGATGAACGTATCGAGCGTGACAATTACGACTTATATATGCTTGTCATTACAAATATTCTTGATAATGACTCAATTGTATTAACTAAAGGATTAACAGACAAAGTGGACGCTGCGTTTGACGTTAAAGTTGAAGATTCTGAGGCGCTCTTAAAAGATGTTGTATCACGTAAAAAACAAATTGTACCACCGTTAACGAACGCGTTTAACGCTTAATCTAACATTATACATTTACTAAAAAAGATAAAATATAGGACCTAATCAAAATGAGTTGATTAGGTCCTATTCATAATTCTTTAAGTAAACATTACACACACCGCTTCAGGGACGTGTACTTCATCTTCTAACTTTTGAAGCCTTCCAGTAACTTCATCACGCTTAAACGTAGTCACATTATCACTCTTTTCATGCGCGACAATTAAATATTGATCATCTTTAGTAATATTGAAGTCTCGAGGCCAATCCCCACCAGTCGATACGATATCAATCAAGTTCAACTCTGCCCCATTCACTCCAAAAATGGCGATCGATTGATGACCTCTATTCGATGCATATAAATGCTTCCCGTCATGAGACAATCGAACCGCCGCACCTTGTGAATGCCCTGTATACTCTACCGGTAATGTTGAATGACGTTCAATCATTTCAAAAGATCCTTCTCGATAACGATAAACAAGGATTTCATTCGATAGTTCTGTAAATACATAAGCAATATCCCCATTTGCATTCCAGGCGATATGTCGTGGACCTGCACCTTCTGGGACATCAAATGATTGAATAAGATTCAAATGCTCATCTTCTATCGTAAACGTCAATAGTTTATCCGCCCCTAAATCTACTCCAATAATATAACCATCTGGTGCCTCATCTAAAAAATGTGTATGCGCCGTATCTTGACGTTCATGCGGCCCATTCCCACTCACTTTATAGACATCCACTCGATCATGGATAGAACCATCTTCATTTAACTTATACAGTCTACACTCACCGTCACCATAGCTCGCTTCAAGTACATATCGTTGGTCTTTCGTCACAGCTAAATAACATCCAGAGCCACACGGATATAAACAATCATTTAACTTATTATGCGTCGATCTATCATATGCGACAATCCCTGAGTGTTCTCCTTTATAAATTGCATATATCGCCTGATCAGTATGCGCTAAATACGTTGAATTAGCTAATGAATCTACGACTTCTACCGATTCAATGATGCCTTTTTTTTCATTAAAATCAAACTGATAAAACCCTTCACCGTCTCGTTTCGTATACGTTCCAAAGTAACCTTTCATTGTCATTGGTGTACCACCTTTCCTTTATGACCATGTATTAATTGTGATTAGTTACATTATACATTCTACATATAAAATACGAAATAATAGTTGAAAAAAAGAACGTATGTTCGTATAATATACATACAGAAATGAGGTGTCTTTATGAATCATCTTGACTACCGAATGCTTCCAATTCATCAATTAAACTCTAATATTCCAAAAGGTCGAAAAATGATCAAATGGGCTCCTTTTGCAACGATGCCTGAGCTCTTTAAAAGCTTAAAACATACACAGTATGAGCAAACTAAAAAACCTCGTCCAATACTAACTGATGATAGATTAAATATTATCAATCAACAATTGGACGAGGCTATACGAACGACATCATATATCGCATTACAGTATTACCATGACGGATTCATTCATTACACAGAAATGTATATAGAATCCATCGATCGATTTGCAGAATTCATTATCGGTAGACAATTCAATCATGATGAAGTATCGTTTGTCCCATTCATAGATGTCGTTTCCATCGATGTATTACCTGCACCAGATTGATATACCGTTGCTCTTGTCAATCTTAGTGAGCATAATAGAGCAATGAAAACTAATGCCATGCCGAAATAATAAGAATAATGTATTCCTTCGGTCATAGCCATATGAACTTGCTCAGTCGTCGGTGAAGCGATTCCTTCTAACGCGCGTTCTTTACCTTTCGTCATAATCGTGACAAATATACTCACACCAAGTGCTCCAGCAATCGGCTGCATCGTATTAATAATCGCTGTACCATGCGGATACATTGACTCAGGTAGCTCATTCATCCCATTCGTATTAGCAGGCATAAGTGTTGCAGAAATGGCTAGCATTAACACCATATAAACGAGTATAAATACCCACATTGAAATGCCTGGGTGAATCGTGCTATAGAAGAACATGACAAGGAGCAACACAATCGTACCTGGTATAATCATTTTACGAGGTCCTAATTTATCAAAGATACCACCCATAACAGGTGACATTAATCCATTTAATAAAGCGCCCGGTAATAGTATAATCCCTGCTATTTTAGCACTAAATTCCATCGGTCCTTGTAAATACATCGGCATCACGATTTCAGAAGCCATCATCGCCATGACAACAATAATAAAAATGATCGTACCGTATTTGTAATTTTTATACTTAAATACTGAGAAATCCAAAATAGGTACATCTAGTTTAAATTGCCTTATGACAAATAACGCCAACATTACAAGCCCTAAAATGATGTATGCGATAAACCATGGATTAAATGACGCACCTTCTTGTTGATTCCCGATACTTGAGAATGAAAAGATAATTAAGAAAATCCCAAATGAACTTAACCCAACAGAAAGCCAATCAATCTTAGGCTTGGTCACTTCTCCAACATTCTCTAGAAATCGATAACCGAAATAAATAGCAAATAAAGTGAACGGTACAACGAGTAAAAATAAATAGCGCCAGCCAAACAAATCTACAATAACACCTGATAATGTTGGACCTAGCGCTGGCGCAAACATGATCACCATTCCAAAGAAGCCCATCACACGGCCACGCACACTCGGTTCATAAATGAGTAGCATCGTATTCATTACAACAGGTATTAATAAACCTGTCCCAACGGCCTGAATCATTCGACCTGTTAGTAACATTGGAAAGTTAACGCTTAATCCAGCAATTAATGTTCCAAGTGTAAAGATAGATAACACACCGATAAATAATTGTCGTGTTGTAAACCATTGGATAATCAACGCAGATAAAGGCATCACAACACCCATCACGAGCATAAATCCAGTTGCCATCCATTGAACCGTTGGTGCGGAAATATTAAATACATCCATCAACTCAACGAGTGCGATGTTTAGTAAAGTTTCATTTAAAATCGCAAAAAACGCACCAATCAATAAACTGATCGTAATCATTTTGCGATTTACACTTTGTTTCTCAATCATCAAGACAACACACCTTTTACATTAAAATTGTATTACAGATTTTCAAATTATATATTAATTAACTGATTGAACACAATATTAATGCTCGTATCTCTCAATGATTTGTAACAATTTCTTTTTAAACATATTTTTATCTTGAGTTGTTAACTTCTTAGGCCCCTTTATGCGGGATTTTTGATGTTGACGTCTGATTTTCGCACTTTCATATCGTTGGATTAATAATCGATCTATATTATCATGATCAATTATTAATCCCGTATGATGTACAACAATTACATTTTTATTAAGTAAAAGAGAAGCTAAACCATAGTCTTGAGTAATCACGATATCGTGCATTAAACTATTTTTGACGATTTCAAAATCGACCGCATCAGGTCCATCATCAACGTATTTCATCGTGACAAATGAAGGATACTCTGACGTTGTATAGTGATGATAACTTCTTACAATCGTCACTACACAATTACGATATTGAGCACAATCGATTACTTCTGAAATCACCGGACACGCATCACCATCCACAATAATATTCATACAATAACCCCTTTCACAAAATAAAATAAGGTTATCTAGAGATAACCTTATTGAATAACACATCTGTATCGATTAATTATTTTTTTCTTCCTTACTTTCTTCTTTACTTTCTTCTTTAGTCGATGAATCTTTAGGTTCTTCCGGTGAACTTTCTTGATCTTTCATCAATTGTTCTTTTGATTTTGCATTCTTCGCTTTATCAGGAATTTCAATTGAACCAACTTCTCCATGATTTGAATATTTAATATCACTTTTCGAAGTAAGTTTTACTGATTCCTCACCTTGTTTAACTGTTAGCTTTGAATCCGTATTAGCAGATTCCAACATAAACTCATCATTAATAACATATTTCACTTCTCCATTAACATCCTCAATATTCTCCATAGCAGAATCAACCATAGATTTCATACCACTATTTACACTATCCAGCATCTTTTTGAAGTCTTCTTTATTATCAAATTTAACAGTAACCTCATACTTACCATCAACTTCCTTTATGTCTCCATCTTTCAAATATTCACTTGCTTCCACAACTTCTTCATAAGTTTGAACATCGGTAATACCTTTAGGTAAATTTGAATCGTCAGTAATGTCGATGAAATTACCACCTTCGATTTCAGCAACTAATTTATCATCAAAAGTAAGTAACTTCAATTGTTGTCCTTGCATTTCTAAAGTAGTTATAGAATTCTTTTCTTTACCAACTTCAGTATTCATCTTTGTAACAAACTCTTCTTCGCCAGAAATTGTTGTCGTAGTCACTTCTGTCGTATAACTATCGACAGCTGCAGACTTCTCTTTAATTTTTTCATAAATTGCCTTTGCATCTTTGATTTTTTCTTTGTCATCAGATGAACTCTCTTTGTCATCATCTTTTTCTTTTTCATCAGCATCTTCTTCATTTGAATTTTTTTCAGAATCACTTGATGCTTCATTTTTATTAATAGATTCTTCTGTCGATTGCTCAGTTGTGTTTTCAGAAGTTTCTTTCGACTCGTTTGATTCATTACTACATGATGCTAACATGATCGCTGATATGGATAATATAAATAATTTTTTCATGTTGAGAACTCCTTTTAGTTATAATTAATTTAAATTGAATTGTTTTCAATAGTGTAACGAGTGCACGCAATAAATTCAAATATTTCATCAATCAATAAGAAATTAAGTCAAAATGATTCAATCACTATTTATTGAATCATTTTCAATACATTCTCTTAACATTAAAAATTAATATCCAAAATATAAGTAAATTAGTCAACTAAGCCTTTAGATTTTAAGAATTCTTCTGATACAGTTGATGCATCTTCACCTTCAATGCCAACTCTATAGTTCATTGCTTGCATTTCTTCTTGTGTAATTTTACCCGCTAATTGATTTAATGCTTCTTTTATTTCAGGATTGTCTTTAATAAAATTTTCTTTAAATAATGGTGCGCCTTGATATGGTGGGAATAATTTCTGATCATCTTCTAACACAACCATATTATATTTCTTTAACTCACCATCTGTTGCATATGCATCAATCAAGTCAATATCTCCACTTTCAATCGCTTGATATCGAATTTTAGGTTCCATCGTATTTACTTCTTCAAAGTTCAAGTTGTATTCCTTTTGAATTCCTTTATAGCCATCTTCTCTATCGTTGAATTCTAATGTGAATCCTACTTTTATTTCATCTTCTACTTTTTTCAAGTCAGATATTGTTTTTAGTTCATGTTTTTTAGCATATTCTTTTTTTACTGCCAGCGCATACGTATTATTGAACTTCATCGGTTTTAGCATTGTCATACCATACTCTTCTTGAAGTGCGTTATTTGCTTGCTCATAAACAGCTTGTTCATCATTTGATGTAGGTGTCTCTTCGGTAAACGTCGCAAGAACGGTTCCAGTAAATTCTAAATACCCATCAATATCATCATTTTGAAGTGCCTTAAACAAGAAGCTTGTCTTACCTAAACCAGGCTTCACTTCAACATTATAATCTGTTTTTTCTTCGATTAATTGCTTGTACATTGATGTAATAATTTCTGGTTCTGCACCGAGTTTCCCTGCTATGACAACGTCTTTATCTTTATTAAAGGCAAACATGATTAACATCGTCAATGCGATAATGACAATAAAACTTAACAATGCAATCATCATTGTCTTGAACGATCGATGTTGTAACCATCTTAAAATTAAATCAAACACAATCGCAAGTACTGCTGCGGGAATTGCACCAAGTAAAATGAGACTTGTATCATTACGGTCAATTCCAAGCAATATTAAATCACCAAGTCCACCTGCTCCAATAAGTGCAGCAAGTGTTGCTGTTCCAATAATTAATACCATACTGGTACGAATACCTGCCATCACAACAGGCATTGCAAGGGGTAATTCAACTTGCAATAATCTTCTTCGGTTATTCATTCCGATACCACGTGCTGCCTCAATTAATGAAGGATCTACTTCTTTAATACCTGTATATGTATTTCGAAGTATAGGTAGCAATGCATAAATAACTAACGCTATGATTGCAGGAACTTTACCAATCCCAAACAATGGAATCATCAAACCTAATATTGCAAGAGAAGGAATTGTCTGCATAATCGCAGTAATGTTAATGACGATTTCAGCAATGGATTTAAATTTCGTTAGTATAATCCCTATTGGAACAGCAATCAATACAGCAATAAATAGTGAAATTAAGGATAATTGCATATGCTCAACTAATGTATTCCATAATGTATCTTGACGTTCAATAAAGGTTGACCATAATTCCATCATGATTTACCACCTCCATTTAAGCCATTTTGAGCTAGAAATTCAATCATACTTGACGTTGTAACATAACCAACTAGTTGCTCTTCATCATTGACTACAAATATTTTTTCGTTATTTGTTAAATGTTTCAATAAATGATCTAATGGTTCATTGATATTAACAACCATATACTCATTAGATTTAGAACCATAATTATTAATATCCTCTTTTAACTCTACTGGTACCATAATATCTTTAGCCGTATGTATTGAATGCTTAGTTCCAATAAATTGTCTAACAAATTCACTTGCTGGTTGATTCACTAATTCATCTGGCGTTCCAATTTGTTCAATTGCACCATTTTTCAATATACAAATTCTATCAGCAAGTTTCATGGCTTCATCCATATCATGAGTAACAAATATAATTGTTTTTTTTATTTTCGCTTGTAAATCTAATAAATCTTGTTGTAATGATTCTCGACTAATTGGATCAAGTGCACTAAATGGTTCATCCATCAAAATGACGGGTGGATCAGCAGCTAGAGCTCGACATACACCGATTCTTTGCTTCTGCCCGCCAGATAATTCATCAGGATAACGATTCATATATTGTTTACCTTCTAAGCCGACCATCTCAAGTAATGATTCTACCCGGTCATTGATTCTTTTTTTATCCCAACCTAACATCATTGGAACTTGAGCGATATTGTCACGTACAGTCATATGTGGGAATAATGCAATCTGTTGCAGTACATATCCAATGTCAAATCGCATTTTATTTATATTATAATCTGATAACGGTTTATCTTTGAAATAAATATAACCCGATGTCAACGGAATTAATCGATTGATCATCTTAAGTGTAGTTGTTTTACCACAACCAGACGGACCAACGAGTACAAAGAATTCTCCTTCTTCAACATTAAAAGATAGCCCATCCACTGCAACTTTATCTCCATATTTTTTTGTTACATTGCTAAATTTAATCATCAAAAGCTCACCTCATATACTCATTCAACCACATCTAAATATTGATTACTATTAATGGATACTTAATTTATGTATAGTTTTCTAATCATTTATAATTTCTATATATAACCTTTATAAGTATTCCCTATTTGAAAATAATTAACCTTTATATATAAACATACAGATTTTAACTACTATCCAAAAGTTGAACTTTTAGAAGCCATTTAAAATCTGTATGTTTTATCTAATATTTTATATTTCGATAACTTTGCTTTAATGTTAAATTATAATTGTACAACACTCATCTTAGGTCCTAGTGGCTCGAAATGAATACGATTCATATCGACATCAAGTTGTTGTAATAGATCTAACATTGTTTCCATAAATGATGGTGATCCGCACATATACACTTGAGTTGTATCGTTAACGTATTGTGCTAACTGTTCTTTCGATAAGTGACCGTCTACTTCAGAATAGACAATATTTTCATTGAAGTTTTCTATTTCACCTTTTAATGACTCCACTTTTTCTTTAAATGGATGTTGTGATGCATTATAGCACGATTGAACCCAGTTCACTTGACCTTTATATTCATCGTGAACAAGCTGTTCCAACATACTAATTATAGGAGTTACGCCAACACCACCAGATAAGAACAGTACTTCTTCTAGAGCATCTATATCTTCTAGCACGAAGTCACCTGCTGGTGCAGATAACTCAATAGAATCACCAATATTTAATTGATCATGCATATAATGACTCACAACACCAGTTGTTTCTCCTTGACCCTCTTTTTTGACAGCGAAATGTATCCCTTTAGTCGTATCAATTGAAGAAATTGAATAATGGCGCTTAGCATCGTATTCTCCATCAATAGATGGAATATTTACTGTAATATATAATCCAGCTTGAACGTTTGGCATTTCTCCGTCAACTGGCTTTACGATAAATTCTGTCACGTCTTCAGATTGCTTAATTTTATCGACCACTTTAAATGGTTTGAATGCTTCCCAATCTGCTGCTTCATACATATCTTTTTCTACTTTGATGAATATATCTGCAATTACTCCGTAATATTCAGTCCACGCATCTATAATTTCAGGTGTTGCAGCTTCACCTAATACTTCTTTAATTGCTTTAATTAAATGTTTACCAACAATCGGATAATGTTCCGGCATGATTTGTAACGCTCTATGTTTATGAGCAATTTGAATAACGAAAGGCACAATGGCATCTAGATTATCAATATGTTTAGCAGCTGCTAAGACCGTCGTCGCCAAAGCGTTCGGTTGACGCCCAACTTTTTGGTTTGTTTTATTAAAGAAATTCAATAGTTCCGGATGCTCTTCGAACATATTTTGATAGAAAACCGTCGTGATTGTTTCACCATGTTGCTCTAGTACAGGTACGGTTGCTTTGATGATATCTTTTTTCGATTCTTCCATAATAAATAATCCTCCTAAATAACATACATTTAATATACTTCTTTACTAATTGTAGAATAATTAACTTATTCATTCAATGAATTTAATAAATTGTCATAAAAATGTACGCTTTCCTTTAAAGTATATTTAATATATAATTATTTTGAATTAAAGATATTTTTTAGAAGAATAATTATGAACATATTGACATCAATATAAGTGTGTAATATATTGAAAAGCTAATGAAAGGTTAGTGAATAGTGATGAGATTAACTATGTATTCTGATTATGCATTAAGAACATTAATATTTTTAGCTCGTAATGAGCAAGACAATAAACAAATCACACAGATTTCTGATGTTGCTAAATTTTATAATATAAGTAAGAATCATTTGACAAAAATCGTTAATCATTTAGCTCGAACAGGATATATCGAAACGATTAGAGGTCGTGGTGGTGGTATCAAACTAAAAAAAGCACCAAGTGAAATAAACCTTGGTACCTTATTAAGAGAAACGGAAGAATCATTCAATTTAGTAGAATGTTTTGATCGTCAAAACAATACTTGTCCAATTATTGATCAATGTGGACTTCAATTGTTATTACATGAGGGACTACATGCGTTCATGAAAGTGTTTGACCAAAAAACGTTAAAAGATATTATATAATCATTTAATAATTTAACAAATTAATAAATGATGCAATTAATCTATTTATTAGTGAACGACATGTAAACAAACAATATTACCAACTCTACTTTGAACGTGAATCGTCCCTTTAATATAAATTTTTCTATCGTCTTTAGTATTAATTGTTAATTGATTGAACGACTGTTGAGCATTCGCATAGTCGTTCAATTTCGTTAATATATCGATATTAACACACTCAATAAAGATAAACTCATTGCCATCTATTTTATAGCTTCCATAACCTTTACTATACTCTCCTTGAGACTTCAATAACACTTTATCAATTACAATTGATTCATATAACCCATCGAAACTTTCATTCATATACAATTTAACACTCCTTAGATTTTAACCTTCTAGATATAACCTTCTATCATTTATTACGAATTGCCATTGTACATCTTGAAACGCAAATGAGCTCATCTGCTTCATCTGTAATTTCAACGCTCCACACATGACTTGATTTACCAATATGTAAAGACTTAGCAGTTGCATAAAGAATACCTTCACGCTTTGATTTAACATGATTGGCGTTAATTTCTATACCGAAAGCAATTTGATCATCGCAAATGACCTCCATCGCTGCCATACTACATGCGGTTTCAGCAAATGCAACACTCACACCACCATGTAAATATCCAAACGGTTGCTTACATATATCAGTAATAGGCATTTCAAATTTAAATATTCCATTTGTTTGATCATGATTTATTTGTTTAATTTCAAATAAGTCTACAAAATTATTCATATCTTGAATTGTCCTTTCCCCATTAAATTAATTAATCGATATAGATGGTATAAAATAACGAAACATTGCTAGAAATTAGTGTATCGAAAAAAATCATCAATAGATATTGAAGATTTTATATCATTTTAAAATATAATACGAATAAGAAGAACTGCAATTTTGTTATCGCAGTTCTTCTTATTCGTTATGCAAAAATGACAGCACTCACCCATCCAAAGATAAATAAGGGAATTGCTAAATAAATAAAGGTTGGTATACAAGTATCATTAATATGGTCATGTTGACCATCCATATTCAAACCAGCTGTCGGACCAAGTGTTGAATCACTTGACGGTGACCCGGCATCTCCCAATGCTCCTGCTGTGCCAACAATAATTAATAAAGAAGTCAACGATAATTCAAGTTCCAAACCGAGTGGAATAAAAATAGAGCCGATAATAGGTATTGTTGCAAAAGATGAACCTATACCTAACGTAATGACTAAGCCAATGATTAGCATAACAAAGATCACTAAACTATCAGGGCTATTTTCTAACTTCCCAATTTCATTTACCGCTTCTTTAACTTTTCCACTTTCAGTGAGAACATGACTAAAACCATTCGCTGATAACATAATCATTGATATATAAGCCATCGTTTGCATTCCTTCAATAACTTTCGAATCAAGTAAGGACCATTGCTTAATATAAAATAAAAAATAACTTAAAATACCACATAAGGCTCCAAATATCATTGAGTCTGTATAAAGTTGCACAATTAACATACTTATAATCGCAATCAATATGACAACAATATCATACTTTTTAAATGGTTTACTTTTATTATTATTATTATTAAATTTATGATTTACCTTGTTTTGATTATACCCACCTTCAAAAGCTTTTCTATATTTTCTATCCTTATTATAAACAAATACTGAAATAACTAATCCAATCAACATTCCTAAAGCGGGATAAAGCATTGCATAGAAAATTTCATTAAATGGAATAGTCACATCTTGATCGATAAACGCCCTTTGAATAGTTTTATGATAAATTTGACCAAAACCAAAAGGAAATAACATGTATGGAAATGTTAATCCAAAAGTTAAAATAACTGCGATGAGTTTACGATTCATTTGAAGCTCGTTAAATAAACTTAACATTGGTGGAATGACGATTGGTATAAAAGCAATGTGTATCGGTATTAAATTTTGACTCATCATAGATAGTGTTGTTAAAATCATAATCAAAATTATTTTGACAATAATTTTATGCTTCTTTGTACTACTAAGATTCAATTTTTCAATCACTTGCATGACAATATACTCTGTAACACCACTATAAGATATTAACGCCGCAAACCCACCGAGCAATGCATAACTTAATGCAATCTCAGCACCGTTCATAATACCGTGGCTATATGTTTCAATCATTGAAAGTATATCCATATGTGCTAAAAAACCTAATATGATACTCGCTAACGTTAGCACTAATACTATATTCATTTTTCGTATGCTAAGAACTATGATTAATAGCATCACAAGCGTTACTTCAAACATATTCATCTACCTACTTCATTGATATAATTATATTTACGAATCAATTAGATGTTATTAAATTCAATTTGATATCATTCAATTTAATACTTATTTTACTTTTATGAACGATATTCCATAGATTATATATCTTATATTATATTTTGTCTAAACTATTATGTTTATATTTAATAATATTGGGAATAACATTAAATATAAACTAAATATGAATATAAATTTTATTATTAAGGGAGAGATTTGAAATGGCTAAAGAATTATTCTCAACAGAAATGATTAACACAGGTGGTCGTGAAGGTAAAGTTGTATCTCCATCAGGTAAAAGTGAATTTACAATTAAAAAACCAGGTGGTTCTGATTCTGAATCAGGGACAAATACAAACCCTGAACAATTATTCGCTGCTGGTTATGCTTCTTGTTTCAATGGTGCATTACAATTAATGCTTTCAAACGACAACGTTGAATTTAACGAATGTAAGACAAGCGCTAACGTTTCATTAAATGATTACGCTGAAGGTGATGATAAAGACTTACGCATCGCAGTAACATTGAAGTCAGAGATTGATAGTTTAGACGAAGCGAAGACTAAAGAATATATGGAAAAAGCACACGCATTCTGCCCTTATTCTAAAGCAATTGATGGCAACGTAGACGTTGAGTTAACAGTTTAATTAAATTATTGAGTTGCACTTTTAATTATGATAATAATCTGTATAATTGAAGTGTGTATAGAAGAAGTCCTCTTATTTTAGAGGGCTTCTTCACTTTATGAATAAGGAGGTTTATTATGAAGTTCACTCAAGATACTCTATTTAATATCTCATCTGTCATCATTGGTTCATTCATATTTGCCATTGGTGTAAATACATTTATGATCGCTGGCGAGCTTGGAGAAGGTGGTGTCACAGGTATTTCTCTTATATTACTTTATGCATTCGGTATTTCACCTGCGATTTCATCATTTCTTATTAACTTAGTATTGCTTTTTGTCGGATATAAATATTTAAGTAAGCGCTCTATGAATTATACAATTCTAGCCATTATAATGATTTCTTTATTCCTTCATTTCACTGAGTCATGGCAAATTGAAACTGATCAACTATTAATTAATACGGTGTTCGGTGGTTTATTTGTTGGAATTGGTATAGGACTTATTGTTAGAATCGGTGCAACAACTGCTGGGACAACGATCTTAGCTAGATTAATAAACAAACATTTCGAAATCAGTATTCCTATTGCACTTCTTATTTTTGATTTAATGATCGTTGCGGTTTCAGTAACCGTCATACCATTAGAAAATGTTTTACTCACCGTGATTGCATTATATGTTGCAACTAAAACAATGGATTTCATCATCGAAGGGATGAATCCGAAAAAAGCAGTAACAATTATATCAGATCGTCCTGACTTCATCGCAAGACAAGTTACACAATATATAGGGCGCGGTGTGACGATCATGAATGGTCGCGGATACTACACTCAAGAAGATAAAGATATTCTATATGTCGTTATTACTAAGAACCAATTAACACGTGTTAAAAGACTGATCGCTGAATACGATGAAAATGCTTTCGTTGTCGTACATGATGTAAATGATGTACTTGGAAATTATTTTTATAAACAGATGATGTAGCAACATAACTTAATACTAACAATTAAAACACTGAAGACAAATCATTTTTAAAGATGAAGTCTTCAGTTTTTTTATCGTATTTTAAAAAGTCAATTTCCAATTGATTGTATTTGATTGTTTTATATCGTTTTTGATTGACTTATTTTTGATAGCGCTTTATAATGAACTTAAATCAAGGGGATGATATAGTGCTAACAGTCAATCGACATGAAAAAATACTAAATTATGTAAACGATTATAATTCCGCAACACTTCAACAACTATGCGATTTAACAGGTGCAAGTGAATCAACAATTCGAAGAGACTTATCGACATTAGAATCATTAAATAAGCTCAAACGTGTGCACGGTGGTGCTCAAAAGATAACACGGCAAATTATTGATCAAGATATGACGATTAAGCAACAACTTTTTCATGATGAGAAAGTTGCAATCGCCAAAGCTGCAAGCAAATTGATTACAGAGGAAAGTTTATTATTTATTGATGCTGGTTCATCAACTTATGAGTTAATTGCTTTTTTACCTAAACATATTCATGTTGTAACGAATGGATTAAATCATGCCCATGCATTGTTACAACAAGGCATTAACACGACTCTAGTTGGAGGTCAAATTAAGATGAATACACAAGCGATTATCGGCTATCAAGCGATTAAAATGTTAGAACAACTTAATTTTGACATCGCTTTTATCGGTGCGAATGGTATTGACCTGAAAGCAGGCTTTACAACACCCGATAGTTTAGAATCCAACATGAAACAAGTTGCCATTAGTCAATCAAAACAAAGCTTTATTCTTGCCGATGAAAGTAAATTTAATGAAATTGCTTTTCATCGTTTTGCACAACTCGATGAATGTGAAATTATTACGAATAAAGATAATCCATATATCAAGCAATACTCAAATATGTCATCCATTCACCTATCAAAATAATCATTACAATTAGGAGGTCAACTATGATCTATACAATCACTTTAAACCCATCTATCGATTATGTCATGTTCACTCAACAGATGACGGTTGGCGAACTAAATCGAACAACTCGAACAGAAAAATATGCTGGTGGCAAAGGGATTAACGTATCAAGATTGTTAAAAACGCTTGAAATAGATTCAACAGCCACTGGATATATCGGCGGCTTTACAGGTCGATTCATTCTTGATGAATTAGAGAAATATGACATCAAGTCACAATTTATAACACTCGACCGTGACACACGCATCAATGTCAAAATTAAATCTGAAAATGAGACCGAAATTAACGCTAGTGGCCCTATCGTCAATGAATCACAGTGCAAACAATTACTTGATCAAATTAACATACTAACACCTAATGATTTAGTCGTAGTATCAGGTAGTAGCGCTAAAGGTCACGGCAAAACACTTTACAAAGAAATTGCCAAACTTTGTAATGAAAAACAAATACCATTTATCATCGATGCCGAAAAAGAATTAGCAACCCAGACTTTCGAATATAAACCGCTACTCTATAAACCTAACATCCATGAACTTGAGGCAATGTTTGACACTACATTTACATCTGATGAAGATATTATTTCACATGCCCGCAAAATTATTGATCAAGGTGTTCAAACAGTTATCGTATCAATGGGTGAAGACGGTGCTCTATTAATTACCGATAATGAAGTATACAAAGCATTGACCCCAACAGGTGAAGTCATCAATACCGTCGGTGCTGGTGATTCGACTGTCGCTGGATTCATTTATGCCCGTGAGCACCAATATAATCACTTAAAGACATTGAAATACGCTGTCGCGAGTGGGAGTGCAACAGCGTTCAGTAGTGACCTTGCGCAAAAAGATGAAGTATTAAAATTGATTAATGAAATTAAAGTTCAAAAGTTATCATAGGTAAATCATCGATAGATATAGATATAGATATATGATCGATAAATAAAGTATATAAACTAATTAAAAAAGAAAAATAAAAAATAAAGGGTGAAAAAAATGAAAATTACAGACCTGCTCGTGAAAGAAAATATGTTAATGGACTTAAAATCGTCTTCTAAAAAAGAAGTAATCTCTGAATTAGCAGGTGTTTTATACAAGAATAACTTTATCAATGATCTACAATCATTCACCGATGCAATCATTGCTCGTGAAGAACAATCAACAACAGGAATGGGTGATGGCATCGCAATTCCTCATGCAAAGACAGATGCTGTCAATAAACCTGCTATCATGTTCGGTCGCTCTAGAGACGGTGTTGAATACGAAGCATTCGATGGTCAACCGTCTAATCTTTTCTTCATGATTGCCGCACCAGCAAATGGTGCTCAAACGCATTTAGATGCACTTGCTAAACTTTCAGGTATGCTAATGAATGAAGAAATACGAAATAAATTATTAAATGCAGAGAGTAAAGAAGAAATTCTAAGCATAATTGATCAATATGAATCAGATAACTCTGAAGAGGAAGAAGTTGTTGACGCTTCAACATCAGGTGATAAACCTTTTATCATCGCTGTCACTGCCTGCCCTACAGGTATCGCTCATACTTATATGGCGAAAGATGCATTGATGAATAAAGCCAAAGAAATGAATGTCGATATGAAAGTCGAAACAAATGGCTCAAGTGGTGTGAAGAACAAACTAACGAAAGAAGATATCGAACATGCTGATGGCGTTATCGTTGCAGCAGATGTTAATGTCGATGTTGCTCGATTTAATGGTAAGAATGTTGTTCAAGTCCCTGTTGCAGACGGTATTCATAAGTCTGAAGAATTAATTAGCAAAGCTCAAGATTCATCGAGAGTTCCTTTCAAAGCTAATCAGTCACAATCAGAGCAAAACCAATCAGATGAACAACAAGGTGGTATTGGTAACACAATATATAGACATCTAATGAATGGTGTATCTAATATGCTTCCATTTGTTGTCGGTGGTGGTATACTCATTGCATTATCTTTCTTCTGGGGAATTAAATCAGCAGACCCTGACAGCGAACAGTATAACGTTTTTGCAGAAGCCTTGAATACAATTGGTGGCGCTAATGCATTCGCACTGATGGTCCCAGTACTTGCAGGGTTTATCGCAATGAGTATTGCAGATAGACCAGGTCTTGCACCAGGTATGGTTGGCGGGATGATTGCAATGAACGGAAATTCTGGTTTTATCGGTGGATTAATTGCAGGATTTTTAGCTGGTTATTTAGTTCAATTACTAAAAAAAGTATTTGCACCACTACCTCAAGCTTTAGATGGATTAAAACCGATGTTATTATACCCATTATTCGGTATTGCAATAACTGGTTTGCTCATGATTTTTGCAATCAACCCAGTCGCAAGTTCAATTAATGAATGGATGAACACAACTCTAGAAGGATTAAATGGTTCAAGTGTTATCATTTTAGGCCTTGTACTTGGAGGAATGATGGCGATTGATATGGGTGGTCCTTTCAATAAAGCAGCGTATGTATTTGGAATCGCAGCACTCGAAGGCGGTAATGCTGCACCAATTACAGCCGCGATGATTGGTGGTATGATCCCTCCACTAGCTATCAGTGTTGCAACCATCGCATTCAAAAATAAGTTTACACCAGCTGAACGTGCATCAGGTCCGACGAACATTATTATGGGACTGTCATTTATTACAGAAGGTGCGATTCCATTCGCAGCACAAGATCCATTACGTGTTATCCCATCAATGGTGATCGCAAGTGCTACAGCTGCTGCAACAGCAATGGCATTTGGTGCAAATATTAATGCACCACACGGCGGTGTATTCGTATTTTGGTTAGACAAACCTCACCTACTCGGATTATTCATTTCATTAATAGTAGGAACAGTAATCGAAGCATTATTACTTGGTGTATTAAAGCCTAAAAAAGCATAAATATTAATAATTTAAACTCAAAAAATTAGATTAATACTTTATAATCTTAACTCAAAGAAAGTACCGTAACATCTCAAATGTTACGGTACTTTTCTCTATCACAATTTATTTATAACGACTTAAGTCTTTCGGCTTCATATCATATTTCTTAATTAACTCTCTCTCAATTTCTAATTTTAGATTTTCTGTACGTCTTTTATGATTACTTCTCATAATCCATAACGTCATTAAAAAAAACACAAAGGGTAATGCTATCACCATAAAAAGTCCCAATTGAAGTAGAGATAATAAACCATCCACCTGTTCTTGAACTGATGAGGTTTGGTTCGATATTGTCTCATTCATTGATACGAGTTCTTGTTCAATATACTCACGAATTTCTTTAACCTTCTCAGCAATCGCTTCTTGGATGTTACTTACAAACTCTTCACCATTCCATAAGTCTTGAATCGTTTCTCTTATATAAATCTCAAGTTGTTTCATATAACCATCCTTTATGATTAGGTACTTTAAGAATACTTGAATCCAACTCATCATACAATCAATGAATTACTTTGGAATACTTTTTTTCATAATATAATCCACTTGTTCTTCATCACCCATCATAAATGAATGCGCATCAATTTTATCAAAGCCCTGTGCTCGATAAAATTCAATCGCTTGTTGATTCTTCTCCCATACGCCTAACCAAATAAAATTACGTTCTAATAATTTAGATTTCATTACAGCATAATCAAACAATTGTTGACCATACCCATTGCGATGGTATTCTTTCCTCACGTATATTCTCTCAATCTCTAAAGCATCATCACCCATAGATTCTGTTTGAGCATCATTAATATTCAACTTTAAATATCCAATAATATCCTCGTGATTCCCATCGTCATTCACTAAAAAATAAAACATTGAATTCGGGTTTACTAACTCTTCTTTCACTCGATCTAATGTAAACGTTCGTTTTAAATAAGCATCAATGTTTTCTTTTTTATTTTGAGGTCTGAACGTATCATCAAATGTATCATGTGCGATATCTCTTAATTGTTCCAAATCATTCATCGTACATTTTCTAATCATTTGGTTCAACCTTTAGTAAGGCACTTTTTAAATGCTTCAGCGACATGTTCTACGTGCGTACCCACGACAACATGAACATTTTCATCGCTAATTTTCTTCACACCATATGCTCCTGCATCTTTGATCTGTGACTCATTGATCAATTTTGCATCTTTTACTTCGAGTCTTAGACGCGTAGTACAATAGTTCAGTTCTTTAATATTACTTGCTCCACCTAATCCTTTCAAAATACCAACTGCCTGTTGGTCATATTTATCATTACTATTTTGATTTTTATTTAATGTATTCAAATCCGTTACATTCTCTTTCATTTGTGTTCTTCCAGGCGTTTTCAAATCAAACTTCAAAATAGCAAATCTAAACACGAAATAATAAATTAAAGCAAATACTAACCCTTGTAAAATAAGCATATACGGTTTGTTTGCTAATGGCAGTGATGAACTTAAAAAGAAGTCAATCGCACCGCCACTAAACGCAAAACCTGCAATCCATTGAAAAGATGCTGCCATAAATAAAGATAATCCCATTAATAGCGCATGTATTACATATAAAACTGGGGCTAAGAACATAAATGAGAATTCAATCGGCTCTGTTACACCCGTTAAAAATGCAGTTAATGCCGCTGCTGATAGTAATGATCCAACCATCTTTTTATTTTCTTTATTTGCAGTATGATACATCGCTAAACACGCTGCTGGTAAACCAAACATCATTACAGGGAAGAAACCAGCTTGATATCGACCAGTAATACCTTTCTCACCTTCTCCACTCCAGAAGTTACCAATGTCATTAATTCCTACTGTATCAAACCAAAATACTGAATTTAAAGCATGATGTAAGCCTACAGGTATTAAAAGTCTATTAAAGAACCCATATATTCCTGCACCTACAGCACCAAGCTCACTAATTGAAGTACCAAAAGCAACTAAGCCACCAAACAATATTGGCCATAAAAATAACATAATCAAAGAAATGATAATCATCATTCCAGCAACCATAATTGATGGCAACCTCTTACCACTAAAAAACGCGAGAAAATCAGGTAACTTTATTTGACTAAATCCATTATATGTAGCTGCTGCAATTAAACCAGATAATATCCCTATAAATACGTTCTTTTCTATATTTTCAAATGCCATATCAACAGATTCAACATCTATTCCTTTAAGACTTGCCACAGTCTCAGGCGACAACAATGTCGTAATTGTAAGGAACGCAACAATACCAGTGATTGCAGCCGCTCCGTCTTTCTCCTTGGCCATACCAAATGCTAAACCAACAGCAAATAACGTTGCAATATGCCCTAAAATGGCATCTCCAGCCTTTGTCATTAAAGCTGAGATCATCATCTCTTCTCCACCATTTAAATTAGTAATTAAATATCCAAAGCCTAGTAATAAGGCTGCAGCTGGCAATACTGCAATTGGCAACATTAATGAACGACCCATTCTTTGTAAATATGCCATCATTGTACAACACCCTCCTAATCTATATAATTAACTTGAGTATACCAATAGCTTCTGAGTAAATCTATATTTAAGTGAGGAGTATTTTATGATAATTGCAGGTGGAACAATTTGTTCAGAGAATCGTCAAATTAAAAATGGTGCTATTGAGATAGAGGGTAAAAAAATTAAAGCAATTTACAACAACGTTAATGATTTAGTGGTGGATCTGCATATCGATGATGATGCACTCATTATTCCTGGGGCGATAGATACACATATTCACGGCGCAAATTCCTTTGATACGATGGATGCTACATTTGAAAGCTTAGAAGGATTATCAAATTATTTACCAAGCACAGGTACGACTTCATTTATGCCGACAACAATGACGACTGACATATCTTCAATCAATAATGCATTGAACACTGTGTATCAATATCAAGAAAAAGTATCTGGCGCATGCATTATCGGTGTCCATCTTGAAGGTCCATTCATTTCACCGGTCTATCCTGGTGCCCAAGATCCAAAGCATATAATGAAACCAACACATAATCATTTGTATTCATTGGTTTCAAAGTATCCTGGTTTAATAAAACAAATGACGTTCGCACCTGAAGAAGTTGAGGATTCTTCTTTTTATCAATTAATAAATGACAATGGAATTGTCCCATCATTTGGTCATACGAACGCCACAGCAGATCAGTTAAAGAATACAAGTATTAATAAAGCGACACATCTGTACAATGCAATGCGTCCGCTTCATCATCGTGAACTTGGTGTCGTTGGTTATAGCTTAATGAATGATGACATTGATGTTGAACTCATTGTCGATGGGATTCACATCACCGAAGATGTTGTTCACTTTACATATAAAAGTAAATCAAGTGAACGTATCATATTGATTACCGATAGTATGCGCGCAGCTGGTCTATCCGATGGCGATTATGACTTAGGAGGACAACCAGTGTATGTTAAAGATCAGAAAGCTACACTTCGAGATGGAACAATCGCTGGAAGTACTTTAACGATGAATCAAGCATTAAAAAATATGCATCGATATACTCAATGTGATATCAATGCATTAATTGAAATGTCAGCAACAAATCCTGCTAAACTATTTAATTTATATGATCGTAAAGGAAGCATTTCTGTCGGAAAAGATGCCGACTTAGTTATCTATGATCAAAATTTCAAAGTGTTATACACATTTGTTGAAGGTCAATTAGTCTATACAAGTAAGGAGAATTGAACGGTTCAAAGACTGATGTATTAATTGATGAATGAACAGTTATTGATAATTTACTTATTCATCTTTAAAAACCACTTTCCGAAAATCATTCTCTTCGAGTTCTGTTTCATCAATGAGTTGCTTCATCATTTGACCGATATGAAGTGACCATTTAATATCTGTTGCATATTGATGAGTTGCTGGTTTCTCTGGATTCCAGCGCATTTCATATAATGTGATTTGACCTTGATCAAAATATTCATCTCGAATAAACTTTGCACCACCGTCAATTGCTTTTTCCGGGGATGTCCATGCTTCTTTTTTTGCATGTGCTGTCCCTGAAGAAATTGCAGTAGAATCAAATGCACCAATCCCAAAAAAGTTATAATACGTTTGATTTTCTTCTTTATCTGCAATCCCTTTAGCAAGCTTTGATTGACCATGACCAGTCTCAATTGTTGCGTGTGCGATTAAATACCTCGGATCAACGTTATGTTTTTGCCCTGCTTCATCAAAGTCTTTTGCCAATCCTTTTAATATACCTTTCTTCTTCAAATATTGAGTCGCCTTTTTTATATCAAGTGGACGATATTGATTGATCTTCAAAAGCTGCACAGATGTCGTATCACTTGAAGGTAATTTCATTGCACTTTCAATATCTTTTAGCTCTGCTTTTTCAAATTGATTACCTTCAGTCATCATTGGTTGTGCTTTATCAAGTTGCATTGCAGCATTTTCTTCCAAACTATATTTTGATTGAATCATTGCTTTCTCCTTATCAGACTTTTGCTCAGACAGTACTAATAATATAATCAACGCCATCATAAGTAATAAGAACCAAAGTTCCCATGTATGCAATACTTGTCTTAAAGGCTGTTTTTTTGTTGTGCTTGTATTGGTAGATTTAGATGATGTAATGTGACCCATATATTCCCTCACTTGATATGCTTTTCACTCTGCTCATGTTCGTAAATAAAGTCTAGTAATGTTTTGTGATGTCTCTTTGCATCTTCATAACCTAATTGATACAACTTTAGTAATTTACGTTGATCTTTTTCCATCCGATCTACCTTTAAATCAACAGATGGTTGAATAATATACGCATTATTCGATGTGACCCTTTGTTCTAATGCGTCCAACGTATCATTATAAAGTCGTGCTCTTTTACTAAGTGCTTTATTTACTTCAGGGTAGCGTCTTAGTTTCATTAAATGACGTCTCTCACTTTTACGATAACCAACCGGTCGAGTGAGTATGACAATTTGCTTATCATATCCATCCGTCATCGCTCTTCGATAAGGGATAGGGTCTACAATTCCTCCATCATATAGTGTATAACCTTTGAAATGGACAGGTTGCGTCATAAACGGTAATGCACTACTTGCACGAAGCGCTGTCATAATATCCTCTTTAATGTCCGACTTCTTATAATAGATTGGATGCGCTGTATGTGCATCCGTCGCGACAATGACTAAATCTTCTTCGGATTTTAAGAAAGTGTCCATGTCAAATGGTACGAGCTCGTTAGGAATGGTGTGGTAAATAAAATCCATACCTAGGAACTCTTGATTCTTTATATAATTACCAATCGACAAAAACCGCTTATCTCTAACATAATCTACATTGGCCGTCCGTGTTCGACCGGGTTGTCGTGAAATATAACTTGCCGCAACACTACATCCTGCACTGACACCAATATTATATTTGAAGTATAATGACTGCGTCATGAAATACTCTAATACGCCTGCAGTATACATACCACGAAGTCCACCGCCTTCGAGTACTAATGCTGTATTGTTAACCAACATATTCTCATCCCCCTCAACCTAATTATTCATCCAATGCCTCACAACTTGAGCGGCTTGTTTTTGTAGTATACTTACTGAATTAGACACGTAATTGACACCAGAAGTTGTATGACCGAGCACCATAAATTGATTTAATACTTCCCCATCCGGTTTGATAACACATTGACTACTCGGTTCTACATTAATTCCACCTAATGGATGATCATCGATAACACGTTGTTTATAAAGTTGATGAAGTATATGATCTTCATTTAATGATTCGATATTTAAAATTTGACCTGTAGCATTAATTAATCGATTCACCATTAAATCTTCCTGACTTGAATCAAAATGAATCTTAAACCCTTGTTCAGTCGACTCAATCTGTTCTACATCTTCATATGACTTGATTGAACCTTCTTCAATCTGTTCGATAATCCACGCCGCAACATGTGGCGGCATTGGAGATAGGTCTAATTTAAGTGCATCACCATATTCAGCTAAGAACTTCTTACGATCATCAATGGTCATATGTATCCATATAAAAGAAATAACAGGATTAACCGCTTTAATTAGTGATTGATAACGACCTACTTCATCTAAATGTTCTAAGTCATATTGCAACTCTTCAGTCACTTGACCTTGTTTTCTATGAACTAGTGATTTGTATGGAATTCCATTTAATTCACATTCCTCTATGAACCATTTGATTAGCACATTTAATGGGATTGTTTCATAGTCATCAACATAATTCTTTAAATCTTCCAAAATAAAATATTTCAAACTAACATCTTGCTCATAACCACGTACCGCTGGCATCTCACCACCACGACTCACGATGTGAATATGCTGATTATAACTATTAATAATTAAATACCTCATGATATCAATAGAAGCAAGACCAGAACCTAAGATACCAATATGTTCATCATCGTTAATATTGGTAATATTTTTATTCAATGGATATGGTAAATAATGATAGCCTGGTGTGCCTTGAAGTTCATAAGGATCATGCAACGGTAATGTTCCAATACATAAGAAAAGTGCATCAACGCGATAGATGGCATCGTTGACATTCAAATCAAAGGATCCATCATTATTACGTTCTATACTGTCAACACGTTGATACACTTCGGTAATACCATCACCGATATTGTCATATAACGCTTCGTATTGACTATATAAATATTCACCAAAAAACTTCCTAGGTAAATAATTTAATGATTGATATTGTGGATGATGTAAATTGACATAACTATCAAATGTCAGCGGTGTCGTATGTGCTTTGAAGTTCATATCTTTACGTTCCATATTTAACAATAATGTCTTATCATCATCTTCAAACGGTTCTCCTTTTGCAAAACGAGAAGGTTTATCAAAGATATAAATATCCATTTCTTTAAATAGAGGATAAGAAGCTAACTCATGAAGGACACTGACACCAGATAATCCGAAACCAACAATACCAACTTTCATACAATCACCACAATTCTATTAATTTATGTTTATTCATTTATTTTATTATGTACTTTTATTGCTATAACAAGTATAGACATATAAGAAATTTAATTTTTGTATTGGATATTATTATATGCAGTTATTAATTATATCAATTAATTTTTAAACTCTTTAATAATTTATTTACTTATATTCTATATCGAATAATTGACCATTCACCTTTTGATTTAGCAACTTTCTCAGCTCTTTCTCTGAACGCTTCATTAAATACAAGTTTCACATCAAAAGCACGTTGAGCTCGAACACAATCGGCTACAGTATTCACACTTAATGGTTTAACAACGTCAGTAGAAATATAGTAACCTGCATTTGAGTCAATTTCTTCAAATTGTTCTAGAGGCATTTCATAAATATAAATTTTCTTCTTCAACACTTCTTCTTTATAAGATTTAGGCACATCAATTTGATACGTATTTAATTTGCGGTTAATGACACAAACTCTTGGGCAATCTCTAGGTAACAAATAATTAGGTAAATGATCATCATCCACTGCCCATACAACCTCACGTTTTAATTCATCATGCATTCTCGGCTCAAATTGATCAATATCACTCTGCTCACTCACATGAAATAGTCTCATTGATGTATACCCCTCATTTTGTTTATATTCTATTAATTATATGTATATTATACCTTAATTACTTGTTTTTAAAACTTACAAAAAAGACAATATGGCATATTCGCTATATTGTCTTAACCTTATTTTAAATGCTATTCATTTAATAAATAATCACTATTGTTCTATCACTGGTCATCATTAGTAGTCTAAAACAATTTTAATTACCATTAAACATCCAATGAATACCATACTTATCTTTTACAGCACCAAACTCTCCACCCCAAAATTGAACGTCTAGTTCTGCAACAACGATCGAATTAGTATCGCCTGCTACTTTTTTGAATAATTGTTTCACCGCTTCGCTATTTTCTTTATCGGTCTTGTCATAAGACAACGATAGTTTCATTGCATCTGTAAATTCAGCATCATCACCAAATCGATCCGCAGCATAAAGCTTATGACCTAAAATTTCGAACTCCGCATGCATCGTACTGTTATCCGCATCACTTTGCTCAACACCAAAATGTTCTGCCTGTTCCGCTGATACAGGCATGCGGTTAATGTTTTTTGCTCCGAATAGACTTTCGTAATATTCTAAAGCTTCTTTCGTGTTTTCAAAAGTTAAATATGGAATTAATTGTGTCATTTAAATCCTTCTTTCTTTGTAATTATATTATTTACTTATACTTATTAATATACTCATTAAGATAGATTTAAACAAAATATAAATCTTAATAGTTTATATATGTAGATGTACTCATCTTTCAAGCTTCTAGTCTCTACTGACTTTTATAAGCCATATATTTCACACAAAATCATTCCATTGTTACACTTAAAATAACTAATCGATAAGGAGTGTTCATATGAATATATTAATCGTAGGTGCAAATGGACAAGTTGCGAAACAACTTGTTCATAAAATGAAGGACGAAGGTAAGCATAATCCAATCGCTATGGTTAGACGTGAAGACCAGATAGAACAATTTAACTCAATCGGAGTTGAGACGAGATTGATTGATTTAATGGACAACCAACAAACCATTGAAGATGGTTTGAACAATATCGATTCAATCGTATTCTCGGCTGGTTCTGGTGGTCATACTGGTGCGGATCAAACCATGTTTATTGATTTAGATGGTGCGGTTAAAGTAATAGAAGCTGCTAAATCAAAAAATATTAAGCGATTCATTATGGTTTCATCATTTGATACAACACGTAAGGCGATAGAAGAAGCCCCTGAATCGTTCAGACCGTATGTCATTGCAAAGCACTATGCGGATATTTGGTTAAGAGGATCAGGACTAGACTATACAATTGTTCATCCTGGTAAACTTGAAAACACACCGAGTACTGGTAAAGTAAACTTAGCCGAACAGGTTGAATTAGGTTCTATTTCAAGAGAAGCAGTTGCAGATGTGTTGTTACAAGTAATTAACAACGATAATACCATCGGTAAGGAATTTCAAATTATAGACGGTGATGAGGATATTATAGAAGCGGTTCAAAACTATTAATTTGTTATAATAGAAAGATGTTTGGACATTACAAGATAAATATTCTATTTATTTTTAACTAGATAAGAAAATACTATTTAGTGACTTCGATTCTTTTTCTGCAATCAGAATAAATCGTAAATACTCTGAATACCACAGGAAAATCAATCAAAATCAGCCTCGTATTCAGAGTAAATCGTAAATACTCTGAATACCACAGGAAAATCAATCAAAATCAACCTCGTATTCAGAGAAAATCACAAATACTCTGATTACGACAAGAAATACAAAGAGTCTAGGCATAAGTAATTCATTTTTTATAACTCTTTTTTGAGCTTATTGAACTACTTTTATCCTAGACTCTTTTAAAATTTTATTCCCCTTGATATTCGTGTTCATTGTTGTAAGGCCAGATATGTCTATTAATACTTTCTTTAAACAGTTTGAGTACTTCTGCATCATCAATTGGCTTAAACAACATGTCTCTCCCATGTCTATCAATTTTTATATTCGGTTTTGCATACGTACCTGCCGCAATATTATCTTGATTGAATGTAGCTTTATACACTTTACCATTATCAGCAAATACATATTTCTCCATTTCAGTTTCTGGTTTCACTTCATTACCATATGCTTCAGCAGTTGAAAGATTAGAAATTGGATCTTGAGTTAAGTCGACTACCCCATCATTCGGTGTATAAGCAGTAAAGTAAAATAAAGCATGAATATCATATCCATCATACCCTGGTGAATCTTGAGTTGCTATCATAATTTCACCATCACTAGACTTAATGTATGTGTCACCACCACCATGATTCCCAAAGAAAAAGGTCCTACTTGTAATCATCTTATCATTGCCAATGACTTTCGGAATGTAACCCATTGTTTTAAATTCATCCTTTATTTGTTGACCAATACTTGAATCCATATTACTATAATTCAATGCAAATTCACTTGCATCTAATGTTGTTGAATTTACTGTTAGAAACATTGTACTATTTATTGGTACCTTTTCCATTCTTATTTTTTCACCATCAAAATTCATCACTAACATTTCATTTTGAAGAGGATTTTCATGAAAATATAAAACTTTACCCGTTTGATCAGTAGTATTACTAATAATTCTGTGGAATGGATCGCCATACTTTTCACGAATTTCTTTTTCGCCATATTCATCGTTATGGATATCCGCTATTCCAACTTTAGCAACTTCACCTTTTTTCTCATCAGGTAAAACTACCAATTCATTAAACTCAAATGTTGGTCCAATACCAATTAGACCTCCACGTCTACTTGTCACTTCATACTTATTCTCTATTTCACTCATAGGAAGTCCATTTTTAAATTTGCCAAACCCTTCAGTGTTAACATCTAACGCTGATTTGATAAAGTTTTCATCCATTATATCTATTGAACCATCTTCAGATATCCAACTCACATCTCCACTTAACGAGTTACTATTATTAGATGTATCTTCTTCTGACTCTTCAGTTACTTCATCCTCAGAACCTTCATTATCTTCAACTGCTGCTATTTCTTCAGTAGAATTTTCCTGTTCATCACCTTCTGCTTTCTTAGCTTTTGACTCTTCTGTTGTTTCTTCTTCATTAGAATTCTCTTGTGATGATTGTTCATTCTCATTCACTTCTTTATCTTCAACTACTTCTGTTGAATTTTCGTTATTATCTTCTGATGAACTTTGACATGCTGACAGTAACAAACAACTAGTAATAGAAACTATGTATATTTTTTTCATTATTTACCTCCCTATTGATATACATTTATTTTAACATTCGACAAATAACAATTGTTTAATTTTTTGTAAATTTTTAACTCATATATATATATATATATATATATATATATAAATTTATATGATAAAGCTAAATGTTTGTAAAAAAATTCACAAAAGAGACACCAATATAAAGGTTAAACGATTGTATATACCGAGTAACTATTATAAAATATAAGTGGATTAAATATAAATTCAAAGGAGAGTTGTTCATGCATAAAGAACACTTAGAAATCGCAAAAAATGGTAAAGGATTTATCGCTGCATTAGACCAATCAGGTGGTTCAACACCTAAAGCATTGAAATCTTATGGTGTAGACGAAAGTGAATACTCAAATGAACAAGAAATGTTCGATTTAGTTCACGAAATGCGTTCACGTATTATTACATCACCAGCATTCACTTCAGATAAAGTCGTTGGTGCTATTCTTTTCGAACGTACTATGGATTCAAAAATCGACGGTAAATACACTGCTGATTATTTATCAGATATTGGTGTTGTACCGTACTTAAAAGTAGACAAAGGGTTAGCTGATCTTGAAAATGGTGTTCAACTGATGAATCCTATGCCTGAATTAGATGCATTATTAGACCGCGCTGTTGAGCGTAACATCTTTGGTACTAAAATGCGTTCTAACATTATGGAATTAAATGAAGAAGGTATTAAAGAAGTTGTTAAGCAACAATTTGAAGTCGGTAAACAAATCATTGCTAAAGGCTTAGTTCCAATTATCGAGCCAGAAGTAAATATCGACGCAAAAGATAAAGAACAAATTGAAGAAGTACTTAAAAATGAAATCTTAAAAGAATTAGATCAATTATCAGAAGAACAACCAGTAATGTTAAAATTAACGATCCCTACTAAACCTAATGCATACAAAGAATTAGTAGATCACCCACGTGTAGTTCGTGTAGTTGCTTTATCTGGTGGATACTCTAGAGAAGATGCTAATGAAAAACTTGCTCAAAACGAAGGTGTCATTGCAAGCTTCTCACGTGCATTAATCAATGATTTACGTAAATCTCAATCTGATGAAGAATTTAACAAAAACTTACAAGATACAATCGATTCTATCTACGATGCATCTGTAAATAAAAAATAATTTTCTCTCATAAACAAGTGATGCGACAGCCTTTTGGCTTGCATCGCTTGTATTATTTTAAAATATTTGTTGTTTTTACTAGACAAAGGTCATCTATCAGTGTACAATTGGTTTATAAGATCAATAACTACAAAGAACAACTAATTCACATATTACAAAAAGTAATCGTGTTCGTGTAATTGTTCGGTACTTTTTGTAATATGTGAATTTTTTTAGTATTTAGTAAGGCAAGGTTTTATAATAATTTATATGGAGGTCATTATATTATGACACAACAAGGTACAGTAAAATGGTTTAACGCAGACAAAGGTTTTGGATTCATCGAAGTTGAAGGTGGAGACGATGTATTCGCTCACTTCTCAGCAATTCAAGGTGAAGGTTACAAAACTTTAGAAGAAGGACAAGCTGTTGAATTCGAAATCGAAGAAGGCCAACGTGGACCTCAAGCAGCTAACATCGTTAAATTATAATATAATTTAAATGAAACCTTAAAAAAGGCACTGACTTAGTCAGTGCCTTTTTTGTTTTGCCTATTTATTGTTGGTTTGATAAATAATGTATTCTCTGATTATGCGACCCTCTAAATTTCAAAGACAAATCTTTTAAATAATTAACAAATGGTCCATCTACTAATACGTCAATTTGATCTAATACATCCTTTAAATCAGGATCTCGTTCGATATACTCTCTCATATAACCAGACCACATCCAAATATCTTTTTCCTGACCAAATTCTTTTCTTACTCTTTTTATAAGGGGATTTACAATAATTAAGTTTTGTAATGGCTCCCCTCCTAAGATTGATACCCCTTGAATATAAGGTTTCCTTAAATAATTAATTATCTCATCAAGTACTAATTCATCGAACTGACGTCCTTTATTAAAACCCCAAATGCTTGCATTAAAGCAATCTTTGCAATGAAAAGTACATCCTGATACATATACGCTCACTCTAATCCCTTCCCCATCCGTATATACTTCAGGCATCACTCTGGCGATATACCCTTGTCCATCATACTTAGACATCACTTATTCTCCATATGCTTCACACGATTTGATATTTCTTTATGTCGCCCATTTACCATAGGACGCTTTAATGGATTACCTAGATAACCACATGTTCTTTTGACGACATCTGTCGTGTCAGGATTCGTATTATTGCAGTTGGGACATTTAAAACCTTTCTCAGTCGGTGTAAAGTCACCTTCAAATTCACATTCATAGCAATGATCTATCGGTGTATTTGTCCCTAAATATCCTATTTTGTCGTAAGCATAATCCCACACTGTCTCTAGCGCTTTTGGATTATGTTTTAAGGTTGGATATTCCGCATAATGAATAAATCCACCTGTAGAATATTTAGCAAACCTTTTTTCGAAGTCCAATTTTTCAAAAGGTGATACTTTCTTTCTAACATCGTAGTGAAAGGAGTTTGTGTAATATTCTTTATCCGTCACATGTTCTATATACCCAAATCGTTCCATGTCAAGTTTTGCAAAACGATCTGTTAAAGATTCGCTCGGTGTACCATACACGCTAAATTGTACATTGTATTCATTAGATAGGTTCAACGCATATTGATGTATATGTTTTAAGATGTTTTCAACGTGATCAATTGCTTCGTCATCTGCCTCCCATTGGGGATGATACAACAACGTTCCAACTTCATATAGTCCAATATAACCTATGCTAATAGTTGAGCGCTTATTGTAAAATAATGCCTCAACCTCTTTATTATCTTTAAATTTTTTACCGAAAGCACCATGTTCATATAAGATGGGTGCATTCTTGATCTCAACCTCTTTTAATCGCTCTATTCGGTAAAGACATGCATCTTTAATGATATCTAATTTTGCATCCAATATATTCATAAATACATCAAGATCACCTTTTGATTCAATCGCAATTCTCGGTAAATTGAGTGTCACTACACCCATATTAAATCGCCCATTATTGATATATTCGCCATGTTCCTCATACGCATTTAAGAAGCTCCGGCACCCCATTGGCACTTTGAAGTCACCGATCATTTCAGACAATGCCTTATAGTTCAATACATCAGGATACATCCGTTTGATACTGCATTGTAAAGCCAATTGCTTCACATTATAGTTTGGATCATTAGGTTTTAAATTAACACCTTCTTTTAAACTAAAAACAAGTTTTGGAAAAATTGCAGTTGTTCCATCTCTCCCAAGTCCTTTAATACGAGTATTTAATATCGCGCGTTGGATTAATACACTATATTGATCAGTCCCTAATCCAAAGCCAAATGTGACGAACGGTGTTTGTCCATTCGATGTATACAGAGTATTCACTTCATATTCGAGAGATTGGATTGCGTCATTAATATCTTTCTCTACGTTTTGTTTTATATATTCATCTCGTCGTGCTTCAGCAATAAATTGATTTGCAACGATTCTATGTTTCTCTTCATTTAATTGTGCATATGTACTTAATACCTCATCGATTCGATCGACCGAGCAACCACCATATTGACTACTTGCGACATTAGCAATAATTTGTGAAATTTGTGCTGCTGCCGTTTGAATCGATTTAGGAGGCTCTACTACTGCATTTCCTATTTGAAATCCATGCTTTAGCATGCCTTCGATATCAATTAAACAACAATTTGTCATCGGCATATACGGATGATAATCTAGATCATGGAAATGAATATCACCATTCAAATGAGCTTTTCTAACATGCTCAGGTAACATCTCTAATCCAATATGCTTTGCAACCGTTCCTGCTGTTAAATCACGTAATGTATTAAACACATTAGCGTCTTTATTCGCATTTTCATTAACTATCGATTCTTCCCTTTGGACAAGTTGTTGCAATTTATCTTCTAATTGATGATGCATAGAATATACCCCATTCCTTTATATAGTGTTTACAATTTAAATTTAACACTATATATAGCGTTTTCAAGTGTATTACTAAAGCTTTAATAAATCGTCACATCAGAATAATTATTTTAAAAAAGACAAAACCATACATATCAATATACTTTTATGCTTTTTATAATATATTTATTATGAACCTTATTTTATAATCGTGATATTTATCACAACTGAATATCAAATAACACGATACAATGACATTATTCAATAAATTATTTCATACTACCAATAAAGTTGTAAAATAAATATATGATTAAATAAAGGATGATGACGATGCAATTCAATATGAACTACGATGAAAATCCATTTATTGTAATATGGGAGTTAACACGTGCTTGTGAATTAAAATGTTTACACTGTCGTGCAGAAGCTCAATTTAGAAGAGATCCGAGAGAACTATCATTCGAGCAAGGTAAAGCTTTAATTGATGATATTAAAACAATGGGTAATGCGATGTTAGTCTTTACGGGTGGCGATCCTTTGATGAGACCTGATGTCTTTGATATAGCCAAATATGCCATAGACAAAGGTGTACGTGTTTCAATGACGCCATCAGCAACACCTAATGTGACAAAAGAAGCAATGCAAACTGCTAAAGATATCGGCTTATCACGTTGGGCATTCAGCTTAGACGGTCCTACTGCTGAAATTCACGATCATTTCAGAGGAACGAGTGGATCATTTGACCTGACAATGAATGCTATTAACTACTTAAATGAACTTGAGATGCCATTACAAATTAACACGGTTGTATCTAACTACAATTTAGACACACTCGATGAAATGGCTGCACTCGTGAAAGAGCTGAATTGTGTATTGTGGAGTGTCTTCTTCTTAGTACCAACTGGACGTGGTCAAACGAAAGATATGATTAGTCCCGCAGAGCATGAAAGAGTCTTCAGATGGTTGTATCAATTGTCGAAAGAAGTAGACTTCGATATTAAAACAACCGCTGCACAACATTTTCGTCGAGTTGTCATTCAGTCTAAACAACGTGAACATAAAAAAGAAGGTCATGATGAAGTTCCAATCCAATACCAACAAGCATTAATGAATGGTACAACTGGAACAATTGATGGTTTAGGCAGAGCGCCTAAAGGTGTGAATGACGGGAATGGATTTATCTTCGTCTCACATACTGGTGATGTCTATCCAAGTGGATTGTTGCCTGTCAAAGTCGGCAGTGTAAAAGAAGAGAAACTATCTGAAATATATCGTAACTCACCAATTCTAAAAGACTTAAGAAATCCAGATAAATATAAAGGTAAATGTGGAGTATGTGAGTTTAGAAATGTATGCGGAGGATCTAGATCAAGAGCTTACGCAATGACGGGTGATTACATGGAAAGCGAACCATATTGCGTCTATATTCCAGAAGTGTTAAGAAAGAAAAAGAAGAAAAGAATTTCATGAAATAAAACAGCGCGTAAACAATTTTACGCGCTGTTTTAATTCTATAAATGAAGATAAATAATTACATCATTCCAGGCATGCCCATGCCGCCCATTCCTGCGCCAGCATCTTGACTATTTTCTTCAGGAATATCTGCTACAACCGCTTCTGTTGTTAAGAACATTGATGCAATACTTCCTGCATTTTGTAATGCAGAACGTGTTACTTTCGTTGGATCAACAATACCTGATTTAATCATATTGACCCATTCACCTGTTGCTGCATTATATCCAACACCAACATCTTCTGACTTCAAGCGTTCTACAATTACGCTTCCTTCAAGTCCAGCATTCTCAACTATTTGACGAATTGGTGCTTCTAAAGCTTTCAGCACAATGTGTTGACCTGTCGCTTCATCACCTTCTAATTGTAATGATTCAACTTCTTTATATACATTGATTAATGCTGTTCCTCCACCTGCAACAATGCCTTCTTCAACAGCTGCTCTTGTAGAGTTCAATGCGTCTTCAATACGGAGTTTACGTTCTTTCATTTCAGTTTCTGTTGCAGCACCAACTTTAATGACTGCAACTCCTCCTGCTAACTTAGCAAGGCGCTCTTGTAACTTTTCACGATCAAATGATGAATCTGTTTCTTCAATTTGTGCTTTAATGACACTAATACGATTCTCAATCTCTTCAGTACTTCCAGCACCTTCCACAATTGTTGTACTGTCTTTCGTCACATTAACTTTCTGTGCTGTTCCTAACATATCTTGTGTTGCATTCTTTATATCGATACCTAAATCATCTGTAATCACTTGACCACCTGTTAACGTTGCGATATCTGCTAACATCTCTTTACGACGGTCACCAAATCCAGGCGCTTTAACAGCAACAGCAGTAAATGTTCCACGAATTTTATTCAACACGATATTCGTCATCGCATCACCTTCTACATCGTCAGCGATAATTAAAATTGGGCGACTTTGTTGAACGATTGATTCTAATAACGGTAAGATATCTTGGAAGCTTGAGATTTTTTTATCCGTAATCAGGATATATGGATTTTCAAGTTCTGCTTCCATCTTTTCATTATCAGTTACCATGTAAGGTGATGCATATCCTCTATCAAATTGCATACCTTCTACAACTTCTAATTCTGTTTCAAGCCCACGTGACTCTTCAATGGTAATAACACCATCATTACCAACTTTCTCCATTGCATCGGCGATATAGCGACCTACTTCTTCATCAGCAGCTGAAATTGCACCAACTTGCGCAATCGCTTCTTTATCTTTTACTTCTTCTGATATTTCTTTTAATTGTGCTACAGCTTTCTCGACGCTCTTACCAATTCCAGAACGAATTCCAACTGGATTTGCACCACTTGTTACGTTTTTTAATCCTTCTTGAATCATAGCTTGTGCTAGAACAGTTGCAGTTGTTGTTCCATCACCTGCAATTTCATTTGTCTTATTAGCTACTTCAGCGACAAGTTTTGCCCCCATATTTTCAAACTTATCTTCTAATTCGATTTCTTTAGCAATCGTGACACCATCATTTGTAATGAGTGGAGCTGTATATGGTTTATCTAATACGACATTTCGTCCTTTAGGTCCTAATGTCACTTTCACTGCATTTGCAAGCTTATCAACACCTTTTAACATTGATTGACGAGCATCTTCTGAAAATTTAAGATCTTTAGCCATAATAAGATTCCTCCTTGTAGTTATTCAATAACCGCTAATACTTCATCAGCATCTAAAATTAAATATTCTTTATCATTTTGTTTTACTTCAGTCCCAGAAAATTTACCAAACACAACACGCTCTCCAACATTTACTTCGATTGGAGCTCGCTCTCCATTGTCTAACAAACGTCCATTACCAATTGCAACAACCGTTCCTTCTGCTGGTTTCTCAGTCGCTGATTCAGTCAGAATTATTCCGCTTTTTGTTTTAGTTTCTTCTTCTGTACGTTCTACGACAATTTTATGACCTATAGGTTTTAACATTGTAAATCCTCCCTTATTTAGTATTTTTTTATTATAAATATTATCAAATGTATTAGCACTCTATACATTTGATTGCTAATACATTTATTATATTAATCAAAGTTGGTCAAAATTGCAACTATTTTGTTCTTGTTTTTTTAAAAATTTAATCCATGATATAATAGGTCCATTGAATGAATTAATTAGAATAGGAGCATTATTAAATGAATCAGAAAGCACGTTGGATCAAACACATTAGTATCATCGTCTTATATATTATGGCACAACTTATTGTACTGCCAGTTGCGTTAGTATATATGATTATGAATCAAGGTCAAGTTGATGAAGAAGCCGTAACAAGAATATCATTGATTGCAAATATTATCGGATTTGTTATTGCTTTAATCATTATAGGTATTTTATTCATAAAGATTAAAGCACCCTTTGACTTCGAACTGAAGTATAGACAACCTTGGCTCGTGTCACTTGGGTGGTTAGTATTTGGAGTTGTCTTTGCTTATATTACACAAATCATTACTTCAATCATTAATACACAAGTACTCAAAAATCCAATGCAATCCGAGAATACGATGGAAATTATGGAAATCGCTTTTCAATATCCTTTCTTTATATTAATTGTTGCAATTTTAGGGCCAATTCTTGAAGAACTCGTATTTCGTAAAGTATTATTTGGTGAAATTTTCAATGCGTTAAAAATTAATAAATACGTTGCATTTACCATTGCCTTTTTAATTAGTGGATTTATTTTTGCAATCGCACATATGGACTTCACACACATTATCATTTATTTAGGTATGTCATTTGTATTCTCATTAATCTATGTCATGACAGGCCGAATTATTGTACCTATTATTGCACATGCTTTAATGAATACTATTGTAGTGATTTTACAATTTACATTTAAAGATACGATTAAAGATTTAGAACAATTCCAAGAATTATCAAATCTAATATTCTATTTCTTTATTTAATAAATCCTAATTTGATTAAAAAAGGTGTGCATCATTACTTTAATTACAATAGAGTCTGGGACGTAAGTAAACCGCACAATAAAAATAGCGATAAAATTTGATGAGGATCAAATTTTATCGCTATTTCTTTTATTTTATTAAAGATTTAACTACTTGCAGTAACTAATTTTCTTATACTTTCGGCTTTTAACTCATGAACCATATCACTCTTCCGTTTGGGATTTTGATTCATTTCCTTTCTGTATTCAGGGTATTTTTGATTTACTCTGAATACCAGCCTATTTTTCGACCATTTCTCTCTCGTATTCAGAGTATTTTCGATTTACTCTGAATACCAACCTATTTTTGACCCATTTCTCTCTCGTATTCAGAGTATTTTCGATTTACTCTGAATACCAACCTATTTTTGACCCATTTCTCTCTCGTATTCAGAGTATTTTCGATTTACTCTGAATACAGAAAAAGAGTTGAAGTTTTTAGGTATAATTAGGTTCGATTTCACAATTTTTTTGAATAGAATATCTGTGAACAGTGGTCAATTAAGATGTTATATATTATATTTTTATACATAATGACACTTCCTTTATTATAAATACTTACATTATAAAGTAGTGTCTTTGTATTTCTTCTTTAATATCTTTCCACACCAAATAAACGTTTTTCACATGCTTTAATAATTTCTTTCAGTGCATAAATTCTTGCATATTTCTTTTGATTTCCTGGGACAACATGCCATGGTGCATAATCTGTAGAGGTTTTATTGATCATATCTTCACTTGCTTCAATATATAAATCCCAATTCTCTCGATTACGCCAATCCTCTTCAGTTATCTTCCATTGCTTATGCTCGTCTTCCTGTCGATCTTCAAAACGTTCTTGTTGTTCATCTTTATCAATTGTAATAAAAAATTTCATAATAATCGCACCATCATCTGATAACATTTTTTCATATTGATTAATTTCGTCATAAGCGCGTTTCCATTCATTAACTGAAGCGAATCCTTCAACACGCTCAACTAAAACCCGTCCATACCAACTACGATCAAAGAATTCTATATGACCGCTTCGTGGCATATCTGTAGCAAATCTCCATAAGTAGTGATGGTCTAACTCAACATCAGTCGGTGCACTAATTGCATTGATTTTGTATCCTGTCGGATCCAATTCTTTGCGTATCCGTTTAATATTTCCACCCTTACCTGCTGCATCAATGCCTTCATAGACTAATACAAGCGGAATCTTTCTTTCATACAGCGCGTATTGCAATTCACGCATGCGATGTTGGAGCTTAGGTAATATTTCATTGTAATCTTCTTTATCAATTTTCTCTTTATTATTCGTTAAAATTTCTGCTTTATAATCTTTTGTGAAGTCACCATCGACTTCACGTTTTTCATCTTTTTTAGATTTTCGTTTTAACGCATCTTCCAATGCTTCAATAATGATTTCATACATTTCTTCAACGGTTTCTTCACGTTCTGTATAATCAATTTTATGCCAAGGGCTAAGTTTACTATCTGTTTTCTTCATGAGTTTATCCATAGTTTCTTTATATACACTCTCATCAATCGCTTGCTCATATTCTTCTGCTTTCCATTTTGTCAGAGGGTTCTTCTTTGTTTTTTCGATATGTTCTTTTCGTTTATCATCATCAATGTTTAAATAAAACTTAATAATTTCATAATCATCTTCAATCAACATCTCTTCAAAATGTTTAATTTGCTCGATTAACACATCATAATCTTCATAAACAGATTTCTTTAGACGGTTTTCTTTATATTGAATAAACTGGGCATACCAGCTTCTAAAATATAAATTAAAACTTCCACGCTTTGGTAACGTCTTCCAATATGAATATAAAAATGGATACCTTAAATCATCTTCGGAGGGCATTTTAGTCGCAATAAATTCAGTATACTTAGCATCTAACTTCATATATAATTCATTAGATAAACGTGACTTACCAGATGCAACAGGTCCTTCAAATAAAATCATCACAGGTATTTTCTTTTCATTGATTTCTCGTGATAACTCACCAAGCTTATTTTCTAACTTCTCTATTTTACTCGACATTTCCTCTCACCTCTCCAAACCTTACAATAATTAATCATAATTAAGAGTACTTTTGTTATATGTCTTATAATTATAGTATAAAACTCAATACTTTATAAAGTTAAAGCACTAAAGACTTTAGAATTATAAATACAATTATAAAAATAAAAAGATATCTGCATTACACAGATATCTAGAAAGCACGATATATTAATATTTTAAAGTGATTAAATTCAATAACTATAAAATTCTTTCATCGATTCATAATAATTTTAAGTACGTCTCTTTGAAAAAATTAACACAAACGCACCAATCATCGAAATTAATAATCCAATCAATACATTCAATGATGTCTGAGATTCACCTGTTCTTGGCAATTCATCAGAAGGTGCTTCCTCAAGTTGTACATCTTGCATTTGTTGTTTGATGATTTTTTTCTCCTCATCAGAACTCTCTTTATATTGTTTTACTAACTCTTTGAACTCTTCTGTAGATTCAACTGCTTCTTCTTTCGTATCTTCATCTAGTGAAATATTCTCTATGTCCCCCAACGTTAAACTTTCAGTAACACTTGTAACGACTTCATTATCTATACTAGAATATAACTTCTCAATTTCCATAGGATTGAAACTTTCATTCAATGACTTAATCAAGTCTGATAATTTCTTAGTTTGTTCATTCAATGATTTAATATTATTTAATGGATCTTCAGTTTTTGAAACACCATCATCTGATGGATCCTCATCAGTCGTTGGATTATCCGTTACTGGCTCATCTGTTGAAGGTTCGCTCGTTGTCGGCTCATTCGTCGTTGGTTCATTCGTTGGTTCGTTTGTCGGTTCATTTGTTGGTTCATTTGTTGGTTCGTTTGTCGGTTCATTCGTTGGTTCGTTTGTCGGTTCATTCGTTGGTTCGTTTGTCGGCTCATTCGTTGGTTCGTTTGTCGGTTCATTCGTCGGTTCGTTTGTCGGCTCATTCGTTGGTTCGTTTGTCGGTTCATTTGTTGGTTCGTTTGTCGGTTCATTCGTTGGTTCATTTGTTGTTGGTTCTTCAGTGGGCTCTTGATTTGACCCATTATTAGAAGGTGGATTTGTATCTATATCGGCTGAAGGTTTTTCATTGCTATTATAATCATCATTTGACGATGTATTCTCATTTTCATTTATAGGTGGGGTTAATACTTCATCACTTGTTTGATTCATTTCTGGGACCAAATCTTCAGACTTTATTTCTGATGAATCTGATGTTGTATTCATTTCGTCAGTAGAAGGTTCACTTAAAACTTCATCAGTGATTGCTTCATTTGTTGTATCTTCATCAACTGGTTCAACGGTCATTGTTTCTTCTTGCGTTACTGTTTCAGTAGTATTGGTTGATTCAACAGTAGATGTTTCTTTTTCTTCACTACTGGATACAGTCTCCTCATTATCAATGCTGTTACTTAATTCTGTTGTGACCTCTGTCGTTTCAACAGAATCGACATGACCTGTTTGTACTTCTTCGGTACTAGCATACAAATCTTCATTATGGATTGGATGAATAAATACAGCTGAAGAAAGAAAAGATACAGTTAAAATTTTATAATATTTATTCATATGCTCAATTCCTTTATCTCTTATTTCTTTAGTATACAGTGACTAGATTAAAATTTTATAATAAGACAATTCATATTTATTAACTATTTATATAAATCTTTAAGTATAAATAATATATTGTTATTTAAAATAGTTAATATTAACAAAATAAAATTTATAACAGAATAAAAATTATAAAAAGTTACACATTAATTTGATTAAGTACAATAATCAATATATACTTAGTTTATATTTCTTATTATAATAAACAAAAGTTGTAATATCTATACATATAGTTTATTGTTACAAACATTTAATAAAATACATATATCGTAATATTATAGTAAAGTAAAATATCTTTCATATATACGGAGTTGGAATTATGTTCAATGATACTCACGTCGGAACCGTCCACATAAATTGTCGAAATCTAGATAATAGTATATACTTTTACACGCATTGGTTAGGGTTTACTGCTTATAAAAAAGATAAACAAGCAACTATCGTTGCAGTGGCGGAAAAACCTTTAATTATTCTTCATGAAATTGATGAAGATGCACCTGAAAGTAATATATTAGAAAGCATAGGGATTAAACTATCTTCAATTGAACAATTAAGTCAGTTGTTTAACTTTTTGGTTGCTAAACGTTATCCAATAGAAGATGCACTAGATTACGGAGATTTCATAGGGTTTAACGTCATCGATCCTGAAGGGAATAGATTAATTTTCTATTCAGATTTTGATACACCAAAATCGACTGAAATAAACGGTAAACCATTTGATTATCAAATGCTGACTTCTTTAAGTCATGTACCTTTGTCAAAAATAGATGACAATACTGAAATAGGATTTATCCACCTAAACATCCCTTATGAAGAACGATATATTAACTTTTTCGTTGATGGCCTTGGCTTCGATACTAGAGATTCATCAAGTAAATTGATATGGCTTCATACTGGACAATATCATCACCATGTTGGATTACATTTACAGTCAACTCAAGATAATTATCAAATGTTAGATATCAGTACGGAATATAGTGGTCTAAAATATTTTGAAATACGATTCATCGACAAAGAGGACTTCCAGTCATTCAAGCAGTTTATGGAGGTCAGTCATTATCAATTGATTCAAGAAGATCAATCTACTTTAATACAACTTATACCTCAATTAAAGTGTAAAGTACTCTACAAAAAATAATTAATTTCGATACTATTAATATTAAAATCTAATAAACAGATTAATATAATATAGAACAACCGACCCATCATCCTTATACGAAGTGGAGTCGGTTGTTTTTTAATATGTTGATTAATAAAACGAGTGTCATTATGATTATAAATGATTATTCCATAATCATCTAACTTATTATATCTATTTATCAAGCTCATCTAGAAGTGCTTGTTCTTCTGCTTTTAACCTTTTCTTATATCCAATTCTTGCAATCAAAATACTAATCTCATACAACACAATGAGTGGTAACGTGACTAATACATGTGTCATAATATCAGGTGGTGCAATAAATGATGCGACGACAAATAAAATGAAATATGCATACTTACGATATTTTCTAAGCATCATCGGCGTCACAATACCAAGCCTTGTCAAAAACAATAATACAATTGGAAATTGAAAAATAAGTCCAAATGGAATGGTCATTTGGAAAAGAAATGAAAAATATTCATTAATCCCAATTGTTGTCTCGATGCCCATATCAGCACTTAATAACGTCGTAAATCTAATGACCAATGGAACAACAACATAAAAACCAAATAAAATACCAAGAATCAATAATAGTATCGCAAATGGTATATAACTCAGTGTTGCCTTTTGCTCTTTTTCGTGGAGTCCAGGTGATACAAATGCCCATGTTTGATACATGATCAGTGGTGAGACGATAATGAATGCAATTACAATCGATACAGATAAATAAATACGTAGAGGATCAATCACTTTAAACGCATGTAAATTAAAATGCTCTGCAATTTCAATATGTTGTAAGTATTCAATAATTGGTTTCGCAAAAAATAAACTTACCATCAATGCAATCACAAACACAACCAGTACTAATATTACACGATTCCTAAGTTCTTGAATATGTTCAGACAATTCTCTTTGTTCATCAATATCGTATTGCTTCATCTCCTCACTCCTTTCACACAAAAAATGCGACCCAGTAGGTCACATTATTAAAATTATAAATTATTTGTCTTCACTTGATTTAGTTTTAGCATTATCTTTATCCTCATCGTCATCATCTGCAAGTCCTTTAGTAGCATCTTTGAACTCTTTCAACGTACTTCCCATCGCTTTACCAAATTCAGGTAATTTTTTAGGCCCAAATAATATTAAAGCAAGCACAGCAATAATTATCAGACCTGTTTGACTTACAATGCCTAAAGTTAGCATGTTATAACACTCCCTTAAAAAATTAGTTTAAAAATATTCTCTCACGAGTTATTTAAATAATATTTATATTGATATTTATAATTACAATTCATGATTCATTCGATATATCAATGACTGCAATTCAACACTCAAGTCTATATTTTGCACGTATATTCCTTCCCGTGTTGTAATTCTAGTCGGTGTAAAATTAAGTATACCTTTAATTCCAGCGTTTGTCACGTTGTCTACAACATTTTGCGCATCCTCTTTAGGGACTGTTAAAATAGCGATATCGACGTGATGTTCCTTTATAAATAACGTCATATCTGAAGCGTCATATAGGGGAACCGACAGTTTTTCTCTTAATATACTATTATTTGTATCAAAGGCTGCAATAATTTCCATTGATTCATCTAGCTGCTTAAATTTATATTGAAGAAGAGCCTTCCCTAAATTACCAACACCAATTAATATCACTTTTCGCTTACCGCTCGGGGTTAACATCTTTTCAAAGAAATATAATAACTTGTCAACTTCATAGCCATATCCTTTTTTACCAAATGTACCGAAATATGACAAATCCTTTCTAATTGTGGCCGCATCAATTCCTAATTGTTCACTAATCACTTTAGATGAAACTCTATTTTGACCTGACTCTTTAAGATGAGTAACCAGACGATAGTATATTGGTAGCCGTTCAATCGTTGCTTGAGGAATACTTCTATGATCCATCTTTATCTCCTCCTATGTGATTGTATTCACAGTGTAATTTATTATATCATACATATACATATGTCTGATATGTAATATATCAAAATTTATGAATTAAGTTTGACATTTTCAACACGTCATTATTGTTGTATGATTATAAAGAATGGAAGTGAAATGATGATATTACTACACGGTAATCAATTAACTAAATCTTATGCAACAGATCCGATATTCAAAGATATATCGATAGAAATACAACATAATGATCGAATTGCATTAATTGGTAAAAATGGTGCAGGCAAATCAACATTAATGAAGATATTAGCGCAAATTGAGTCTTATGATTCTGGAGATTTGAGCATAAAAAAACAGTGTAAAATAGGCTATTTGAGTCAGACCTTTGATTATACAGAAAATGAGACAGTCCGCCAATCTATGAAGTCTGTTTTTAAAGATACTCTAGAAATTAAAGATCAATTAGATGAATTAACGTATACGATATCCGTTGATCCAACAGAGGAAAACTTGAAACAATTCGAATCGGTGCAATCAAAATTTGAATCACTAGATGGATATTCAATAGACCATAAAATCGAATCAATCATCACCGGCCTCGGGTTTAATAAATCTGACCTTGATCAAAAAATAGCGAGTTTCAGTGGTGGACAAAAAACAAGATTATCCTTAGCTAAACTATTATTGACTTCACCTGATATTCTTATGTTAGACGAGCCTACAAACCACCTTGATATGGATACCGTTGATTGGTTAGAGCAATATCTCATCAGATATGAAGGGGCTTTATTAATTATAAGTCATGATCGTTATTTCTTAGATAAAATTGTAAATAAAACATATCATATGACATTTAATCGTCTTGATAAATATCACGGTAATTATAGTACGTATTTAAAAGAGAAGCAATTGCGTCTTGAAGATGCTAAAGAAGCCTACATTACACAACAAAAAGAAATCAAAAAGCTAGAAACTTTTGTTCAGAAAAATATTGCTAGAGCATCTACTTCAAATATGGCCAAATCTAGGCGAAAACAATTAGAAAAGATGGATCGTTTAGATAATCCGATGATAGAAGCAACTGAAATGAATTTAAGCTTCGATATTCATAAGCAAAGTGGGAAAGATGTCTTCACATTAAAAGGATTGACAGTCGGGTATGATAAACCATTGAAAGAAAATATAAATCTATCGATATACAAAGATGATCGAATCGGAATTATAGGGCCGAATGGTGTAGGTAAATCAACTCTAATCAAAACAATTGCTAAAGAAATTCCTCCAATCGACGGTGAAGTCATATATGGGTCGAACGTAAAGGTTGGGTACTATGATCAAGCACAAGCTGAGATTTTCACAAATAACACGATATTAGAAGAGTTATGGAGTACTTATCCAGACTATAATGAATCATATATTCGAACAGTGCTTGGACGATTCCTTTTCACACAAGATGACGTATTGAAAATTGTGAAAGATTTATCTGGTGGTGAGAAAGCACGATTACAACTTGCTAAACTCATGCTTCAAGATCATAATGTTCTAATATTTGATGAGCCAACGAACCATTTAGATATGGATAGTAAAGAAGTGCTAGAATCTGCTCTATCAAACTATCCTGGAACAATTATATTTGTTTCTCATGATCGTTATTTCATCGACGCAATCGCAAATAAAATACTATCTTTATACGACAATCAATATGAGTGGTATTTAGGTAACTATTCTTATTACTTAGAAAAAAAAGCTGAACAATCTGCGATAGATTCTGTACAAGTTGATTCCTCAACTAATGAAACTACATCACCTGCAAATTCATCCTATCAACAGGAGAAAGAACTTAAGAACAAACGTCGAAAACTTGAAAAAGAACGAGACAAACTACTTTTAGAAATCGAGCAATACGAAGCAGAAATCGATACGATTAATCATCAAATGACAGATGAGCACAATGTATCTAATATTGAGAGGCTTACCGAACTTCAATATGATAAAGAAAAAATTCAAAATATTATTCAAGACAAGTTAGGTCAATGGGAGTCTATTGAGATAGAACTTGAAGAGATGATTGATAAATAAAATAAACTATCATTAACCGGGCCATTCACTTCCCGTAATCAGAGTATTTCTGATTTACTCTGATTACCAACCTATTTTCGACTCAGTTCTTTCCCGTATTCAGAGTATTTACGTTTTACTCTGATTATCAGCCTATTTTCCGCTCATTTCCTCCTCGTATTCAGAGTTTTTCTGATTTACTCTGATTACATGAAATATGTCATAAACAATAAAGAATCCTTTTCAAATAAGATATCTGTATACATTATATTTGTATACAAAAAGAGAAATTCGAAACTTGATTTCGAATTTCTCTTTTTTCGGTTGGAATAAATCAACGATTTATTCCAACCTTTATTCTTTTAAGTTTATAACACATATTCTTCATATGGGATCGGCAATATACGATGTTTGTATTGCAACCGTTCAGGATGAAATCCGTGTTGAGGGATTAACACTCCTGGTTGAATCAGTTCAACCACTCTATTTAATTCCTCAATGGATGCATGTCCTCTTTGATGAAAGCTAATAAACTCAATATCTAGTTTCAATAACCATTCTTTTAACACTTTAAAACTAGGATCAAAGTCTCCAAGTGGCATGCCATTATTGTGTAAATATTTATAATGAGACAATGATTTTTTATTCAATAAAAGCATATTACGGTAATCATGTTGAATAATAACGTTCTGTTTACCTAATGCCTCATCGAAAGTAATTTTACGAATAGATTGTATGTTGACCGTTTGAGCTGGTTTAACCGAATCATAATATGAAACATGTGATAAATCATATTTATAGTATTGCTCAATTAAATACGCAATTTTCTCATCGACGATCAATTCATAATTTAACTGTCGAGCTTTATCAATCCATTGAATAATATTATCGATATTACGATGATATAAGTTGAGTATAAAATTTTGATGTGTCATAAGGATTTCATCAAAATCTACATCGATTCGTTCAGCCTTGTTCTCTTCATCAAAACTATATGATGTCGTCTCGATGATCAAATAATCAACATTATAACTCTCTTTCACCCACTGTAATGTATCTTTATCGCGCGCTTCAAATTTAATATCACCCGAATACATAATTGATGTGTCAGGTGTATCAATTCGTATCGCACACGATCCTAATACATCATGATTCACAGGAATAAATGTTATATGAATGTATTGGTCTATACAATATGATTGATTTACTTCACACTCGGTAAGTCGATCACTCGTTACACCGGGTTGGCCATCTTCAATGACCGTCAAATGATGATATAGTGTTTTTGAACCGTTACTTGTCCAAATCGGTATATCACTTGGAATATGCTCTATACACCCATTATGATCAAGATGCATATGGCTAATTCCGACTACTGTTTTCTGATGATTATTGTCATAAAAATTAGGTATATCTGGTGCTTTACCTAATGTAATCATATCTTCTATACGATCCACTCTCACATCAAATAAATCATCATACAATGGGCTAGTCATTGTCGTACCGAAATCAGCAATAAATCGTTCATCTTTATATTCGATACTAAACGTTGTACCACCAATAGTATTTGTTCCTCTATAAAACTTCAAAGTCGTTTCCATATTGATTTTACCTTTACAAATTATTTAGCTTCATCGATTGCTTTTTGAGCTTCTTTCTCCATGTTTTCTAACGTTTCTTTCGGCTCCGCATCTTCAAATAACATTTTATCTAACTCTTTAGCAATCGCTTCTTTCATAGCAAATGCACCTGGAACACGTTCTTCGATGAACCCATTATCATATTGAGAAACTCCTGCTTTATGCGCTGGGTTTTCTTCAACAAACTTCTTCCATTCATCACTTTCAAGTGCTGTTGTGCGCACTGGTAAATATCCTGTCGTTTTCGCCCAATCTGTCGTGTTCTCTTCACTAATTAAAAATTTCATATATTCAAAAGCACCTTGTTTCGCAGCGTCTTCTGCTGTTTTGAACATTGTAATATTTGTTCCTTGGAATGGTGCCGCTTCTTCTTCACCTTTAGGTAACGGTACAGTTGTCCAATCAATATCTTTCGCATCCTTTTGAACATATGCAATACCAGCACTACTTCCGATGTACATTCCAACATCACCGTTCGTAAATGGTCCTGATAAATATTCATCTTCACCAGCCATACGTGCTGTACCATCATTTAACATGCCATCAATATATTCTAAAGCTTTTAAACCTTCTTCAGAATTAAATTTAACTTGTTGTTTTTCTTCATCAATAAATTCTCCACCAGCTTGTTTAATCCACATGCTAATTTCGTGTGCTAATCCATTTTCAAATCCCATACCGACAACTTTTTTACCGTCTTTTTCTGTTGTCATTTTCTCCGCTGCAGTCTTTAACTCTTCCCAAGTTTTAGGCGCTTCTACTCCTGCTTCTTTAAGTAAGTCATTGTTGACGAATAATACACGTGTAGATTTATTGAATGGCAGACCTAATACTTCTTCGCCAAATGTATTATCTTCACGGAAGACTTTATTAATGTCCTCGTAATTTTCAAATCCATTCTCTCCATCAATCATCGGCTTTAAATCTTCAACTAAATCATTATCTTTGTAGTTTAAAATCCATTCACCATAAGCTTGAGAAATTGTCGGTAATTTTTTTGCTTTACCAGCAGCAAGTAATTTTTTACTTAAATCATCATAGCTTCCTTGATTTACAAGTTTTACTTCGATATTCTCGTTGTCTTTATTGAATTCATCTGTTTTTTCTTTTAACCATTTTTCGTGATCATCGTTCATTGCATGCCAAAATGTAACTTCTGCCTTTTCTCCTGAGTCACCTGCTGTCTCATCTTTACTTTCTTCTGTTGATTCAGATGATGCTGATTCACTCTTTTCTTCATTTTTCGAACTTTCTTCAGAACCTGATTGTTGATTACATGCAGCTAAAATAAGTACAAAACTTAATAAAAGTAATAATAATGATTTCTTCATTTTTGTACACTCCTTTAAAAATTATATAATTTTGCCAAAAACTATGTATCAATCTACAAATTCATTCACAACTTGTATTAAATCAGGTCACCACCACCTTTAATGTTATAAACTTATTAACCTTTAATACCTGCTCTAGCAACACCTTGTATGATGTATTTTTGCAAAATAATAAATAAAATAATCATCGGAATAATAATCATTGTACTCGCAGCCATCAATAATTCATAATTTGTACCTGCTTCCGTTGTAAACGCTGTTAGACCAACAGGTAATGTTCTCATCTCAGTTGAATTCGTGACAATTAATGGCCACAAAAATGCATTCCATGAACCAATTGCTTTCAATAATAAAATAGTAATCAATGCGGGCTTTGCCAATGGAACCATCACTTGCCATAAAAATCTAAAGTCATTACATCCATCAATTGCCGCTGCATGATGTAAATCATTAGGTATAGACATAAAAAATTGACGTAATAAAAAGATTGAAAAGATACTCGCTGTCCACGGTACAATTAACGCTTCAAAACGATCAATCCACCCTAAGTTACTTAACGTTACAAAGTTTGGAATGAGTAATACTTCACCAGGAATCATCATTGTTGCAATCAAAATAGAAAATAAAATATCTTTCCCGAAAAATTTTAATTTACTAAAGGCGTAGGCAGCAAGAATTGTTGTAATCAATTCTCCAATTGTCGATAAGACGGTCACAACGATTGAATTCCATAAGTACCTAGCAAATGGTGCTTTCTCGAATGCTACAACAAAGTTTTCAAACTTCCATTCCGATGGAATCCATACTGGTGGCATAACCATCACTTCATGTGATGGTTTTAAAGATGTAGACAACATCCATACAAATGGCAACAGCATAAACAGTGCGCCTAAAGTTAACATAATATATAGCACCGATTTACTTACAACTTGATTCATCTTATAAACCTCCTAGTATGTAATTTTCTTCTTTCCGATATATAGTTGAATCATTGTAAAGATAAAAATAATGATAAATAATACATATGCTGCTGCACTTGCAATACCAAACTCCCATTCACCATAAAACTTATTAAATACATAGTAAACAACTGTCAAGGCACTATTTGCGATCCCTGCTTTCCCATTAAATAGAGCATAAATTTCATCAAATACTTTGAATCCATTGATAATAGAAATGATAGAAACGAAAAATGTCGTAGGTGCAAGTCCTGGTAACGTCACATTAATAAATCGATGCCAACGATTGGCACCATCTATTTGTGCCGCTTTATAGTAGTTTTCATTTATATTTTGTAGCCCGGCTAAAAATATAATGATGTTATATCCCAATCCTTTCCAAATTGAAAGAATAATGAGTGCGGGCATACTCCATTCTGCACTCGTTAGCCAAGGGATTGGATCTATCCCAACAAAAGATAAAAAGTAGTTAAATAATCCATAATCTGAATGAAAAATCCATCGCCAAACAATTGAAACAGCAACAACACTTGTAACAAAAGGAATGAAATAAATCGTACGAAACAACCCTCTGAAATTTATTTTGCTATTTAACATCATCGCAATGAGTAGACTGAGCACAATAGATGCTGGCACAACACCGAGTACAAATATGAATGTATTCCAAAGTGCTTGATGAAATTCACTGTCATGGAATAAATAAACAAAGTTATCAAATCCATATGCATTCACTTCATCTGTAAAATAGTCATAGTCCGTATAGAAAGCCATCAAAAATGATTTCACCATTGGATACAGTATAAATACAGAAAGTACTAATAGTGCAGGTAACAAATATAGATAGGCTTTAACCGATTTCATGATGGATGCCTCCATGATGAATACATTGACCTTCCTTGTCGAAAATCAACATATTTTCGGGATTCACTTGCACATAATATTCACCATTTTGTTCAATATATTCATCTTTATGAACAAACAATTTAAATCGTTTAAAATGATCATGTTCTACCGTGATAAGTGTATCTTTACCAACTGTCTCAACAAGCTTTACGGTAACTTTCAGACCATCGTCTTTAATCAATAAATCTTCTGGACGTATACCAATACTCGCAATCTCATTCGAAAACGGTACATTAGGACAAAGTGCTTTTAATTGCGCTTCGCTTACATCTTTAAAAATATTCATTGGTGGTGACCCAATAAATTCCGCTGCAAAGAGACTCGTTGGTTCACTATAAATCTCTGTCGGTGTTGCAAATTGTTCAATTTTACCTTGATTCATTAAAACAACATGATCACTAATACTCAACGCTTCTTCTTGATCATGAGTCACAAATAATGTTGTAATATTTAACCGTTGTTGTATTTCTCTAATCTCTTCTCTCATTGATAATCGTAATTTAGCATCGAGATTTGATAAAGGTTCATCGAGCAATAATACATCTGGCTCACGTACAATCGCACGAGCAATGGCAACGCGTTGTTGTTGCCCTCCTGACAATTCACTCGGTTTACGATCAAGAAGATGATCGATTTCAACAAGTTTACTCGCTTCAATCGCACGCTTTTTCGCTTCATTTGATGGTACTTTTTGCATTTTGAGTGGGAACATAATATTTTTTAATACAGACATATGAGGGTATAATGCATAATTTTGAAACACCATACCGATATTTCGTTTTTCGGGTGATTTTTTTGTAACATTTTCACCACTGAAATAAATTTCACCTTCAGTCGGTGTCAGTAATCCCGCAATCATGAATAACGTCGTACTTTTACCACATCCAGATGGTCCTAATAAGCTTACTAATTCACCTTCAGGAATTGTTAAATTCAATCGATTTACTGCGACAGTATCTTTAAATTGCATCGTTATATTTTTAAGATGGATCGTCATATGAAGCGCTCCTTTATGTATACTAAGCTAGAATTTTATCCAGCATTTTATTTTAGCAATAGTTTATTAATTTGACGTTAATTTTGTGTAAATTTGAATTTAATATAATAATAAGGATACTCTATAATTAATCACAATGTTATACACAGTCTAATAGTTGTCATATACACATATTCACAACTTTATCCACATTATCCACAAGGTGAATTATAAATATTGCACAATTAATCCACAAATCACTCACATTATATACAACTTATCCACATCCTGTGTACAAGATTGTATGTTCTCTCTTGACATTAAAAAAAACAGAATAACATATCATATGTTACTCTGCTGTTTCCTCTTCTATATTCAATTGTGACTGACCATTCAATGACAATGATTCAAACTGATTATTTATCAATTTAATATGTGCTGCAGCGCCGATCATTGCAGCATTATCTCCACATAAGCTTGGTCTTGAAAATAAAATGTTTAAATCATATCTTTCAGAACTTTCCATTAACGCTTGCCTTATGTGACTATTTTGAGCTACACCACCAGCGACAATTAATGATTTCGTCTCTGGATAATGTTCCATTGCAAGATTGATCTTCTTCTGTAATATATCAATCACTGCTTGATGATAATCATATGCTAAATCAGAAGCAATTACTTTATCGCCTCGTTGTTCACAATTATGAACTAAATTAATCACCGCACTTTTCAACCCACTAAAACTAAAGTTCAATGTTCCATCATTCATTAATGGTCTTGGTAAGTCATAGCGATGACGACCTTCTTTCGCTAAACGGTCCATATGAGGACCGCCAGGATAAGGTAATTTTAATACACGAGCAACTTTATCAAATGCTTCCCCGATGGCGTCATCTTGAGTATCTCCGATGACTTCGTAATGATCTTGTCGCGCCATTCTAACTAATTCAGTATGGCCACCTGAGATGACCAATGCAATTGCAGGATAGTCCACTTTATAATCAAATTGAACAGAATGAATATGACCAGCAATATGATGCACACCAATTAACGGAATGTTATGTACAAACGCAAAGCTTTTTGCTGCTTGAATACCAATTAATAATGCTCCAATGAGACCTGGTCCTTTCGTTACTGCAACAGCGTCAATATCTTCTATCGAGATATTCGCCTGTTGAATCGCTTCGTCAATCACATATAGCATGTTATCAACATGATGCCTACTCGCAACCTCTGGTACTACGCCACCAAATCTTGCATGACTTTCAACTTGGCTCGCAACGACATTTGATAAAATTTCATTTCCGTTTTTTACCACTGAAACACTTGTTTCGTCACAACTTGATTCAAAGGCAATAATTATAGATTCACTCATTATGATAAATACCTCCACATGACTAATGCATTTTCACCGTCTCCATAATATGCTTTACGAACTCCACCGTCTACAAATCCGTGTTTTCTATACAATCGAATCGCACTGTGATTACTTTCTCTCACTTCTAAACTTATTCGAATACAACGCATTGATGCATAATGAATACAATGTGATAATAATTTATCACCATACCCCTCTCCTTGATATGCTCTATCAATACAAAACGTTGTAATTTGGGCATCATCTATCACAATCCAAAGTCCAATATATCCTATAACCAATCCATCTTTTAACAGAGAAAAGTAGTGCGCAAATTGATTCTCTTTCAATTCATATAAGTAAGTTTTAATAGGCCAAGCTTCCGATGTGAAAACTTGTTGCTCAATTACATTAATTTTATCTAAATGACCAGCTCGCATTGGAATTATTTCAATTGATTCTGTTGCCAATTTCTCACTGCCTCCGGTTGTCTTATATACTTAGGTCCGAGTGAATATACATTATCAATCACTTGATATTCCAAAAAATTTAAATGTTTACTCGTCAATTGAACATTCTTTACAGCATCTATACTTTCTAATTCATTATGCATACAAATGATATGAGCATCATACTCTGATGCCCATGTCTTAACTTGACTAATATGTAAATATCGATCATCATGAACTAATTCCAAACGATCATCACCCCAGTGATATAAACCACTATACACATGTTCTCTTCGAGCATCTATTAATGGAATGACATAACCATTTTTTGAACGGACACAACTTGCCATTAGTCCAAGCGTTGATATTTCGCGTAACTCAATAGAAAGTGTATAAGCAAACATTTTAGCTGTCATGACAGCTAACCTTATTCCAGTATAAGAACCAGGACCAGTACATATATACATTACATCCAAATTTTTTGTTGTAATACTGTTCCTATTTAGAAGATTTTCAATCGTTGGAATGATATTTTCTGCATGTTGCATACGCCCTGAAATAACTTCTTCATCGGTAAATTGATCATCAATATGTAGTCCAACAAGCAATGTCTTTGTTGATGCATCAAGCACCAATTGATATTGACTCATTCATAACACCTCTATTCTATAATATACTGTCTCTCATCCATATCATCAGTATAATTAATCTTAACATGAATTGTTGAAAGAGAAGATTGATCTATTTCATCTTTTACAAATATAGGCCATTCAACAATCGATATTCCATTTTCATTATTAAAAACATCTTCGAATAACGCAAAATCATCACTATCTTCAAGACGATAAGCATCCATGTGATGCAATACACCTTGAAAGTCGTTCAGTTTAAATGGATAAGATTTAACAATTGTAAAAGTAGGGGATTTAATAGGGCCATTGATATTTAAAAATTTCGCAAGCCTTTGCACAAAATAAGTTTTACCCGAGCCTAAGTCACCAGTTAATTGAATCAATGTTCCCTCTTTTATATATGGAAGAAAATCTTTTATCACCTGATCAACTTCATCGATAGTACATATTCTTGATAAAATCATCACAAATCATTCCTCCTCTCAAACTTTCTATTCTATATATTTATTATACAAAATGAAGTCAATATAGATAAAATAAATATTCATTTCTAATATATAAACAAAACCCCTCACCTTCAAAAGAAGGAGAGGGGTTGATATGTATTGCCCGGCAACGTCCTACTCTCACAGGACGTCAGTCCAACTACCATCGGCGCTAAAGAGCTTAACTTCTGTGTTCGGCATGGGAACAGGTGTG